>CAZYIP010000157.1:0-7130 GCA_964646895.1 uncultured Salinisphaerales bacterium | reverse complement strand
ACCTCGACGAATCCCGGGAAGTCGCCGGCACTTATACGCCGGCGCATTGCCCAAGTAACAGCCGTATTGACGGCCGTTCGAGAGGATAACCGCCATGTTGCAGTATGGAATCGAAGCGCGCCGCACGGATGCCCGAAGCGGCGCCGCCACATGCCGCTCCGTGACAATACCGCTGGATACCGCTGCGCGCGGGCGCGAAGACGCTCTGAACCCGAGCGAACTGCTGCTGACCGCCCTGGCCGCCTCCATTCTGAGAAACCTGGAACGCGTTGCGCAGCAGATCAGCTTCGAGTTCCGCGAGGCCCATGTAGAGGTCCACGCGCAGCGCACTGACACACCGCCGCGCATCGCGGCCATTGAATATGTGCTGACCATCGAAACCGACGAGAGCGACCGCCGGCTCGCACTTCTGCATACCAACGTGCGCAAGCGGAGCACGATCTACAATACCTTGCTGCCGGGCACACGGCTGCATGGTGTGGTGGAACGCGCCGGCGTGCGGGCGGCGGAATATCCCGAAGTGGCCGTTGGCTGAGAGCGAGCCTCCCGCCCCAGGCGGAACTGTGGCCCGGGCCCGCGGGTGTGAATTCCGCGGGTAGAGGCTCCGCTTCGCGATGGTTAATCGCGCCTCGTGACACGCCCGCAATGCCCTCGGCGGACGCTACGGAGTGACAGGCGGCGGCACGACCTTGCCGGGATTGAGCAGGTCGTCCGGATCCAGCGCCTGTTTGACCGCGCGCATCAACCGCACCTCGACCGGCGATTTGTAGTGCGCCACCGCTTCCGGTTTCAGCCGGCCGATCCCGTGCTCGGCCGCAAATGAGCCGCCCATTGCCATCGCCAGATCGTGCACGATGCGATTGCACTCGTCCCACCGTGCCATGAAAGCCTCGGTCCCCATGCCGTGCGGCTGCGAAAGATTGAAGTGGATGTTGCCGTCGCCAACGTGCCCGAATGCGCACACCCGCACCCCCGGCACCGCAGCTTGCACCCGTTCGCTCGCCTCGCGCATGAATTCTGGAATGGCCGACACCGGTACGCTGACGTCGTGCTTGATGCTGCCACCTTCCAGGCCCTGGGCACGCGGAATGCTCTTGCGTATGCGCCACAGTGCTGCGCCCGCCGCCGCATCTTCGGCGACGCTGACATCGAGGACCACCCCGGAGGCGCGCGCCTCATCGAGCGCAGCGGCCAGCGCCCGGCCCAGCTCGTCGCCTTCGCGGGTCGTGGTGCACTCCACCAGCAGGTACCAGGGATACGCTCGCGAAAACGGACTGCGGCAGCCTTCGCCATGCCGGCAGGCAAAGTCGAACGCCCGCTGCGACATCAGCTCGCAGCTGGTCATGCGATCGGCGCTGGCGGCGCGCAACTTCTCCAGCATCACTACCGCGGACCGGGCATCCGGCAGCGCCAGCAACGCCGTGCACACCTGCGCCGGGCGCGGAAACAGCTTGACCACGGCCGCCGTGATGATACCCAGGGTCCCCTCGGAGCCGATGAACAGATCGCGCAGATTGTAGCCACTGTTGTCCTTGCGCAGCCCGCGGAGTCCGTCCCAGACGGAGCCATCGGCCAGAACAACTTCCAGGCCCAGGGCCAGGTCACGCGCACTGCCGTAATGCAACACGTTGATGCCGCCGGCGTTGGTCGCCAGATTGCCGCCGATCCGGGCCTCGGCCTGCGAAGCCAGGCCGAGCGGAAAGTAGCGGTCCGCAGCGAGCGCCGCCCGCTGCACATCCTCCAGCACGCAGCCGGCTTCGACCGTCATGGTGAAATTGGCCGCATCCAGGGCGCGCACCCGGTTCATGCGCCGCAGGCTCAGGATCACCTCATCGCCACGAGCATGCGCGGCGGCACCCCCCACCAGCCCCGTATTGCCTGACTGCGACACGATCGGGGCACCTGCCTCGCGGCAGGCCTGCACCACCGCGACGACTTCCGCGGTACTGGCCGGACAGGCGACAAGGCGCGCGCGCCCGTCCGTGTAGCGCCCGCGCCGCTCTTCAAGAAACGGCGCCATGGCCAGCGGGTCGTCTATCACGCCCCCTTCGCCCAGGCGCTCCCGCAAAGTGATATCGAGCGTTTTCATGACCGCTATTCTACCCGCGCGCGTGGCGATTTCGGCAAACCCGAAAGCGGCGTACACTGACGAAGTTCAACGGTCAACGCGGCAATCCGGAGGCAGAAGTGCTCAAGATATGGGGACGGAACAACTCGATCAACGTGCAAAAGGTGCTGTGGTGTTGCGAGGAACTGTCAATACCCTTCTCCCGGGTGGATGCCGGCGGACCGTTCGGCGGGCTGGACTCGCCCGAATTCCGGCAGCGCAACCCGAACAGCCTGATTCCGGTAGTGGAAGATGACGGCCTCGTGCTGTGGGAGTCAAACGCCATTGTGCGTTACCTCGCCGAGCGTCACGGCCGCGGCAGCCTGTGGCCGGACGACGCACACCAGCGCGCCGATGCCGACCGCTGGATGGACTGGCAGCTCAGTACCCTGTGGCCGCCTTTTCGGGTGGTTTTTCTGGGCCTGGTGCGCACCCCGCCCGCCAAGCGCGACAACGCCGCCATCGCCCGCTCGCTCGACAGCACCAACCAGAGCATGCGTATCCTCGACGATCATCTGAAAGACCGTCAGTTCATCGGCGGCGATCACTTCAACATGGGTGACATCCCGCTCGGGTGCGCCGCCTACCGCTGGCTGAACATGGACATCGAGCGTCCCGATCTGCCCCACGTACGGGCGTGGTACGAGCGGCTGACCGAGCGGCCGGCCTACCGGACGGTCGTGATGCTGCCGATCACGTAGCCCGAATGCTGCATACCGCTGGCGGATTCACAGCGTGAGGTACAAATCCTTGCTGTAGACATGAGTGATGCGGCTGCCGTCCCAGACATAGGACAGGTGCTTGCCCTGGCGGCACGGGGACAGAACCGGCGGACGCAGCGCCGCCACGCACTCGCCGCCCCGATGGCGCACGCTCTCATACAGAATGCCCCAGGCGCTGCGGCTTCGCAGCAACGAGCCGAGCGGCTGTGACCCGGCGTAGCTGTCAGCGTCGTACCATTCGGGATGGGTCTCGCGCAGGCCGCGGATGTCGTGGAAATCGCCACACAGATCGGCGCAGTAGACGCGCATGTCCAGTTCCATCGGCGGATCGTCGGCATCGGCCAGGTACAGGGCCTGGTGATAGACCGTCTCGAAAATGGCAGTACGCTCCGCGCGCGCCGCATAGTAGATACCGAAGCTGCCATCGCTGAAGCGGCTGCCATTCGGGTTGAGATGGGTAAATGCCGCCATGATCGGTGTCGTGCCCGGGCCGCTCATCCGGTCCGCCGGCGCAACCAGATGCAGTTCGCCCGCCTCCTCGCGCAGGCGCGGGTTGGTCAGCGACTCGACCTGGAACACGGCCTCGAGGTCCGCGGGATCGGCCACGCTTTCGAACACGTTGATCGGCGGAAACCGGCTGGGGACGATGCGATAGCTCGGCCGCCACGCCTCGTGTACGACGGGAATGCCCTCGACGGAGGGCCAATCAGCCGCCGCGCCGGGCATCCAGATAACGCCGCGTCTCGTACAGGTCCGCGACGCGGCCGCCGCGCATGCGCGCCAGCGGCGGTTGGCCACCAAACTGGGGAGCGCGGTTGGCCCGCCGGACCCAGCTCGTGGCCGCACTTTTCAGCGGATACAGGATCTGCAGATTTTTATAAATGCCGAAAATGTACGAAATCCGTTCCAGCGTGTCCTGCCCCAGGCGAGCACTGTCCGGGTTCCGTTTCCAGCGGTAGTAGGTGTTCGCGGGGCATCCGAGCAGCTCGCGTGCCTCGGCATCCTTCAGCCCCCATTCCTGCACGATGTTGAAAAACGTACGCAAGGCGCCGCCGGCAAGCGCCGCCGGTTTCGCCTCGGGTAGCTGGTGGGCATGCTGCATGGTCCGGCCCTCCTGGTTTGCCCATTTACACTCCAAATGATAGAACATCCACCCAATTACTACCAAATGAAACAGCGTACGGTCGGTTTGTCGACTCGGTGCAGCGTGCCCCGACAAAGCAACTGATACACTCAGACGAGATCGCGTAGAAACGAGGCTCCCGGCTATGGCCACCGGATTCATCTCCCACCCGCTGTGCAGACAGCACGTCATGGGCGGCTCTCACCCGGAGCGCCCGGAGCGGCTTGCAGCCATCCAGGACCGGCTGATGGCTGCGGGAATCTGGCCGCTGCTGCGCCACATCGAGGCAACGCCGGCCACGCGCGCGCAGCTCGCCCGCGTGCACCCTGCGCACTATATCGACGATCTCGAGCGCGCTGGTCCCGACGACGGGCTGGTGGCCCTCGATCCGGATACGTGGATGAACCCCTATTCGTTCGAGGCCTCGCTGGTGGCTGCCGGTGCGGTCATTCAGGCAACCGAACTGGTGATGGCCGGGGAGCTGGAAAATGCGTTTTGCGCCGTGCGCCCGCCGGGTCATCACGCCGAGAGAGAGCGCGCGTGCGGTTTCTGCTTCTTCAATAACGTTGCCTGTGCAGCCATGCACGCGCTTGATGAACTGGGGCTCGAGCGCGTGGCGGTGGCGGACTTCGACGTGCATCACGGCAACGGAACCGAGCACGCCTTCCAGGGGGACGGGCGCGTGCTGGTGTGTTCCTCGTTCCAGCATCCGTTTTATCCTTTCACGCCGCTGAATACCCGCGACCGCAACATCGTCTCCAGCCCGTTGCGCGCCGGCGCCGGCAGTGCCGAGTTTCAGGCTGCGGTGAGCCAGCAGTGGCTGCCGGCGCTGGAGGCATTCGAACCGCAGATGATCTTCATTTCCGCCGGCTTCGACGCGCACAAGGCCGACCCGCTGGCGCAACTGCGCCTGACGGAAGACGACTACATATGGGTTACGCAGCAGCTGATGGACGTCGCACAGCGATTCGCCGGCGGCCGCATCGTCTCCACGCTGGAGGGCGGCTACGACCTGTCCGCGCTGGGCCGCAGCGCCACCGCGCACATCAAGACACTGGCGCAGCTGTAGGCGTGTTTCAGGACCGCGGGCGGTATCCGTAGTTTCTGAACTTCTCCATCACGCGATCGATTTCCTCTTTCGGAAGCAGATTCGGCCCGCCCAGTTGCAGTGAAAGCACATACTGCCGCGCCAGCGTCTCGACCTCCACCGCCAGCCACAGAGCCTTGGGCAGCGACGGTCCGGTCGCGATGATGCCGTGATTGGCCAGCAGGCAGGCGGACCGCCCTTCCAGCGCCGCGAGCGCGTTGAGGGACAGTTCCTCGGTGCCGAAGGTGGCGTAATCAGCGCAGCGGATGGTGTCTCCGCCCGCGGCCGCGATCATGTAATGCAGCGGCGGGATTTCCATGCCACGAATGGCGAGTACGGTGCTGTAGGTCGGGTGCGCATGCACGACGGCGTTCACATCCGGTCGCTGTTCGAGGATATCGCGATGGAAGCGCCATTCGGTGGAGGGCTCGTGCCCACCCGTCGCGCGCCCATCCATGGCGAGAAACACGATATCGTCAGGGCCCAGTTCTTCGTAGGGAATGCCGCTGGGGGTGATGAGCAGACCATCGCCATGGCGCACGCTGATGTTGCCGGACGTGCCCTGGTTGAGGCCGCTGGCGTTCATCTTCAGGCAATGATCGATGATGGACTGGCGACTCTTGCGCTCCTGCATGATGTGAGCAACCCGCGTTGGTCATGGGGAGATTGTTATGTCATGCCAGGCGCGTGCGCAACCCGCCCGCGACGCTCCATCAGGGCATCTGGCTGGTCGCCGACAGCGCCAGCCTTCGGTCATCGTCATATGCGGGCGGACCGGCATCGTGCGCGGGAATGCGCGCCCAGCGGTTGCGTCCCGCATTCTTGGCCAGGTAGAGCGCCTTGTCGGCACGGCCGATCAGGATCTCCGGCGGTTCCTCCAGACCGGGAACGGCCACTGCAAGACCGATGCTCACGGTCACGCGTCCGCCATTGCCCCTCGCATGATGCAGATCGAGGTTCTCCACGGCCGACTGCAACGCCGCGGCCCGCCGCTCGGCCTCTTCCTGCTTGATGTCGTACCAGACGATGATGAACTCCTCGCCACCGAAGCGGGCGGCAATCATATCGCCTTCCCGTCCGGCCTGCCTGGAGATCGCGTCGGACACGCGCCCGAGCGCCCTGTCGCCGGCGATATGGCCGTAAACATCGTTATATGCCTTGAATCGGTCGACATCGACCATGAGCACAGCGACGGGCGTCGCGGTAGCGCCCGCAAAGCGCCAGAGATCGCGGCAATACGCGGCCAGGTAGCGCCGATTGTACAGCCCGGTCAGGGGATCCCGATCGGCCTGGTCGTTAAGCAGTCGCTGCTGCAGATAATCACGCCGCCGGGACAGCTCCAGGGTGTAGAGCCCGACCGCGCCAAAGATGTTGGTAAAAAACAGGAAAAAAGCGTGATAGAAGAACACCTCGGGCGGAATCGGCGCAACCGCCGCCACCACGATGAATGCGACCAGCATCGTCAGACCACAGGCCAGCGCCTCGAAAAACAGCAGCTCCGCCATGAAGTAGACGTACACGCTCAGCAGCATCATGCTGCCGATCGCTGCCACAAAGCCGTCCATGGCGGAAAAGCCGTTGATGAGCAACGCGCCGGCCGCTGTCGCCAGCAGCCACGTAGCCACCAGCGCGACCATGGCCCGGCGCTTGACGTAAAACGATAGACCCAGCGCGAGCGCAGCCAGCAACGGCGTCACGCCAAGGCGGGTGATCAGCGACCACTGCATGGCGTACGCCGGAAGATACAGCCGGTCGATCGCTGCGAGCCCCGCGAAAAGCGTGACTCCCACGAGAATGTGAATTCTCAGCCTGACCAGATGCTGGCGGAAAAAGTTTTCGCGAAAATCCGCTTCCAGGACAGGATTGAAACGCAACCACGGGAAGCCTTTTTCAAGCTGCTGCGCATAAGGGGATCGAAAATATTCCTGGCGGGTACATTCCATTTCTGCTCACCGCGCGACCTGCTGGGCGAAATCCATGATCGCCCGTTGCGAGCGTGTTATGGCATTCAACGCAAGTACATGACACGCTCTAAGACTATTAACCCGAAACTTGGTTCACGCAATGAACATCCGACGAACGTAGCGGGCG
>CAZYIP010000156.1:0-7162 GCA_964646895.1 uncultured Salinisphaerales bacterium | reverse complement strand
TTTCATCCGTTGTAATCAGGCTGCGTAGACCTTGTCGTTTTTGGTGAGGCTCCAGGCACCCTGGGAAGTGCCGCTCTGGCCACCGTCGACTTTCTGCTGGGTGTAGCGCCACTGCACGGCGGCGTACTTCAGCGCGAACGTTTCGGTCGGGAGTCCTTCGTCTTCCACGGTTGGACTGACACTGGCCACGATGGCGTTTTTCAGATGCACTTCCAGATACTTCACTCGCCGGCCGTCGCCGTCGGCACGCAGGAAGTCGATCTGTACTTCCTTGAAGGTCTGTCCGCTGGAGCACGCCTGAAACAACTGAGGGCTGACCAGGTCAATGTCTTTCTTGAACACCATGTCGCCATGCTCGCAGCGCTCGGACGTGAACCCGCCCGCCGTTGATGCCGTTGCCGACTTTGGCTGCAACATGTTGTGCGCCCATGAGTGCACTTCGATCCAGTTCTGGTGATCCTTGTCCTGAGACTCTCCCTTGATATCGGGGCCGTTGAACTTGATGTAGATATCTTTCATTTTTCATCCTTAAAGAAAGACTGATAACGAAGGCGTGATACAGCGGGTACCACGTTGAAATACGCGCATCGTATCGACTGCGCGCTTGTCGCCGCGGCCGCGGGCTGAAGGATCACCCCTTGGCCGACGCCGGCAACTCTGCCACCAGGCGCAACGATACCGAGAGCTCGTCGAGCTGGTAGTGCGGGCGCAGGAACGACACCGCACGGTAGACCCCCGGTCGCCCCGGAACTTCGGAAACCTGGATGGAAGCCTCGCGCAGGGGGTACTGTGCCTTGGCCTCCTGGGTGGCATTGTCATCGAGCAAAACGTACTGGGTGATCCAGGTGTTGAGATAGGCCTCGACGCTCGTCG
This sequence comes from uncultured Salinisphaerales bacterium, assembly GCA_964646895.1. GTDB lineage: Bacteria > Pseudomonadota > Gammaproteobacteria > Nevskiales > CAZYIP01 > CAZYIP01. The sequence goes on along the minus strand of CAZYIP010000156.1, from coordinate 6,289 downwards.
GCGATGCGAAGCTGCCGATTTTGTCGCGCATCATGGCCTTGAGGTAGTGCGCCACGCGCGACACGGCAAAAATGTACTGCAGCTGTGCCGACAGGTTGGCATTGGCGTTCGCCGCATCCGTGTTGTATTTGCGTGGTTTCTGGATCGACTGGGCGCCGAAGAAGGCTGCATAGTCGGTGTTCTTGCAATGCACCAGCGGAATGAAACCGAGATCGCTGAGTTCCTTCTCGCGGCGGTCGGTAATGGCAACCTCGGTGGGGCATTTGAGCGCCACCTCGCCGTCATCGGTGCGAAAAGTGTGGGTGGGCAGATCCTCGACCAGCCCGCCGCCTTCGACGCCGCGGATGGCCGCGCACCAGCCAAAATCCTCGAACGCATGGGTGAGGCGCGCACCAAACGCATACGCCGTGTTGCACCACAGGTATTTGGAGTGATCGGTGCCGTCCACGTCTTCGACGTAATTGAACCCCTCGACGGTGACGCCATCCCGGGGGTTGTAAGGCAGACGGCCCAGGAAACGAGGCAGGGTCAGGCCCACATAGCGCCCATCCTCGGATTCGCGCAGGGACTTCCATTTGGCATATTCGACGGTATCGAAGACCTTGGCGAGATCACGCGGTCTGCCCAGATCGGCGAAGCTCTCCAGCCCCATCAGGGCGGGGTCCGCAGCGGTGATGAACGGCGCGTGCGACGCGGCAGCCACGTGCGACATCTGCTCGATGAAATACATGTCCTCGGGCTGGCGGCCGATCTCGTAATCACCCAGCAGGGCACCGAAAGGCGCGCCACCGAAAGTGCCGAATTCCTCTTCGTACACTTTCTTGAACAGAGTGCTTTGATCGAAGTCGAGGGCGGAGCGAAAATCGCGATTGAGTTCTTTCTTCGCAGCATTCAGCACCTTGATCTTCATCATGGCGCCGGTGGAGGTCTGCTCGCAAAGATAGTGCAGGCCGCGCCAGCTGGATTCCAGTGCCTGGAACTCTGGCGCGTGCATCACCGCGCTGAGCTGCTCGGAGATCATGCGGTCGAGTTCGGCGACCCGCGCGTCCAGCGTGCGGTTGAGGTCGTCCGAGACGACGACCGTGCCACTCATGACCTCGCGCGCCAGCTGGGAAATGATGTCCCTGGCGCGCTGGTGCTCGTCCTCGGATTTGGCGACCCGGCTCTGTTCGATGATCTGATCGAGCAGACCCTGTTCCACGGTTTCGGTCTGCGCCGTCGGTGCTGCGCTGTCAGTGGTTTGTGTGCTCATTTTTCACCTTCACCGTCTTCGGCTTCTTCACCGAGTCGCTTCAGCTGCTCGGTGTTGGCCAGCACCTGGTTGAGGGTGTCCTCCAGTTTTTCGTTGCCGGCCAGCTTGTTGCGCAGATCCGCCAGCTTGCTGCGCGCCTCCTGCAATTTGCGCAGCGGCTCGACCTGCTGCACTACGGACTCGGGGCGGAAATCGTCAATAGAGGTGAAACTCAGCTCAACGCCGAACTCCCCTTCTCCGCCGATGGTATTCGGCACGCGATAGGTTGCCCGGGGAGTCATGCCCTCCATGACGTCGTCGAAGTTGTCCAGGTCCACGTTGACGAACTTGCGCTCGCGCAGGCGCGGCAATGGTTGCTCGGGATTGCCGCTGAAATCGCCGAGCACGCCGACGACGAAGGGCAACTCCTTCTGCTCGATGGCGTCGCCTTTTTCCACGTCGTACGTCAACTGGACCCGAGGCGGCCGAACCTTCTGCAGGCGCTTCTGGATACTTTCCTTTTTTGCCATTGAATCTCTCCGATGATATGCCCGGTAAAGGTAAAGCAGCTTCAGTCGGCGCTACTGCGCCCTCCCGGCAACGACAGGAACGGATTGGTCGATGGGGTTGATGGGGTTTCCGACTGCGATTGCGAGGACGCCGCCGTGCTGGCCGGCTTTCTGGCCTGACTCGCGCGGCGAACCGGGCGCCGCTTTGCCGGACGCGGGGACGACGCCGGCGGTACCAGCACATCCTGCCCGAGCACTTCGCGCATCTTGCTGGCGAGCTTCTCCGCGACCTCATGGGCAGTGCCGTGCAGACCGGACTGGCTTTGCATGAGGCCAAGTGCTTCGATGGAAACGCGAAGCCCGGAAATCGTCAGGATGCTTTGCGCGCCGGTGTCGGACGGATCACGCCGCAACACCTCGCGCGAATCCACAATGGCGCGTCCGTAGTTTTGCTCGTCGAAGTGGATTTGCGCGAGCCGGTACCATGGCTCGGAGCGGGTGGGGTCCGCCCTGGTGGCTTCCTTGTAGAGTTCCTTGGCGCCATTGAAGTCGTGCGCTTCGTAGCGCGCCTGCGCCCGTTGCATGACCACGCTGTAGTCAGGCACCTGCGCCTTGTCCGGCCTGGTGCCGTGCAGCGCGCAGCCCACGAGTGCGAGCACAAGCGCACCCGATAAAGCGATACGAGCACGAGCCACCATCTCCATGCTCCCTTTTCCCACTCCCTTATCTTCCTTGATACAGATGGCTTGCGGAACTCGATGTACCGCGCCTATCGGTAAAACCCCGCGCGCCATCCTACACAGCCCGCATATGCGATGCAATATTTACGCTGCGACGTTATAATGCCGCGGCGATCGCTCCACGCTCCTGTCGTGGCGCCGGTCATGCTCATGCACACGCACACGGATTTTGCGTACCACGGCCAGGATGGCGAGAGTGTATTCCGACTTCCCCGCAGCAAAATCGAACACCACGGACGTCGACGCACCTGAATTTTGCCGGCGGCCCCTGCTCGCCGTTTGCGCACTCGCCTTCGCCCTTGCCGGATGCGCCGGCAACAAACCACCGCCCGTCCCCAGAGGGGCGTCAGCGGCAAGTCAGGCCGCCGAAGAAGCGGCAAACGTCAAACCCGGGATCGTCACCCGGGCTTTGCGTGCCGTCGGCCTCGCCGAGAAGCCGCCACCGAAGCCAACCCAACAGATGCTGTCACTGCGGATCTTCACCGCCGACAACCTCAACGCCGGGACGGAGCGCGAGGCGCTGCCGCTGCTGCTGAAGGTGTACAGGTTGCGCTCGCCCAGCCGCTTCAATCAGGCATCGTTCGACGATTTTCTCGATGACGATCAGATCAGGAGCGACCTGAGCACCACCCTGCTCGGCAGCCGGCAGATGCTGCTGCTGCCCGGCCAGCGTTACACGAGCACACAGAAGCTGCCCGCGGAGGCCAAATACCTCGGGCTCGTCGCCCTGTTCCGCGGCCCCGCGCCGCACCGGTGGCGATTTCTCTACGACGTGTCCAAATCCGGAGAGACCGGAATCACCCTGGGCGTACACGCCTGCGCGCTGTCCTCCACTTCCGGCGCGCTGCTGACGGATCTGGCGGAACCGCCAAATTCGCTGGCGTCCGTGCACTGCCCGAGCCCGGGCTCGTGACCTGCGTCCACTGCAAAAAGAATGATCGATTGATTCGAACGGCCAGGGACCGGCGCGCCTTGTCGCCGATTCACCGTGGCCGAACCAACAAGAGGCGAACGTGAGTCAGACAGCAAAACTGTTATGGGGCGAGGGATTGTTTCTGTGCCCGCAGCACTTCCAGCGCCAGGATGCCTACCACGAGGCGCGCCTGCACGAAACCAGTCAGGCGTTGCATCCGTACGCGTGGGGCGTGCGTGCGGCGTCGCGCTTCGACAAAAACAGCCTCGCGACCGGCGTGCTGCGACCACTCGAAATCTCCGTGATCTTTCCCGACGGGGAGCTCTACACCGCGCCCGAGATGGACGAACTCCCGCCGCCGATTGCACTCGACGACCTGCCGGAGGGCACGCAGGAGGTCACCATCCATCTCGCCCTGCCGTTGTTGAAGGAGCACGGCGGCAATTGCATCAAGGACGACGCCGACGTCTCGGTGCGCTACATCCAGAACGATGTCCCGACAGCCGATGCGTTCTCCGACGCCGCCGAAGCGGACATCGCGTACCTGCGCAAATCCGTCCGCCTGCTCACCGACGACCAGCCGCGGGCAGCGTTCGTCACGGTGCCGCTCGCCCGTCTCCAGCGCGCCAGCACGGGTGGCTTCGAACAGGACGCGGGTTTCATGCCGCCGTCGGTCAATCTGCGCGCCTGTCCCGGATTACTGTCGCAACTCCGCAGCCTGCTGGACACCCTGCAGGCCAAGGCGGAGGCATTGTACGGCCTGCATCGCGAACCCTCGCAACACATTATCGAGTTTCGATCCGGCGACATCGCGTCATTCTGGCTCTTGCACACGGTCAACTCAGCATTCGCCGCCCTCGTGCACCTGCACCAGCACCCGGGCCTGGCACCGGAGCGCCTGCACCAGGAACTGTCACGACTTGCGGGCGCGCTGCTCACCTTCTCGCCCGCCCATCATCTGACCGACCTGCCGCCCTATAATCACACTCAATCCGCCGCCGGCTTCCACAAGCTGTTCGGGATCATCCATGAGCTGGTCGACACGGTTATCTCGGCACGCTATTTCGGTATCGCACTGTCCGAGGTGAAGCCGTCCTACCATCTCGGTCACATCGAATCGCAACGAGTCGACTCGAAGTCGGCCTTTTATCTGGGAGTCAGCGCGGACATGCCCGCCACCGAACTGGTCAAGGCGGTGCCCTCGCGGTTCAAGATCGGCGCCCCCGACGATGTCGAAAGCATCGTGCTTTCCGCTCTGCCGGGAGTACCGCTGAGCCATCAGCCGCAGGTGCCGGCGGCCATTCCGGTGCGCCCGGGCTGCACCTATTTCTCGATCGACGCGCGCGGCACACTGTATGAGCGCATGCTCAGGTCCGGCTCCATCATGATCTACGTGCCATCCGGCATCCCCGAACTCCAACTTGAATTGATCGCGATCACGCCATGAACGAAACCCTCGCTTCTCAATCCGACGCAGTGGCAACACCCGCGGACGACACCGCTCCCAGCCTGCTCAACCTGATGTCGGACGGCTTCTACATGCTGCTGCTGATCAAACGCGGGCAAAAGCCGGTTGACGCACAGCCGTTCGCGGACGCCGTTCGCCAGTTTCTGGGGGCCATGGAACGCGCCGCCGTCCGCGAAGAAATCGCCAGCGAAGATATCCACGCAGCCAAATACGCCTACTGCGCGCTGGTCGATGAGGCCGTGCTCAACGCGCGTTGCAGCTTTCACGACGAATGGGAGCGCAGCCCACTGCAGCTCACCCTGTTCGGAGATCACCTCGCCGGCGAAAACTTTTTCTCCATGCTCGAGAAATTGCGCGCCCAGGGCGCCCCGCGCCTGCAGTCGCTGGAGGTCTTCTACTTCTGCCTGCTGCTCGGCTTCCAGGGCAAATACCGCATCGAGGGCAGTGAGAAACTGCACTATCTGAGCGCGCGGCTGGGCGACGAAATCGTCTATCTCAAGGGCAGGCGCGCCGGGTTTGCGCCCCACTGGCAGCGGCCGGACACGGTCTCGCATATTCTCAGACGGACCGTACCGCTGTGGGCGGTCGCCGCGACGCTGGCCGTCGTGGGCCTGTTCAGCTATTTCGGCCTGAACCATACCCTGCAAGCGCATACCCGCCGGCAACTCGCAGCGTACCACCACATCATTCAGATGCCTGCCAGGACCGCCAACATCACCATCACGCTGCCCTGATCAACTGCCCGCTCGCGGTGGATCGACGCCAGCATCCCGACACTCCGACCATGCGAGTTTCGCCCATGATTGACATCGACGAACTGCTTCAGCCCGTTTCCGCCGACGCGCCCACGGGCGAGGATCTGTCGTTTTCTCCGGAATTCGACGCGATTCAGGAAGCGCGCCGCAGCGATGATGCAACGCTCGATCAGGGCGAGTGGATAACCGACCTGAAGTCGGCCGACTGGCCAACGGTCATCGGGCAGTGCAGCGAGCTGCTCAAAACCCGAAGCAAGGATTTGCGCCTGGCGGCGTGGATGGCCGAGGCATGCACGCACACGGACGGCTTTGCGGGGCTCGCCGCCGGCTATCGACTGGTGGCCGCCTTGTGCGACCGCTACTGGAACAGCCTGCACCCGCTGGCCGACGATGGAGATCCGGAACTGCTGGTGGGCAATCTGAGCTGGCTGCTGTCCCACTCCATTATGTGGATGCGCACGATCCCGCTGACCGATGCACCGGAGGGTCGCTACAACGCGGCGGACCTGGAGCGGGCGGCACGCGCCGACAACGGAGAAACACACGGTTCGGCAGAACACCCGGACATGGCAACCATTGACGCCGCACGCGCGGCAACGCCCTTCGAATTCTACAGAGAGCTCGCCAATCAACTGCCGCTCGCGCAGCAAGCCCTGCAACAACTCGAACAAGT
>CAZYIP010000155.1:2493-7298 GCA_964646895.1 uncultured Salinisphaerales bacterium | reverse complement strand
GGGAGAGGGGGGTAAAGCGGTGACGAGACAGGCATTGGGGCTTGCCCTGCAACATCATGGAGTCTCCCACGATTTCGGCTTTTGTGACGGGAGAACTTCTGAACCGGATTACGCCGTCGCCGGTTCGAAAGCATGGCGGCCGTGGGCCAGCGCGGTTTCGAAATCGGCCGGTGGCAGGGGCGGCGTGAACAGGAAGCCCTGAGCGTTGGCGCAGCCCAGCCGCAGCAGAAACTCGCGCTGTGCCTGCGTTTCCACCCCCTCTGCCACCACTTCCAGCTTGAGGTGCTGAGCCAGGGACAGGATCGCGCGGATAATGGCGATATCGTCCTCGTCGCGAGGAATGCCGCTGATGAACGAGCGGTCGATCTTGAGGCAATCGAAGGGAAACTGCTTGAGGGAATTCAGCGACGAGTAGCCGGTACCGAAATCGTCGATGGCGGTGCGCACCCCGATGGCGTGCAGCGCGCGGAGCATTTCGCGACTCCGCTCGGGCTGATCCATGACCAGGCTTTCCGTGATTTCCAGGCGGAGCCGATGGGACGGGAGACCGCTGTCGTGCAGTGCCCGCTTGATCGTGTCCAGCAGTTCCGGGCGGCGGAACTGGCGTGCCGACAGATTCACGGATACCGGAATCGATGGCAGCCCCTGGCTCTGCCATTCGCATGCCTGGCGGCAGGCGGTTTCCAGTACCCATTCGCCAATGATGCCGATCATGCCGGTTGCTTCCGCGATCGGGATGAAGCGTTCCGGCGGGATCAGCCCGAGTTCCGGATGCTGCCAGCGGATCAGGGCCTCGGCCCCGCGAATGCTGTAGTTGGCGAGGTCTACGATCGGCTGGTAATGAAGCCGAAACTCCTCGCGCTCCAGTGCCTGGTGCAGGCTGTTGGCGATGAACAGGTAGTCATGAGCGCGCGCGTTCAGTTCGGCGGAGAAAAATTCGTAGGCATTGCGGCCGAGTTCCTTGGCCCGATACATGGCGGCATCAGCGTTGCGCAGCAGCGTGTCGATATCCGTGCCATCCTCCGGATAGCAACTGATGCCGATGCTCGCGGACGTGAACAGCTCATGGCCCTCGTGGGCGAACGGGCGAGCCAGTGCCTTCAGAAGCGAGTCCGCCACCAGCGCTGCGTCCTTGCTGTCGCGCAACTCTTCCAGTATGACGATGAATTCGTCGCCACCGATGCGTGCGAGCGTGTCGGTGGCGCGCACCAGCCCGCGCAGCCGCTCGCCCACGAGCTTGATCAGGGCATCGCCTACCGTATGCCCGAGCGAATCGTTGACGGCCTTGAATTGATCCAGGTCGATAAACAGCAGGCCCAGCACCTGTTTGTGGCGCTGCGCCCGCGCCAGGGCGTCGACAGCCTTCTTTTCGAACAGGCGGCGGTTCGGGAGATGGGTGAGCGGGTCATTATGGGCGAGAAATTCCAGCCGTTGTTCGCAGCGCTTGAAGTATGAAATGTCGTTGAACACGCTGACAAAATGCGTGACATTGCCGGCATCGTCGTTCACCGTGTTCAGCGACGCCATTGCCGGAAAACGGTCGCCGCTCTTGCGCTGCAGCCACAGCTCGCCCTGCCAGTGCCCGCTGTGGAGCAGCCGTTTGCTCATGCGCGTGTAATAGTCGCCGCCTTCGGTGTGGGTACCCAGTTCGGGCAACGGGCGCCCGATCGCCTCGGTGCCGGAAAAGCCGGTGATACTGGTAAACGCCTGATTGACCGAAACGATGTTCCAGTCGGGGTCGGTAATCAGGGTGGCTTCACCGATGTTGCTCAGTGCCTTGGCGGCCAGCCGCAGTTCCTCCTCGGTCCGTTTGATGTCGGTGACGTCCTTGGCTATGCCGAAAATGCCCGTGATTTTGCCGCGCACGAACAAGGGCGCCGTCGCGATCTCGATGCGTCGGCGACTGCCGTCCTTGCGTATGCCGGTGACGGCACAGAATTGCGCCAGCCCGCGCCGGTTATGGTGAAAATGGTCGAACACCCGCTCGTGGTCCTCGATCGCGATCAACTGGCTGAATGGCATGCGCGCCATCTCGCTTTCATCGTAGCCGGCCAGTTCGGCCGTTTTCCGGTTGACGGAAATGAAGCGTCCGCGCACGTCCACCAGGTAGGCGGGATCCGGGTTGAGGTCGAACAGCGCCCTGTAGCGCTGCTCGGCTTCTTCCAGGCGGTCGGCCATCGCGCGTGCCGTGCTCACGTCGCGCTCGATCGCGACAAAATGGGTGTTGACGCCGAACTCGTCGAAAATCGGCGTAATTTCCACGGACGCCGTGTACGTCTCGCCGGTTTTGCGATAGTTGACCAGCTCCTCGCGCACCGCAAGGCCGCGGCCAAGGCGTTCGCGGATGCGGGCGAGAACGGCGCCGTCCGTCTCCGGGCCCTGCACGATGCGCGGCGTTGCGCCGATGGCTTCCTCCGCGGTGAAGCCGGTCAGGCGCTCGAATGCCTGGTTGACGAAAACGATACGGGGCCCCGGCAGGCGCAGCGGTGTAGCCTCGGTGACGACCACGGCATCGTTGAGATGAGCGATACAGGTACGCAGCAGGCGCATCTCGTCGCTTGCTGCCTTGCGCATGGACAGGTCGCGAAACACGATACCGGACCACTCGCGGCTGTCCTCGCTGCGGTAGTCCGCTATGCTGACCTCGACCGGGATGATCTTGCCGTCACCACGGCGAAAGCGCAGTTCACCGCTGAAGCAGCCGTCGTGGGTGCGCGCCTCGACCATGGTCGGGATGCGGGCATCGTCGCTGTCCAGAATCTCGGCCCAGCCGCTTTCCCGCACGCCCTGTTCGGACTGGCGAAGTATCCGGCATGCGGCGGCGTTGGCCGCATATATGCGGCCATCCGGGTTGGTCAGGAGAATGCCGTCCAGGCTGTGGTCGAACAGCAAACGGTAGATCTCTTCGCCGCCGGCAACCGCCAGCGCACCGGCTGCCTGTTCGCGCGATTCCCGTGCGATTGCCAGCATCACCGTCGCGCGCCCTTCCCGCACCACGGGTTGAATGCTCAACGAGACTTCCACGGGCTCGCCGTCCCGGCGGTTGAGCGTGAGTTCCGGTGCTGTCGCCTCACCGGCCCGCGCATCGGAGAGGGCGGCTTCGAATGCGCTGCGGTGGGCGGCGTCCGCCGCCAGTTCGGCGAGGTTTCGCCCGGCCAGCTCGCTCATGCTGTAGCCGGTCAGCAACGCCGCCTGCCGATTGGCGCCGGTGATTTCCCCCGCAGGCGTCAGATGGAACGCAGGCTCGGGATTGAGGTCGAAAAAGGAACGAAAATGCGAGGCAGCTGTCTCTAGCGCTGCCAATCGTGTACGCCACGAACGATCAATTCGCGCGATAAGCGCGACACCGGCGAGCGCGATTGCGGCTGCCGCCGTCGCGACCATCACGAGAGCCACGGGTTGCTCCAGCCCGAGCACCAGCAACCAGCGCAGCAGCCCGGTCAGCATTGCCGTCAGCAGGGCGCCCGCGGCAAAGCAGAGCAGGGTCGCGCGTTTGAACAACGAATGATGCTCGAGGGGCTTCACGTTTCGGACACTCCCGGTCTCGGCCTATAGTTTTTGCATTCATTGCCGCTACACTGCTTGTTACTTGTTAGCGACCGTCGGCGGAATTTCTAAACGGGACCCTCTCCCAGCCGGTGGCGGGGTTCTTGTTTTTCTGAAATGTTGGCTAGACTTAGGTGGATTGCCGGCCGTTCGTCGGATCAAGACGCCAAAGCACTCCGGCGGGATGCAAGGGCGGCAGCGTACTGGGATAATGTTCGGGAATCGGCGGGTTGGCTAACTGCTCGGAGCGCCACAGGATGCACCGGTTAACGTCGCGAGCGACGGCATCGGGGCCAGCCGCTGCGGGGCCGTGGTTCATGGAGCCGGTTGCCCGGGTCCGTCGATACGATCCAGCCAGAGGGATAAACAAGAAATGACAAGATTCGCACTCATTCGGGGCGTGTTCATGGCCCTTGCTCTCGTGTTTATCGCCGGCTGTGCGGCAACCCAGCCATCGGGGCCCCACACCGCTGCCAATTTCAACCAGGCCGGCGAATATACGATCGGACCTGGCGATACCCTGCAGATCTATGTGCGCAACAATCCGGATCTGTCGGTCACCATTCCGGTGCGCCCGGATGGCAAGATCTCCGTGCCCATGGTCCAGGATATGACCGCCGCCGGCAAGACGCCTTCGAAACTTGCCGATGACCTCGAGACTGCGCTCTCCAAGTATGTTCGCAACCCGAACGTCACCGTCATGGTCACCAACTTTGTCGGGTCGTATCAGGATCAGGTGCGCGTGGTGGGTCAGGCGGCGCGACCGCAGGCCATCTCCTACCGCAAGGGCATGACCGTGCTCGATGTCATGATCCAGGTCGGCGGCCTGACGCAGTTCGCTGCCGGCAACCGCGCCACGATCGTGCGCACGGTCGACGGCGAGCGCAAAACCTTTCGGGTGCGCCTGAGCGATTTGCTCAATAACGGCGACATCAAGGCCAATGTGCCGATGCGGCCGGGAGATATCCTGATCATCCCGGAGGCATTCTTCTGATCGGGGCGGTCGTCATAACAAGCCCTGGGGTATGCCTTTATGCATGAACTGCTGACCAGAGTCCTGGCCGAGGCTCGCGGCACGTGGCGTTTTCGCTGGTTCGGGCTGGTGATAGCCTGGCTCATTGCCGTGGCCGGCTGCGTGCTGGTGTACAGCCTGCCCGACCAGTACCAGGCGGCGGCGCGGGTGCACGTGGATACCGACTCGATCCTGCAACCGCTGCTCAAGGGGCTGACGGTGCAGCCGAACCTCGATACGCGCGTGC
>CAZYIP010000155.1:0-2393 GCA_964646895.1 uncultured Salinisphaerales bacterium | reverse complement strand
ATCGGCTCCGCGCGGCAGGATTCCGCGTCAGCACGGCAGTTTCTTCAGAAGCAGGTCGACGACTACGAGCAACGGCTGCAGAACGCCGAGCAGCGGCTGGCCAAGTTCAAACGCGAAAACCTGGGCTTGCTGCCGGATCAGGGCGGGCGCGATTACTATACCCGGCTGAGCGATGCGCAGCAGAATCTGAGTAATCTGCAAAACGACTTGCAGGTCGCCCAGAGCCAGCGGCAGGCGATGAAAAACGAGATTACCGCGATGAAAAGCGGCCAGATGCCCACGGGTGCGCAGAACCCGCGTGTGGCACAACTGGACGCGCAGATTCAGGCCAATCTCGAACAGCTCAATGGCCTGCTGCTCAAGTACACCGACCAGCATCCGGATGTCATCGCGCTCAAGTCCCGCATCGAGCGGTTGCGTGAGGAGCGCAAGAAGGCCGCCGCCGCGCCAGTGGCCGCGGGCAGTGTCGACCTGACGACAAACCCGGTCTATCAGAAATTGCAGATGGACCTGAACGACAACAACGTGCAGATCAATACCCTGCACAGCAAGATCGCGGATCAGCAAAAGCAGATCACCGAGCTGAAGTCACGAGTGGATGCGATCACCGAAGTCGAGGCGCAGTTAAAGAACCTGAACCGTAACTACGACGTTACCAAGCGCCGCTATCAGGAGCTTCTGACCCGGCTCAACACGGCCGAGCTTTCGGGAGATGCCGAGCACAGCGGACGCCAGATTCAGTTTCAGATCATCGATCCGCCGGTGTTGCCGGTGAGGCCCATCGGGCCCAATCGCCCGCTATACGTGCTGGCGGTGCTGGTCGCTGCTCTGGCCGCGGGGACGGTATTCGCCTTTTTCCTGCACCAGGTGCGGCCGGTATTCATGAATCGCCGCGCTCTGGCCGAGGTCACCGGCCGGCCGGTCCTGGGCTCGGTGAGCATGGCTTTCTCGGCGGCACAGAAGCGCTGGCTGCGCAGCGAATTGACCGGTTTTACGGTGGCGACAGCCGCCCTTCTGCTGTTTCTGGTGGCGGGAGTCCTGTTTGCGACACCCGGCTCCCATCTGGTGCAATCCGTGATAGGTAATTTCCGGTTGTGAGCATTGTTGAGAAGGCGGTAGACAAGCTCCGGCAGTCCGATGCCGGCCATGGTCGCTATCCTGGCGCCGAACCCTTGGGCGGGGAGGGCTACGACGACCTCGCCACGGCAACGCCCGATGCGGTTGCCGAGGCTCCCGGTGCGGTGCATGTAGACATCGAGCGACTGCGCACACAGGGGCTGGCGCCCACCGAGGCGATGGCGAGCAAGGTGCGGGACGAATACCGGCGCATAAAGCGTCCGTTGCTTGCCAATGTCTCCGGCCGCGGTGCCATCGCCGTCGACAACGGCAATCGCATCATGGTTACCAGCGCCGTTGCCGGAGAGGGCAAGAGTTTTACCACATTCAATCTGGCCATGAGTCTCGCCCAGGAGCAGGACATCACCGTGCTTCTGGTGGATGGAGACGTAGCGCGTCCGACGACCAGTCGCGCGCTGGGGCTGCAAAATCGTTCCGGGCTGGTGGATCTGGTCGCCGACGAAACGCTGCGGCCCGAGGATGTACTGGTGCCCACCGATATCGGCAAGCTGTCGGTGCTGCCGGCCGGGCGGCCGCACCCGCTGAGCACGGAGCTGCTGTCCAGCGAGCGCATGGAACTGGTCATGCATGCGCTGGCGCCCGCCGGCTCCTCCCGAATCGTGCTGTTCGATTCCCCGCCGCTGCTGTCGGCGCCGGAGTCGCTGGCCCTGTCCGGGCCGATGGGGCAGATCGTCATGGTGGTCAAGGCGGGCGCAACCCTGCAGCAGCAGGTACTGGCGGCGCTCGGCATGCTCGATCCCTCCAAGGCCATCAACCTGGTGCTGAATCAGAGTCGGCGCTCGCATGGTGATTACTACGGAAGCTACTATGGGTACTATGGGCAGGAGTAGACCCTTTCCGCGCTCGGGAATCACCCTCGCCCTGGCCCTGCTGCTGATTGTCGGCCCCTTGTCCGCCAGCGCCGAATTGCGCGATTCAATTATCGAGCCGGAGACGCAGCCGATCGGCGTGCCGCCGCCGACACCCACACCATCGGCACCGCCGCCGAGGCAGGCACCGGCGCGTACAAGTGCCTATTTTCAGCCAAGCCGTCCGTCCACGCCTCCGGTATTCAACACCCTGGGCGGCTGTTCACTGGATCTGCCGGGTGGCGGCGATATGGACAGCGGCCTCGCGAACCTGTATCTGGAGAATCAGCAAGGCCGGGACTGGCTGTTCGCACCCATGCTGACCCTGCGCGAAGTCTATTCGGACAATGTGACCCTGGCGCCCAAGGGACAGGAAAAGCACGATTTCGTCACCGAGGTGATTCCCGG
>CAZYIP010000154.1:1819-7330 GCA_964646895.1 uncultured Salinisphaerales bacterium | reverse complement strand
GAAGCATGCAGTTGGAGATCCCGGTTGCGGGCCTCCAGATTGCGCAGCAGCAGTCCGTCGGGCAACGCATCCACCTGTACCACCAGTCGGCCCAGCGACAAATCGTTCAATGTGCAGGCAGCGCATTGCAACGAGAGTGCCGGCAGGGTCTTCGGATCGAGCGGCGCGGCATCGCCGGCGGCCTCCCCGGAGACCTCCCTGAACGACGGCAGGCGCAGCCGCATCCGGGCCATGTCGGCGGTCACCTGAACCCGACCGGTCGCGTCGCGCGGGGGCAGTGCCCGAATCGTGCCCTCGACGTCGGGCGAGGCCAGGGTCAACAGCCAGTCGTCAGGTTCCCGGGACAGGTTGAGCGTCACCTGCCGCCAGTGCTGACCGAATCCCCTGGCCGTGCCGATGTACAGATTCGCACCGCGAAACAATGACCCGTCTCCACCCCCCGCACCCGCAGAACCGCTGATCGCGCGCACGAAGCCGACCCAGCCGGCCATGTCGGCCTCCAGTGCCCGCCCATCCACCCAGAGCCCCGGTTGCGGCGGCAATACGGCTTTTGCTCCGCCGAGGCGAATCAGGCCACGATCAAACTGCCAGTTTTTGTCCGCACCCTGCTGCAGTTCCACCAGGGCATCGAGCATCCCGCCCGCCGCCACATGCACCTGCAGCCCGCCTTCGCTCCGCGGATCGACCGTCACCTGCACAGCCTCGTGCTCTGCCGGCGATTTGTGCAGCGGCAGCGGAAAGTCCACGGTGGTTCCGGCGAGGTCGCTGGTAAATTCCGCGGCACCGGCCGCCGCGTTGCGCGAAAAGCTGAGCGACAGCCGCCACAGGCTGCTCCCGGACAGGCGGTCCAGGATCAGCGCCGGCACGTAGGGCGCGACCACCGCACGATCGGCAGGCAGCGTCAGGCGGGTGCTGGCCACGACGAGAGTGCGGTCGTGCTCCCCGGGCGCAGGCGCGAGATTCACGTTGAGCGCCAGCCCCTGCATTTGTGCCGTCAGTCCTTCCGCCACCAGGCCGTCGTCGGAAAAATGCAGGGTTCCGCGCACGTTGGTGAACGGCTGCGGCCAGTCGCGGTAATCGATGCGATCCCCGTAAAGCGTGATATCACCCTCTACCCGGGTGCGATCGACATCCTCGAGCGGTATGGCCAGGCTGATCCGGATGGCGGCCGGACCCTTGGCGTCGAGGGCGTTGAGCAACCCCCGATAGCGCTCGTGCAACGGCGATTCGCCCAGAAACGCGAGCTGCCGCGACAGCTCCGCATCGGCCTGGCCGTCGACTCGCAGCAGCGGCTCCCGGAACTCGTCGATTTGCGCGCTCACGGGGCCCAACGCTACGCCCATCATGCGCGCCCGCGTGGTCTTCAGGTACATGGACCGCCCCTCGAAGCGCAGGTGCGCGTCGATGTTCGAGATGGCCGGCCAGTCGTCCGCGTATGCCAGATTGCCGTCCTCGACGCTGAATTCCACCTTGAACTGGCCCGGTTTGCCGACGAACGGATAATCGTCGAGCGCGCCCTTCATCAGCAATTCGCCATCGCTCACGCGGCCGCTGGCAATGGAATGCCTGAGCCAGCGCTGCAGTTTGGGCGGCAACGTCAGGGGCACGAACGGGCGCGCGGCGCGTACCGCATCGGCCGAAAACGATGCTTGCAGGTCGATCACCGGCGATGTGCCGTCTGCCGGCAGATTCAGATCGAATTGCCCGGAAGCGCGGCCGCCAAGCGTTTGCACCTCGATGTCAGAGGAATGGACGCGCCAGCCATCCGTACCGGGCCGCCAGTCGACCTGCGCCGCAAGGTGGCCGATCGGCAGCGGTCGCGCGAATACCGTCGGCGCGGTGAGGATTCCGCCACGGATGTGGAGGCGCGCCTGACCCCCATCGGGCCCGAACCGAAAACCACCATCCAGCCCCAGAATGCCGGGAATACGCCCGACCGGAGCGGTGGAAACACCGCTGAGCCGACCGCTGACCGCGATACCCCCGGCGCCGGCGTCCGGACTCCAGTCCACCTCCACATCGCGCAGTTCGCCGGCAGGCGCGGTCGCGGCCAGCCAGTCGGGACCCGGCAGGCGCAGCACGCGTAACCACGGTCTCAGCGCGGCCAGCGGCAGGCGCGGCACACTGGCCGCGAATGCAGCGGACGATCCCGCCGTGGCAGCCCGGTAGCCGAGATGCGCCTGCATGCCGGCGGGCACCGCGCCCGCCGCGCCACCTCCTGGCACGAGATTGATGTCCGACATCGATACCGCCCAGCCGGCGGCGTTGCGGCGCCACTCCGCGACCATCCCCAGATGCCGGAAAAGCGCCCAGGCCTGCGCGCCATCGGCGGTGCCCGAATGCGCCACCAGGGGGCCGGTGTCCAGGCGGGCGCTGGCGCGCTGCATTGCGCCGTCGGCATACGTGCCGCTCAGGTGCAGGGTGTCGATGTCTCCGCTGACCGTCACGCCGGGCAGGAGATACGGCCGCAGCCATGGGCCCGGCCGAAAATGGCGCACGACCGCGTCGCCGGAAATTCGCAGCCGCGAAAGATCCGTGGAGTCACCACTGATGCGAAAGGCAAACTCCAGGTGCCCGCCAACGGCGGCAGGCAGATCGGCGGCGAGAGTGCCGGTGAGGCCACCGCCCGCGCCATCGACATGACCGTGAACATTGTCGAACACACCGCTGTAACGCGGATGCAGGCGATCACGCAGCCGGATGCGGCTGTCGCGCAATCCCACATGACTGATGCGCGTCAGGCGATGCAGCAGCTCCGCACCGTCGGCCGGGCCCGCGGCCTGAGCCTCCTTTTTCATGCCATGGATGCGGAAGTCGCCGTCGCCATCCCGCTCCACGGTCAGGCGCAGTCCCGCCATGACCACGCGGTCGGGAACGAAATCGCCCTGGATCGTGCGTATCAGGCTGAAACCGAGGCGTACCCGATCCAGGTGCATGGGCACGCCGTGGCCCGCACGGCGCAACAGGGAAACATCTCCGAGTACCAGCGTCGGCTGCCAGTGGCTCCAGGTCAGTTCCATGCTTCCGATGTCCACCGGCTGGCCCGCCATGTCGCTGACCCAGGTGGCGAGGGCGCCACGGTAGCCGGGTGCCCAGGCAACAAGGATACGAAACCCGGCGATGCTGAGACCCGCCAGAAGCACGACGACCACGACGGACGTGAGGGCGATGATCAGCAGGCGACGTCCAATCCCGCGCTTAGGCAACGCCCGCTACCCCGCCCGCAAGCTGGTCTGACATCGAAGACTTCATTCGTGATCCGGGTATGTACGGACAGGTTCTGGAGAAGGAACAGTTCATGCTCGGTTGCAGCCGTGATCAGCCTCGATACCGGGCCGCTCTCCGCAAGCATGTATCGCAAACGCTACATGAGCACGACGTCGAACTGCTCCTGATAATACAGAGCCTCCGCCTGCAAGCGTATTGGCCGGTGTACCAGCTCTTCCAGTTCCGCGAGACTCGTGGACTGCTCGTCGAGCAGCACGGCGATCACGTCCGGCGCGGCCAGCACCATGAACTCCCGGGGATCGAACTGGCGCGCAGAGCGCAGTATCTCACGCGCGATCTCGTGGCAAATCGTTTCCACCGTCTTCACCGTGCCGCGCCCGCCGCAGGTACGGCATGGCTCGCACAGGATGTGCTCCAGGCTCTCGCGGGTACGCTTGCGCGTCATCTCCACCAGCCCCAGCGGCGACAGGCCGCAGACAACGCTTCGGGCATGATCGCGCGCCAGACCCTTTTCCAGCGCGCGCAGCACCTGCTTCTTGTGATCCTCATCGCTCATGTCGATGAAGTCGATGATGATGATGCCGCCGAGGTTGCGCAACCGGAGCTGGCGCGCCAGCGCCTGCGCCGCCTCCAGATTGGTCTTGAAGATGGTTTCCTCCAGATTGCGCCGCCCCACGTAACCGCCGGTGTTCACGTCGACGGTGGTCATCGCCTCGGTCTGGTCAATGACGAGATGACCACCGGACTTGAGCGGCACCTTGCGTTCCAGCGCGCGCTGCAACTCGTCCTCCACGCCGTACATGTCGAAGATCGGCCGCTCGCTGTCGTAAAGCTCGATCAGGTGCGTGGTTTCGGGGATGAAACGCCGCGCGAAGGAAAGCACCCGGCAGCGGATCGCCTCCGAATCGATTCGCACGCGCTCCACCTGAGCGCCGAAGAGGTCACGCAGAATGCGCATCACCAGCGGCAGATCGCCATGGATCAGGGCGGGCGCCGGCGATTCCCGCGCCTGCGTCCGGATCGATTCCCACAGCCGCGTGAGGAAGCACAGATCGGCCCGCAGCGCCTGCTCGTCGGCGCCCTCGCCGGCCGTACGCACGATATATCCGCCGGGGGCCTCTTCCTCCAGCAGGATCTGGCCAACCAGTGCGCGCAGGCGCTCGCGTTCGTCTTCATCCTCGATACGCGCCGAGACGCCGACATGGCCGGAATAGGGCAGCAGAACGAGATAGCGCGACGGGATGCTGAGCTGCGTGGTCAGGCGTGCGCCCTTGGTGCCGAGCGGATCCTTGATGACCTGCACCAGCACTTCGTCGCCTTCGTGGAGCAGCGTGTTGATGCCGAACTCCGGCAGTCCGTCCTCGCAGCCGTCGCCATCCGGGCACACGATGTCGGACGCATGCAGAAACCCGGTGCGCTCGCGGCCGATATCGACAAATGCCGCCTGCATGCCCGGCAGCACCCGCTGCACCTTGCCCTTGTAGATATTGCTGACGATGCCGTGGCGCGAGATGCGCTCGATGTAGATCTCCTGCAAAACGCCGTTCTCGACCAGGGCGACACGGGTCTCCTGCGGCGTGACGTTGACCAGAATCTCTTCGCTCATAACGCCCGCACCGACGCCGACCGCGCGTCCGGATGCAATACCGGCGGGTGCACGCCGAGACGCGCGAGCAACGCCAGTGTCTCCACCAGCGGCAGACCCACCACACCACTGTAACTGCCGCAAATTTCGGCGACGAAGGCACCGCCAATACCCTGAATCGCATAGGCACCGGCCTTGTCGGCCGGCTCGCCGCTGGCCCAGTAGGCCTGCGCCTCCCCGGATGTGATCGCGCGAAAGCGCACGCGGGTGCGGGTCATGCTGCCGGCTTCCATGGCTGGCGTGGCAACGGCTACCGCGGTGAACACCTCGTGCCAGCGTTCCGAAAGCCGGGACAGCATGGCAAGGGCGTGGTCGCGGTCGCGGGGTTTGCCGAGAACGTGCCCGTCAACGGTGACGACCGTATCCGCGGCCAGCACCGGCACTGCCGAGGAGGACAAGGCGGCGCGTGCTTTCGCCAGCGCCAGCCGCCGCACCAGCGTCTCCGCCGTCTCCTCCGGCTGCGGGCGCTCGTCCACATCGGATGCGGCGACATCGAAGCGAATGCCCAGCAGGGACAGGAGTTCGCGCCGGCGCGGCGAGCGGGATGCGAGGCGGATTTGTGCGGTCATTTCATCAAGTGTTCCGTATTGGCAGTAGTGCCCGCAAGGACAGCCGCGCCTTATCCGTCAGTGCCGCGA
>CAZYIP010000154.1:0-1719 GCA_964646895.1 uncultured Salinisphaerales bacterium | reverse complement strand
GCCGCGATAATCCAGCGCTCAGGCACGATGGTACGGGTGATTGCCAAGAATGCTCCACGCGCGGTAGAGCTGCTCCGCCACCACCACGCGCACCAGCGCATGCGGCAAGGTCAGGGGCGAGAGCGACCAGGTGGCGTGCGCGAGTGCACGGCATTCGGCCGCGAGCCCGTCCGGTCCTCCGATCAGGAGACAAACATCGGGCGATTGGGCAAGCCAGTCACGCAAGTGCCCGGCAAGCGCGACGCTGGACCAGGACTCGCCACGCTCGTCCAGCGCAATTACCCGCGCCCCCGCTGGAATCAGGGCGCGCATGTGGCGGCCTTCCGTGGCAATCGCACGCGCCGGATCACGCTGCCTGCCACGCTGCCCGGGTGCAATTTCGGTAAGCTGCAGGCGGCATTCACGCGGCAGGCGCCGGGCGTAGTCCTCGAACCCTGCATTCACCCACGGGGGCATGCGGCGGCCGACCGCGAGGATGAGCAGGCGCATCGGTCAGCCCGGACGCTTCATGAATTCACGCGATGGATTTCCCGAGGACGGGCCGTGTCGCCGACTACGACCAAACGGGAACGATGGCGCATGCGATCCATGGAATATCCGGGTTAGCTGTTGCGTTCGGATTCGGCCTGGGCTTCGCGCTGCGGCAAATCCCACAGCTTTTCGAGCTGATAGAAGGCGCGCGTCTGCGCCTGCATGATGTGAACCACGACATCGCCGAAGTCGACCAGGATCCATTCCGCTTCCTTCTCGCCTTCGATGCCCATGGGCCGTACCCCGGCCTCCCTGGCCCGCGTCGTCACCTGCCCGGCCAATGCCTTGACCTGGCGGTCGGAGTTCCCGCTGGCGATAACCATGCGGTCGGTCATTGTGGTCAGCGCGCTGACGTCGAGCACCGTGATCTGCTGCCCCTTGAGGTCGTCCAGCGCCGTCACCACCAGATCAGTCAGCTTGTTTACGTCCATTCGTTCCCTCGTCATAGGATGTCGCACCATCCAGATCGCGCCAGACCGGGTCGGGTACCAGATAGCGAATACTGCGGCCGGCACCGAGCAGTCCGCGGATCTCGGTGGAAGAAATAGCCAGGCGAGTGGTATCGCATTGATAGATGCAACCGGCGATGCACTCATGCAGCTGCATCAGCCGGGTGGTTTCGTGGTGGCGCGCCAGCTCGCCCAGCGCCCCTTCGGCGGGCATGGCGACACCCGGGCGCGGTGCGATCACCAGATGGGCGAGATCGATCAGGTCGCGCCAGCGATACCAGCTTTCCAGGCCAAGGAAGGTATCCATACCGAGAATCAGGCACAGCGGCGTGCCTGGCAGGTCGCTGCGCAGCGACGCGAGCGTATCCACGGTATAGGAAGGACCGCCGCGGACCAGTTCGCGCCGGTCCAGCACCAGCCCGGGCTGCCCGTCGATGGCCTCACGGATCCAGCGCATGCGCTGCGACGGGTCGGCACCGGGCGCGCCACGGTGCGGCGGCATGGCATTGGGTATCAGCCGCACTTCGCGCAGCTTCAGCCGCTCGCGCAACTCCACTGCGAGGCGCAGGTGGCCATGATGGATGGGATCGAAAGTGCCGCCGAATATACCGATCGGCGCCGTGCGTGCACGGGTCATTGCCCACCTGCGTCATGCTGGCGGAACCCCCGGTCGGCCGATGCCGGCGCGGGCTGCGCCGACCCCGGGCGCAGCAGGCAGATCAGCAGTCCCTTGGAGCCT
>CAZYIP010000153.1:0-7463 GCA_964646895.1 uncultured Salinisphaerales bacterium | reverse complement strand
GCAGCATGCCCTGCGCCATGCCTGCGGATCCGAGCTGCAGGATCTGTATCAGGCGTCGAGTTGTCGGCGCGAATTTTGCCCGGAGCGCAAAAAGCACGCCGACGAGATAACCGCTGCGGTTTGGTGCGCCCAGGCTCCGATCGTGCTGTCGAAAATGCGGGACCTGCCGGCGCATCTGGCGTGGACGGTGCAGACGGCCTGCACTGGACGAAGCGGATCGCACGCGAAGCAGGAAGCTGACGGCGATCATCATGATGGTCGCCCGTCACGTGCGACTTCATGGGCTATCCCACCCGAACCGACGTTTCGGTTCACAGCAGCCATTCGATCGGCAGCATCGCGATTGCAGCGATCGCGGCGCTTCGCCAGAGGCTGGTGTTCGGTTCCCGATCGTGCACGATCTCCTTTCCATCCCGCTGCTCCGTCCATTGCAGTGCGCCGGCGTCTCCCAGGCGCACCTGATAGGCGCGCGCCGGAAGGCTGCCGCCGAATATCTCGGCGATGTCCTGCGCCATGGTTTCGCTCTCTATCACCAGTCCCATTTCCGTGTTGAGCTGCAAGGAACGCGGGTCGAAATTGAATGAGCCGACGAATACCCGCGAGCGGTCGGCCGAAAACGTCTTGGCATGCAGGCTGGAGCCGGAGTCTCCCGTCAGCCCACGGTCCTTGACGGGGGGAGGAGACGAAGCGCGCTTCATCTCGAACAGCGTGATGCCACTCTTGAGCAATGGTTTGCGTCGCTTGGCGTAGCCCGCGTGAACCACGGCCACGTCGGTGGCCTCCAGTGAGTTAGTGAGTATCGTCACCTTTACGCCTCTCTCGGCGAGTTCACCAAACAATTTCACGCCGGCCGCAGTGGGCACGAAGTAAGGCGAGATCAGTTCCAGTTCGTGCTCGGGATGGCCGATCATCCGCCTGAGCCGCGGCCATAGCAGCCTGTCGTCCGCGGCCTGGTTCAGTCCCTTGGCCGGATCGTCGCTGATCAGGCGGATGACAGCCCACTCGAATGACAAACGGCCGGCAAGCAGATCGCGCACGAACGGCTGCCGCGACAGGGCGTGGGTGTAGGCCAGGGCGTCCGGGTCGCGCGCGACGTGCGAGGCCGCATCTTCCAGCGCCGTGATCGTTGCCGCATCCACCGCAGGCAGGAAGCGCTCGGCGGGATGGGCGGAACCGCTCGCCCAATAGCGATCGAAATCCTTCGATACGTCGTTCACCACCGGACCGATGGCCATGACATCGAGGTCCACATACAGGGCGTTGTGCCCGGCGTCGAAATATTCATCGCCCACGTTGCGTCCACCGACAATGGTGATCTGATCATCGACGGTGAACGACTTGTTGTGCATGCGCCGGTTCAGCCGCGCGAAGTCCGTCAGGTAGTTCAGGGCACGCCACCGCCGGTGGGTAAAGGGGTTGAACAGGCGCACCTCGATGTTCGGATGCGCATTCAGCGCGGCGAGAAGGGGGTCCAGACCCACGGTATTGTTGTCGTCGAGCAGCAGCCGTACCCGTACACCGCGATCAGCGGCGCGATGCAGCGCTTCGAACAGCAAGGTGCCCGACATATCGTCGTGCCAGATATAGTACTGGGCGTCGAGCGTGTGCTCCGCGGCGTCGGCAAGCCCCACACGCACGGCAAAGGCGTCACTGCCATCCTGCAGTGCGACGACGCCGGACTTCCGGGGGTGTGCCTGTGCCAGCGGCTGTACCGACTTCCCGAGCCTGGTAGCGGTCGACTCTCGCGCGGCTGGCGAAGCCACTGGCGCCGCAGCGCCACGCCACTGGCTGCGCTGCGACAGCAGTGCCGTACCTACGGCTTTCATGATGGCGCGGAAACTGTTGTTGGATGCTCTCATGAGCCCTCTACGCGGATGCCCGCCCATGATGCAATTTTAGAAGATGCGGGTCTGTTTACGCGGGATACGGATGGCGGGCGCCGTGGCGAACTGAGTCATCGCCCGGTGCTGGCTGTCGAAGGTGCATCGCTGGAATCCACTCCCGGTCGGACGCAGAGCATGACTGCACCATGCATCCTGACGTCTTGCGGTCGGGACACAATCATCGACTCAGCCAAAGCCGCATGACTCAAGCGCGAGAGCCCCTGACAGATTCGGAGCGCTTCGATGCCGGTTTCCGCTTGGGACAGGCTCGGCCGGTGGTGGGTTTCCTGTTTGGTCTCCAGGCCGCGTTACTGATGCTGGCCTCGGTGCTCTACGTGAGCCAGGGGTTGCACCTGTCGGTCCCGCCGAGGGCGGCATTGTTTGCCGCCTTTATACTCGTACTGCTGCTTGTGACGGGCTGGATTCTTTATCTGTTCGACTACCGGGTTTCCGCCTTTTCCCATACCCTGCTCGCAGCGCTGTCGATGTCGAGCTTTTCGTTCATATGTGCTGCGCTGAACTATGGCCTTTTTGCGCTTCGGTTCCCGCTCGTCGATGCGTGGCTGGCAAGGGCGGACGCCATCCTGGGAGCCCCGGTTCCGGCGATCGTGAGCTGGGTACAGGCCTGGCCGCTCCTGAATGACCTTTCGGTTCTCGTATACGAAACCTTCTGGCCACAAATCGTGGTGGTCATGCTGGTACTGGGCATGTGGCTGGAGGATTCCCGCTCCCTGTGGGAGTGCGTTTTCCACTTTCAGGTGACGGCCGCCATCACCGTACTGATCTCGACCGTGACACCCGCTCTGGGGGCTTATGCGTGGTACGGTTTTACGTCGAGTATCGATCAGACGGGCGTTCTCCAGACCATCCACGGGCTTCGCGATGGCAGCCTGCACCAGGTGGTGCTGCCATACGTCGATGGCATTATCAGTTTTCCCTCCCTGCACGCTGTCGCCGCGATTGTCATCGCGTACAGCCTCAGGCGGCACCCGCGCTGGTTTTGGCCCTTCGTCGTGCTGGATACGCTGATGCTCGCCTCAACCATCACCACCGGCTCCCATTACATGGTCGACCTGGCCGGTGCTGCCGTGGTTTGCTGCATCAGCTTCTTCGCTTTTTCGAGGTGGCTGGCGTGGTACTGAAGGTGTATGGGGCTACCCACCAGTGGCTGACGACCGCAGGGGCATATCGTCGCAGGGTGTGACTCACTGCCCCGTCTCCGATGCGGTACGTTGCGGTTTTGGGACAGTTCCTTCGATGGCTGTCGGCGTGCCATTTTGCGGGCCGGCCCTGTTTGTCTTTATGCTCATTAGAAACAGCTGGTTATAAAGAATGCACGTGGTTGGCACGTAAAGTGCTTTAAGGAGATCGTCCCCATTGCGCAAGGGATATCGTCCCGCGCTCTGGGGGTCGGGCGATACACGCCCGCCGAGTATCCGATGGCTTGTTAACGATCTCTGTCACCGTGGATTCATCGGCGACGGGGGGATTTATGAACCAGGCGCCGGTTCGGCTTGGCCCGGCCGGGGAGGGAACAATATGCTCAATCGTCTTACCTGTCGATTCTCTATCGCTCTGTTCTTGATGTCAGCGCTCATGACCGGCGCGGCATTCGCGGCGGCGGAGGATAGTGATCGGGACTCCACCAAAGCGTTGCTGAAGATGGAGGACGATCCTGCCCAGTGGGTACTGCCGGGCAAGAATTTCGCAGCGACCCGTTTCAGTTCGCTCGACGCGATCAATTCCAAAAACGTCGACAAGCTTGGAGTCGCGTGGACGTTCTCGACCGGCGCACAGCGTGGCCACGAGGGCTCGCCGCTGGTCATCGGCAACATGATGTATCTGGTCACGCCATTCCCGAATGACGTGTTTGCCATCGATCTGAACAATCCCCACGAAATCGCATGGAAGTTCTCGCCGAATCCTGATCCGGCCTCCATCGGCGTTGCCTGTTGCGACAGCGTCAACCGCGGGGTGTTCTACGCCGACGGCAAGATCGTTTTCAATACGCTGGACGGCTGGGTCTATGCACTGGATGCGAAGACCGGCGAGAAGCTCTGGGAGGCTGAAAACGCCTATCCGAGCAAGGGCCAGACCATGACCAACCATCCCATTGTCATTCGGGACAAGGTCATCGTTGGCATTTCGGGCGGTGAGTTCGGGGTGCGTGGTCACATCACCGCCTACGATCTCAACACCGGCGAGCGGGCGTGGCGCTTCTACAACACCGGTCCGGACGACGAGGTCGGTATCGGTGAGCGCTTCGAGCCCTTCTACGATTACATGAAGGGCGCGGATCTGGGCGTGACGACATGGCCGAAGGACCAGTGGAAGCTCGGCGGCGCCACGGTCTGGGGCTGGTTTACCTATGATCCGGAACTCGACCTGGTGTACTACGGCACCAGCAACCCGGGTACGTGGAACTCCAGCATGCGGCGTGCCAACAAGGATCGCCTCGAGGACCAGGTTGCTTATGCCAACCGTTGGGCGACCAGCGTCATGGCGCGTGACCCGGACACCGGAGAGCTGGTGTGGGCCTATCAGTTTACGCCGCATGACCAGTGGGACTATGACGGCATCAACGAGAACATGCTGCTCGATCTCGAGATCGACGGCAAGACGCGCAAGGTTCTGGCCCACTTCGACCGCAACGGCTTCGCCTATATCATCGACCGTGCCACCGGCGAGGTGTTGTCCGCCGAAACGTTTGGCCCGGGCGTCAACTGGGCAAAAGGCATCGATCTGAAGACGGGCCTGCCGGAGCGTAATCCGGAATATGCCACCAGCATGGTCAACGTGAAGGGCATCTGCCCGTCCGCCATGGGCTACAAGGACCAGCAGCCGACGGCTTATTCCCCGGAGACCGGCCTGATCTATGTGCCGACCAATAACCTGTGCATGGACTACCAGGGTACCGAGGCCCAGTACATTGCCGGTGTGCCGTACGTCGGCGCTATCGTCAGGACCTATGCCGGCCCGGGCGGTCACCGCGGTGCCTTCGTTGCCTGGGATCCGGTCAAGGCCGAGAAGGTCTGGGAAATCAAGGAGAACTTCTCTGTCTGGGGCGGTGCTCTGACGACCGGCGGCAATCTGGTCTTCTACGGCACGCTCGATGGCTGGTTCAAGGCCGTGGACGCGACCACGGGTGACGTGCTGTGGAAGTTCCAGACCGGCTCTGGCATCATCGCTGCGCCCATCAGCTACACGGGTCCGGACGGCAAGCAGTACATTGCGGTCATGAGCGGTGTCGGCGGATGGGCCGGGTTGACGGTGGCGGGCGATCTGTCGCTGGACGATCCCACTGCCGCTCTGGGCGCTGTCAACGCCTTCGCCGATCTGGGGCGCTACACGCAGAAGGGCGGCATGCTCTACGTGTTCGCGCTGGATGACATCAAGAACGAGGTGGCCATGGCTGGTGCCACCGACTGACACGGGCTACAACTGCCATCGTGTGCAATGCAGGGTCGGATGGGCATGGTCACGCCCATCCGCCCTTTTCTGCCGAATGGCACGCCAGACAGGGTTTGAAAAAATTTTTCCCTAGCAGCAGATGGAGCCGAATATGAGGAGATTCAGCAGCAGACCGGCTCGGTGGGTCATGAGTTCACTGGCATGTCTCGGCGCGGTCCTGGTGTTCGTGTGGGCGCCGGTATCGACGGCGAAAGACGCGAACCCTGCCATCGTTCAGGTTGCTGAAAACGACACCCTGGGCAGATATCTTACCGACGGTAACGGGCGGACCCTGTATTTTTTCGCTGCAGACTCTCGCGGCGTAAGCAATTGTTACGATTTTTGTGCCAAATCCTTTCCGGCCCTGACCACCGAGGGGAGGCCGGTTGCCGGTGACGGCATTCTTTCCGCATTTTTGGGGACCCTGGAGCGCAAGGACGGCACGACCCAGGTCACTTACTCGGGCCATCCGCTGTATTACTTCAGCGGCGACCTGAAGCCCGGCAGCACGGCCGGTGCCGGTGCCAAGAATTTTGGCGATGACTGGTTCGCCCTTGCACCCAACGGCAAAATCGCCAAGGCCACGGCTGCATCCAGGAAGAAGTCGGATGACGCTGGCCAGAAGGCCGCCGCGTCCGGCGAAGCCGGCGGCAATCCCTTTGCCGACGATGCACAGGCGGCAGCGGCCGGAAAAAAACTCTACCTGGACGTCGGATGCTACGGATGCCACGGCCGCGGCGGTGGCGGCGGGATGGGGCCGAGTCTGGTCGATCGCGAGTGGCGTTATGGCGGGGGCAGCGATGCCGCCGTATTCCAGTCGATCAAGGATGGCCGTCCCCGCGGCATGCCCGCGTGGGGTAGCCGGCTGTCAGATGAGGAGATATGGCAAATCATTACCTTCCTGCGTTCTATCAGCGAATGATGCGGAGCATCGGAAGCGTCGTCCGGGGCGCCGTGGCGGCCCTGGCGGGGGTGCTTTTTCTGGCATCGTCGCTGCCGGCCCAGGCTCAGGACAACGCGCCCGCATGGGAGATGCGTGTCTGCTCTGATCCCAACAACCTGCCTTATTCGAACAAGAAGGAAGAGGGCTTCGAGAACCGCATCGCGGAAATTCTCGCCGATGAACTGGGCGCGAAGCTGACCTACGTGTGGTTTCCGCAGCGCATGGCCCTGGTGCGCCACGTGCTTCGCGAAGGCGAGTGTGACCTGCTCATCGGCGTGGCCGACGGGCAGTCGCAGGTGCTGACGACACTGCCGTACTATCGCAGCAGCTACGTGTTTGTGTATCCGGAGAAGAGCCCGTTCGAGATCGAATCGTTCGACGATCCGGACCTGAAGAAGCTGACGATCGGTGTCGAGCTCGCCGGCGAGGGCCAGATGCCCCCCAATGTCGCGCTGGCGAACCGCGGCTTGCAGACCAATATGGTCGGGTACTCGGTATTCGGCGACTACAGCCAGGAGTCTCCGCTTTCAGCGATCGTCACCGCGGTGGCGAAGGGTGACGTGGACGTCGCCGTGGCGTGGGGCCCGGTGGCTGGTTATTTCGCCAAGAAGCAGAACGTTGCGCTCAGGATCGTGCCGGTGTCGCCACAGTTCGAGCCACCGTTTCTGCCCATGGTCTTTTCCATTGCGATCGGTTTGCGTCACGGCGATCGGGATTTCGAAAGGCTGCTGGACCGGGCGCTGGTCAGCCGCTGGGACGATATCCAGGCGGTTCTGAAGGACTACGGAGTACCTCTGCTGCCGTTGCCCAAGCCGAAGCTCAGCCTCGGAGGTTCCTGAATCATGAGCGGGGGACGACTGTCGCGGCGACGATTGCTGCAGCTGGGCATGGGCGCCGCGGTCGCCGGTCTTGCCGGCCGCCCGGTGCTGGCAGCCGCGCCTCCCGAGGAGCTGCGCATCGGCGCCGTGCTTCCCACCAAGACCGGGTTGAGCCCGGTGGATGCGGCGACCTATCAGGTTGCGGCGGATGCCGCGCGCCAGGGCATCATCATGGGCGAAGAAGAATACGCGTCCAATGCCGAGATGCTGGGGCAGAAGCTGAAAGTCTTCGTGGCCACGGCGCCGGATGCGCGATCGGCAAAGCGGGCCGCCGAGCGGCTGGCGGCGGTCGAGGGCGTATTCGCGTTC
>CAZYIP010000152.1:0-7580 GCA_964646895.1 uncultured Salinisphaerales bacterium | reverse complement strand
TGCAGCAGCTTCTGGATGATGTTCTCGACGTCCTCGCCCACATACCCGGCTTCGGTCAAGGTGGTCGCATCGGCGATCGTGAACGGCACATCGAGCAGGCGGGCGAGCGTTTCCGCCAGCAGGGTTTTTCCGGACCCGGTCGGTCCGATCAGCAGGATGTTGCTCTTCGACAGCTCGACGCCATCCTGCACGCCCGCATTGAGGCGCTTGTAGTGGTTATAGACCGCCACGGCCAGTACCTTCTTGGCCGATTCCTGTCCAATCACATACGCGTCGAGAGTGCCCTTGATCTCCCTTGGCTTGGGCAAACCCTTGTTCACCGGCCTGGACTGGAGCTCTTCGCGAATGATGTCGTTGCAAAGTTCGACGCATTCGTCACATACGAACACCGACGGACCAGCAATGAGCTTGCGCACCTCGTGCTCGCTCTTGCCGCAGAAGGAACAGTAAAGCACCCTGCCAGATCCGCTCCCGCGCCCGCGCGTATCGTTACTCATCGAATAACCTCGTAATGTCGCCCGCCGACGGGCGGATAGGGCCCGCTGTCAATCATCCGCAAGGTTTTGCGGCCTTTCGGAACGGTTGATGACGGCCCCACTCAATTGCATGTATACCATGGGCCCCGGTTCAGCAAAAGACATCTGATCGTCGTCCATCCTGTTTCGTGATGGGTATTGGCCGGCGCCCTCACTCTTTGACGGTACGCGAGCGCAGGATCTCGTCCACCAGGCCGTATTCCGCCGCTTCCTCACCGCTCATGAAGAAATCACGTTCGGTATCGAGCTGGATCTTTTCGAGATCCTGGCCAGTGTGGTCGGAGAGAATGCGGTTCAACCGTTCGCGCACCTTCAGTATCTCGCGCGCGTGTATCTCTATGTCACTCTGCTGGCCCTGAAAGCCGCCCGAGGGCTGATGGATCATGATACGCGCGTGCGGGAGCGCGTAACGCTTGCCCTTGGTGCCGGCCGCCAGCAACACCGACGCCATGCTCGCCGCCTGGCCGAGGCAGATGGTGCTGACCTCGGACTTGATGAACTGCATGGTGTCGTAGATCGACAGCCCCGCCGATACCACGCCGCCTGGCGAATTGATGTACAGGTTGATGTCCTTGTCCGGATTTTCCGACTCCAGAAACAGGAGCTGGGCCACGACCAGGTTGGCCATGTGGTCCTCGATCGGCCCGGTGATGAATATCACCCGCTCCTTGAGCAGGCGCGAATAGATATCGTAGGCACGCTCGCCACGCGGTGTTTGCTCCACCACCATCGGAACAAGCTGTGCCATGCTGGCGTGTCTGTCCTCGCCGTATTCACTCATAAACGTATACTCGTCGCTGATCTTTCGAAAGAATCGTCACTCTCCGGTCAGGCCTCCTGCTCGTCCGCATCGGGGTTCATCAGTGACGAGAAATCCTGCGGCTTGCGCTCAACCGTGGCATCCCGCAGCAACGCATCCACCACCTGTTCCTCCATGGCCATCGCCTCGATACCCTGCATGACCTGCGGGTTGGAACGATACAGGCGTACGATCTCCGCAGGGTCCTCATAGTCAGCGGCCATTTCCGCAAGCATTGCGTCGATCCGGTCCTGCTCGACCTCGATCTCGCGCAGCTTGATCACTTCGCTGATCAACAGGCCCAGCGAGGCACGCCGCCGCGCCGCTTCCTCGAACAGCGAATCCGGCATCAGCTCCCGAGCCAGCTCGGGCTTGCGCTGCTCCGCCGGCAACCGGCGCATGGATTCCTGGCGCAGGCCTTCGATTTCCCGGCTCACCAGCGCATCGGGCACCTCGATCGGGTTGGCCGCCAGCAGTCCGTCCATGATCTGCTGCTTGACCCGGTTCCTGACGGCCCTGTCGCGCTCCTTTTCCAGAGAGCCGCGCACCTTCTCCCGGAGCGCGTCAATGCCACCTTCCTCGATACCGAGCCTGGCGAGGAATTCGTCATCCAGCTCCGGAAGCACCGGCGCTTCCACCTTCTTGACCGTGACCTGAAATTGCGCCTTGTTACCGCGCAATTCCTCGGAGGGATAGTCGTCGGGAAAATCGATATCGACGCTGAAGTCATCTCCCACGCCGTGGTCTTTCAATCCGTCTTCCATTGCCTCCATGAAACGGCCCGAGCCGATTTCCACCGCGACGTCTTCGCCGCTGCCACCGGAAAACGGCTTACCATCCAGTGTACCCTCGAAGTCAATAGTCACCTGGTCGCCGGTCGCCGCGGGGCGTTCGACCTCTTCGAAGGTTTTATGCTGCTCGCGCAACTGCTGCACGGTGCGATCGATATCGCCATCCGTTATCGCCACTTCGGGCTCGGCCACCGTGATCTGGTCCAGGCCGGTGAGTTCCACTTCCGGAAAGACATCGAAGCTGGCGGTATATTCCATGCCCGCATCGGTCGCGTCATGATCGATTTCGATATGCGGCTGGCCGGCCGGGTGCAGTGCCACCTGATCCAGCGCCTCCGGGTAAGTGGCCTGCAACAGATCTTCCAGCACCTCGTGGCGAGCCTGCGCTCCGTAGCGCTGGTACAGTATCTTCATCGGCGCCTTGCCCGGGCGGAAACCGGAAATCCTGGCATTACGGCCGACCTTGCGCAGTTTTTCCTCGACAGCCTTGTCCACGCGCTCCGGCGGTATCTGCACCGTCATGCGTCGCTTGAGTCCGCCCGGCGCCTCCACTGACACTTCCATCCGCTCACCTCGATCAATGCGGTTCAAAAAAACGCCCCCCGGTGCCTGAGTCGCGTGCTCACCAGCGGCAGCGGGGGGATTGCGTGGTGCGAAAGGAGAGACTCGAACTCTCACGGGTTGCCCCACTGGCACCTAAAGCCAGCGCGTCTACCGATTCCGCCACTTTCGCTTGCACAATCGCTGAAACCTGGTCTGATTATACAATCGCTCAGCCAAGCGTCCTACCCCGCATCCACCGGCAAGCCGGGCCGTTCCGGCGCGCGGGGGCGGCCGCGCCCGCGACCGCCCGCCGCTGTGCGTTACTGCGACTGTCCGCTCTCCGGCGACCCGGATTGCGACGATTCATCCGACTTCACCTTGGCCAGCGTCACGTCGACATTGCGCGTTTCGCCGTGGTGCCACACCTTCAGCGTAATGGTGTCACCCGCCTTGTGCTCGAGAACGACCTTCTGCAGGTCCCGCACTCCGGTGAGCTTGTGGTCGTTGGCCGCTATGATGATGTCGCCGCCCGCCGGCCAGTTGCGCCCACCCGCCGAGAGCGAAAACTGCGCCGCCTGCAAGCCGGCCTTCTCGGCGGGACCGCCCGGGGCAACACCGATCACCACCACGCCGTGCTCCGGCATGTTGAGATACTCGCGTATCGACGCTGGATATTCACTGACATCCACCGCCGTGATACCGATACGCGCACTGTTCGGAATCTTCGCGGAAACGCCGCCGACGCCGCCCTTCTTCAACTCTGGCAACGCCTCCTTGACGAGATTCGCGGGAATCGCGAATCCCACACCCACGAAAGTGCCATTGGGCGCCAGAATTTCATCGTTGACGCCAATCAGCTTGCCCTGGGAATTGAGCAGCGGACTGCCCGAGCTTCCCGGGTTGATCGGCGCATCCGTCTGCACGAAAGGAATCGTGACGCCGCTGACCAATGCCGGCTGTTTGCGCTGGATAGCGGACACCACCCCGACCGTCACCGTCGACTGGAGATTGAACGGGTTGCCGATCGCAATGGCTTTTTCCCCCACCTGCAGCTTGCTGGAATCGGTCAGCGGAATCGGCTTCGCGTCCTTGGGCAGCTTCGAGCCATCCTCGAGTGCCAGCAGCGCCAGGTCGTAATCCTGGTTGGTGCCGACCACCTTGACCTTCATCTCCTCATCGCTATTGGCGAACCGGACCGTAATACTGGAGCCCGGCTGCAGCTTTATGGTGCCTTTCTGAAGCGCATCGCCGATGACATGGAAGTTGGTCAGGATGTGGCCTTCGTCATCGATCACGAAGCCACTGCCCGCCGCCCGCTCTACCGGCTGCTGCTGTTGCTGCATGTGGTCCGGCGGCATGAACTGGCGAAAAAAAGGCCGCAACTGCGGCGGTATGCTTGCCAGCGGGTTTACGCGTTTCCCGCTCACGATGACATTCACCGCCACTACGCTGGGGCCGTAGCGTTTGACGATGTCGACGGTGTTCTGCTCGTCCGGCAACAGGCCCGACGCGGATCGCTGAGTCTGGCTGCTGTTCGACTGCGCGCTCGCGGCGGGCAGCGGCGACAGCTTGAAACCGATCAGGCCGCAGGCGGCCAGTGTCACGGCCATGGCGACGATCGAAGGTATGAAGACGCGTTTTATGGTCATATCGGCGTGCTCCTTCTGTAAGGCTTTGAAGTATTGTGTTATTCAACCACCGTATGCTGGCAGGGACGGTCAGCCGGCGTACCGCGAAGATGCGCCGCCGAAACAGGTACGCCGCCGAGCGGCCAGTGATGAGCGCCGGCATCGGAGTAGCGAAGCACCAGTGGATGATACTCTCCCCAAGAGTCTATAACGTATGGAGAGACGATGCGCACCACCGGTGCCAGCCGTCCGGGGACGACTGCCGCCCGCCATTGCCACGCCCGCACGCGAGACGGGCGCGGGCGCGACAATCCGTCGCGCCCGCGTATCCATCCGTAAGCTGTTCCATCCGCACCAAAAATGCCGGTACCGAACGCCGTCATGCGGCAAGTACGGACGGCGAGCCAGGCCGGATGGGCCAGTAACCCGAACCAATACTTTCCGAGGACTGCTAACTTTCAGGAAAGTTCTCGACAATCTGTCACGCCGGCCCCCAGTACGCTGGCATCGCTCAGCATGCAAAAACGCGCGGGAGGGCTCCAGGGCCTGTTGACACCAGCATTGCGGATCGTTCGCGGCGAACCATTGATCGCCCTCGTGGCGATTTTTCTGGCTTCGCGCTACGCGCTGCGACTCAGCGGTCTGACCTTCGACATGCGCCCGCTGGACACCTCGTGGCAGATCATCGATCCGGTGCTGCTGCGCCATGATCTTGCCCGCAGCCTGTTTTACATGCATGGGCAACCGCCCCTGTACAACCTGTTTCTGGGACTGGCCCTCAAACTGGCCCCGTCCGCGGCGGGTGCTGCGTGGCTGCTGAGCGCGGCCTACATGGCCATGGGACTGCTGCTCGTCATCGTCCTCTACCGCCTGCTGCGCGGACTCGGCGTGGCAGCCTGGCCCAGCGTCGCCGTCGCTACGCTTTTTCTGCTCAGCCCGGCGACGATCCTGTATGAAAACATCCCCTATTACACCTGCCCGGCGGCGCTCCTCCTGTGCCTGTGCGCGCTGTTGTTCCAGCGCATGGTGACAGCGTTCACGCCAGGGCGCGCACTGGCGCTGTTCCTGTGCATGACCGCGCTGATTTATACGCGCTCGCTGTTTCAGATCCCGTGGTTCGCGGCGCTCGTCCTGTTTTGCCTGTGGGCGCTGCCGGGTCATCGCAGGCAAATACTCGTTACAGCCGCCCTGCCACTGGTGCTCATAGCGCTTCTGTACGCGAAGAACGGCCTGATCATCGGACAGCCCTCCACATCCTCGTGGCTGGGCATGAGCCTCGCCAAGCTCACCACCATGCGTCTGAGCCAGACGCAGCGTCGGGCCATGATCGACGCGGGTGAGCTATCGCCGCTGGCCCGGGTACCGCCCTACTCCGTTCCGGAGGCCTATCGTGCCTACGAACCTTCGGTGCCCGCCACCGGCATTCCGATACTCGATCAAAAGCGCAAGTCCACCGCTCATATCAACTTTAATTACAGGATCTATCCCATTGTATCCCGGCAGTATCTCGATGATGCGCTCACCGTTGTCAAAAAGCGGCCCCTGACGTACCTGGATGCCGTCGGCAGTGCCTGGCTGATGTTTTTGCGGCCGTCGAGCGACTATCCCTTCCTCCAGGACAACCGCGCGCAGATCGCGCCCCTGGTGCGCTTTTTCAACCGCTACGTTGGCGGACAGCCGGTGTACACGCGCACGCCCGGCTTCGATTTCCACGGCGCTGGCTCCATCGCCTACCTCGTTGCCGCCGGGTTCGTACTGTGCGTCGTCTGGGGCGGCGCCCTTGGCGTGCGCGCGCTGACGCGCCGACATGCATGCAAAGCCGACCTGACCCTGCTGTTCCTGTGGCTGAACGTCCTCTACGTCAGCGTCATCGGCAACGCTTTCGAAATCGGCGAAAATCAGCGCTTTCGTTTCCTGATAAACGCATTTCTGAGCATCATGCTCGCGGTCCTGGCCTGTCGGGCCTGTCGCCACGCAGCGCGCACCGTCGGCGCTATTCGCGCGGCGCGGGATCGTTGATAATAAGGGGATTCAGTGCCCGTCAGGCAGACGACCCATGCAGGATAAAGCGTTCCCGGTTTCCTGGGACCAGTTGCACCGCGATGCCCGCGCCCTGGCGTGGCGCCTTTCCGGCCAGGGCAACTGGCAGGCGATCGTGTGCATCACCCGCGGCGGACTGGTGCCGGCCGCCATCATGGCGCGCGAGCTGGGCATCCGGATCATCGACACGGTTTGCGTCGCCTCCTACCATGACTACCGCTCCCAGGGTGATCTGCAAGTACTGAAACAGGTCAACCCGAGCCTGGCCGAGCTGGGTGCCGGCGGGGGCGAGCGGGTGCTGATCGTGGATGATCTGGTGGACACCGGGCGTACCGCGCGGGTGGTGCGCAAGATGCTGCCGAACGCACATTTCGCGACCGTCTACGCCAAACCACTGGGGCGCGAGGTTGTCGACACCTTCGTCACCGAAGTATCGCAGGACACCTGGATCTACTTTCCGTGGGACACCAGCCTGCAGTTCACGCCGCCGATTCGGGACGGCACCTGAACACGGTGAAAGCGGCTACCCGCCTGCTCGCGCCGATTGCCTTCCGGCCGCAAACTCGCGAACCAGGGCCGAGCAGAATGCAGGCAGATCATCCGGCCTGCGGCTGGTGATCAGGCCCTGATCGACGACCACCTCCTCGTCCACCCACTGACCGCCCGCATTGCGGATATCGGTCTGCAGACTCGGAAAGGACGTCAGCCGCTTGCCGCGCACTGCGTCCGCCTCCACCAGTATCCACGGTCCGTGGCAGATAACCGCAACCGGCGTGCCCCGCTCCACGAAGGCGCGCACACAGGCGACCGCGTCTCCATTGCTGCGCAACCGGTCCGCACCGACACTGCCGCCCGGCACGATCAGCCCGTCGTATTCATCCGCGGATAGTTCGGAGAAGCTTTTGTCCACGCTGAAAGTGTCCCCCGGATCCAGATCGTGGTTGACGGTCCGGGCGCTGCCCGCCTCCGTACCAAACACATCGACATGGGCGCCGGCGGCCTCAACGGCTTCTTTCGGTTTGACGAATTCCACCTGTTCGGTGCCCTGCGGCGCCAGAAACATGGCAATTCGGCGGCCTTGCAATTCGTTGGCCATGATCACCTCTTGCGGGACTCGACTCAATGAGGGTTACTTTCACTTTCAACCTGCAACCAAGCTAAGTCCGCCGTGGAAAACGGGTCAAGGCGCGGAAACGCAACCTTTGTGGTAATCCGACGCCGATGGATGAAATGCAAGAGACTA
>CAZYIP010000151.1:0-7638 GCA_964646895.1 uncultured Salinisphaerales bacterium | reverse complement strand
GCTATTGCAGAAGGTATTGACGGGTGGTGCTTTCGAGGGTGGGTTATTGATCCGGCAGCTTGATCACGGGATCTCCCCGGCTGCGGCGGTGTCGGCAAACCAGCGTAGTTGGCCGACCGGGCGTAACCGCGCTGCGGGCAATGCCTGATCACCGCGGCGCAGGCGGGCGAAAACGGCTCGCTTGTCGGAGCCCGTCACCAGAAATGCTGCATGTCGGCTGCTTTCGAGTGCCGGCCAGGTGAGGGTGATGCGATGCTCCGCGCCGGCGTCCGTGACCGCGGCGCTCCACCGCTGCCGCTCAGTCAGCGCGATTGAGCCGGGAAACAGCGACGCGGTATGCCCGTCTGCCCCCAGCCCCAGCAGCGTGATATCGAAGAGGGGGCGGCTCGGATCGAGGCGCGCGCTGCCATAAAAGGACTCGAGCGTTTTCTGATAGGACTCCGCTGCCGCCGCGGGTGTGGTGTCTTCCGTCGGGATGGGATGGACGTGAGCCGGCGGAACCGGCGCTCGTGCCAGCAGGGTTTCGTGAACCAGGCGGTAGTTGCTGCGCGGATCGTCATGGGGAACGAAGCGCTCGTCGCCCCAGAACCAGTGCGTGCGCGGCCACGGAAATTCATCGCACCAGGGTGGTGTGGCGAGACACTGATAAAGCCGTCGCGGTGTCGATCCGCCGGCGAGGGCAATGGCGATGGTGCCGTGCTTGGCGCCTGCCACTGTCGATACCCACTCGGCCACGCGGCGCGCAAGGGCGTCGCCGTCGTCGAGAACCTCCAACACGGTACCGATCGACATCAGGCGGACCGGGAGCTCGGTGAGAGCGTCCTGTCGAGCGGGCGCCAGTAGCGGCCGTCACGGCGCAGGAGGGCGTCTGCTTCCTCCGGTCCCGCGCTTCCGGCGGCATACAGGGGCAGCGCGTCGCCGTCATCGTCATCCCAGGCGTCGAGCACCGGCTGCACCACGCGCCAGCCTGCTTCGATTTCGTCGGCCCGCTTGAAAAGCGTGGGGTCGCCGGTCATGCAGTCGTAGATCAGCGTTTCGTAGCCCGTCTTGGGCGTCGCGTGAAAGTAATCCTGATAGTTGAACTTCATCTCGACCCCGCTCGTATGCACGCCCGGTCCCGGAACTTTGGCACTGAAGCGCAACGATGCGCCTTCGTCGGGCTGGATGTGGATACAGAGAATGTTCGGCGCCACCCGCTCGGCGGGCGTGTCGCGGAACAGGGCGAGCGGTGCGTGCTTGAACTGAATTACAACCTCCGTGCGCCGCCGCGCAAGCGCCTTGCCGGTACGAAAATAAAATGGCACGCCGGCCCAGCGCCAGCTATCGACCATCAGTTTCATGGCCACATAGGTTTCGGTGCGCGACTGGACGTCGACATTCGGCGCATCGCGGTAGGCGTCGACCTCGCGCCCCTCCACGATCCCGGCGCCGTATTGCGCGCGCACCACATTGCACCGGATATCCTCTGCCGTCAGGTGATGCACCGCATCCAGCACCTTGACCTTCTCCGAACGCACCGCGCTGGCGTCGAAGCAGGTGGGCGGCTCCATCGCAATCAGAGAAAGAAGCTGAAACAGGTGATTGGGAATCATGTCGCGCAGTGCGCCGGTCGCGTCATAGAACTTGCCGCGACGCTCGACGCCGACCGTCTCCGCGACGGTAATCTGCACATGGTCGATGTGGCCGCGGTTCCATAGCGGTTCGAACATCCCGTTGGCGAAGCGGAACACCATGATGTTCTGCACCGTCTCCTTGCCCAGGTAGTGATCGATGCGGTAAATCTGATCCTCGGCGAGGACGGCGAGAAGCTTGCGGTTGAGCGTCCGCGCCGATTCGAGATCGGTTCCGAACGGTTTTTCGATGATGACCCGCCGCCAGCCATCCTCGCTCTCGTCGACGAGGCCCGCCTCGCCAAGGCGGGAAACGATGCCGGTAAAAAAAGCGGGTGGCGTCGCCAGGTAGAACAGAACGTTGCCGCCGATCTGCCGGGCCTCGGCGACCTCTTCCAGCATGTGTGCGAGGCGTTCGTAGGTCTCCGGTTCGGTGAAGTCCCCACGCAGGTAATAAAGCCGGTCCGACAGCCATTGCCAGCATCGCGGCTCGATGGCCGCGGTCGCGAACTCCTCGGTGCTCGCTCCGACATCGCGCCGGAATCCTTCGGTATCGGTATCGTTTCGCGCAATGCCAATGACGGCGAAGCGCTCGGGCAGCAGCCCCGCGCTGACGAGATTGTAGATGGACGGCAGCAGAAGGCGTCGGCTCAGATCACCCTCGGCGCCGAATACGACGAGCGTGCACGGTGGCGCGGGCGCGGCATCAGTCATGGGATGTACCGCCCGGCGACGACTCCACGTGGCCACCGAATTCGTTGCGCATGGCGGAGAGCAGCCGGTCGGCGAAGCTGTGCTCCTGGCGCGAGCGGAAGCGGGCATAAAGTGCCGCCGAAAGCACATTGGCCGGCACGGCCTCTTCGATCGCGGCATCGATTGTCCAGCGGCCTTCGCCCGAATCATGCACATAGCCGGTGTAGGCAGACAGATGCTCGTCCCCGGCCAGGGCGATCGCCGTCAGGTCGAGCAGCCACGACGAGATGACGCTGCCGCGGCGCCAGACTTCGGCGATGTCGGGCAGATCGAGCGTGTACCGTTGCGCTTCCGGCAGCGTTTCGGAAGCAGCGTTGCGAAGAATGTCGAAGCCTTCGGCATACGCCTGCATGAGGCCGTATTCGATGCCGTTGTGGACCATCTTGACGAAATGGCCGGCGCCGTTGGGGCCGCAGTGGATGTAGCCTTGCTCGGCACGCGGGTCACGGCTCTCGCGGCCCGGCGTCCTGGCGATATCGCCGGCGCCGGGTGCCAGCGCCGCGAAGATCGGGTCCAGATGGTCGACCGCCTCCTTGTCACCGCCGATCATCATGCAGTAGCCACGCTCCAGACCCCAGACACCGCCGCTGGTGCCGGTATCCACATAGTGGATGCCGCGCGGACGCAGCGCCTGTGCGCGGCGAATATCGTCCTTGAAGAAGGTGTTGCCGCCGTCGATGATGATGTCGCCCCGTTCCATGAGGTCGCCAAGCTGGCGGACGGTCGTGTCGGTGACCTCGCCGGCCGGCAGCATGATCCACGCCGCCCGCGGCTTTTCCAGGCGCTGGACCAGTGTTTCGAGAGAGTCCGCGCCTTCGGCTCCCTCGTCCGCAAGCGCGCGGACCGCCTCGGAGTCGCGGTCGAAGACAACGCAGCGATGTCCCGCGCGCAGCAGACGGCGCGCGATGTTGCCGCCCATGCGGCCCAAGCCGATCACACCGAGTTGCATGGCTTTCTCCTTCGCGTTTGGCGCTTACGCCAGCGCCTGTCTGATCGCTGCTTCGAGCGTGCGCAGCCCGGCGGCGACGTCGCTCCCGAGATGGACGCGCAGCGCCCGCCGCCCGCGCTCGGCAAGCACCGCGAAATCGCCGCGTGCCTGTGCGGCCTTGACCACGCCAAAGCTGGCATGGGAACCGGGGATGGGAAGATCCGCCGCGTCGTCGCAGGTGATCTGCATGAATACGCCGGTGTTCGGCCCACCCTTGTAGACCTGTCCGGTGGAGTGCAGAAAGCGCGGTCCGAAACCCAGACAGGTGGCCACGTGCCGGGTGTCGCGAACCGCCTGCCGGATACTCTGCAGAATCTCCGCATGCGCATCGTTTTGCTCGATATAGGCGAGCAGCGCGAAGTAATCTCCATCGCCAAGTCGGCGCAGATGCTCGCGCAGGTAATCCGCGAGCGACTCTCCGGCATCCGCGGCGGCGAGCGCCTCCCGGTTCGCGGGATCGGCAAATAACGCGATGCCGTCCGCGGTGAAGAACGGTTCTTCCGCTGGCAGCCTCCCGGATTGCTCGAAGGCTTCCGTGAGTTCGCGGGTTTTGACCTTGCTCGCTTCCACGTCGGGCTGGTCGAAGGGGTTGATGCCCAGAACCGATCCCGCTACCGCGATCGCGATTTCCCAGCGAAAGAACTCCTGCCCGATCT
This sequence comes from uncultured Salinisphaerales bacterium, assembly GCA_964646895.1. Taxonomy (GTDB): domain Bacteria; phylum Pseudomonadota; class Gammaproteobacteria; order Nevskiales; family CAZYIP01; genus CAZYIP01. Next base: position 3,631 of record CAZYIP010000151.1, on the reverse strand, counting down.
GGTGGCAGTCCGCCACGGCGATGCGCACCACCGGCTGGCCGGCATTGCCCAGTGCTTCCATGGCCGAATCCTGATGCGGATCGGCGCCGTCTTCCAGCCGCAGATAGGCAAAGAGGCGATCCGTGCCGTATACCGCGGGCGGGCCAAGCGTCTCGCCATCGACCGGGATCAGGCCACGGCCGTTCTTGCCGGTCGATTCGGCAATGAGCTGCTCCAGCCATGCGCCGAGAGCGGCGATGCCGGGGGACGCAACGATGGTCACCTTGTCGTGCCCGGCTTTTGCCAGGGTACCGAGGATGAGGCCAAGCCGGACGCCAGGATTGTCGGCGGGCGGCACGCTCTCGTCGCAGGCGTGAACCATCGTCTCCGCCGTGTCGAGCAACTGCCCCACATCGAGTCCGATCGAGGCGGCGGGGACCATGCCGAAATTCGACAGCACGGAGTAGCGCCCGCCAATGCCGGGCACGCCGCAGTACACATGCCGAAACCCGTCGTGCCCGGCCATCTGCTCCAGCGATGAGCCGGGATCGGTGACGGCGATGAACTGCCTGCCGGCGTTGTCCCGGCCGACGGCTTGCGTGACCCGATCGAAGAAGTATTGCTTGAAGATGTTGGGCTCCAGGGTCGTCCCTGATTTGCTCGACACGATAAAAAGCGTGTGGGCGATGTCGAGTGCGGATTCCAGAGTCCGGATCTGCCCCGGATCCGTCGAGTCGAGCACATGAAGGACTGGCTGGCCGCTGGGCGGGCCCAGTGTCGTTCCCAGAACCTGCGGCCCCAGGCTCGACCCGCCCATGCCCAGCAGTACCACGTGGCGGAAGCCTTCTTTTTCGACCTCCTGTGTCAGTGCCTCCAGGGAGGCGAGGTGAGCCAGGCGATCGTCGGTGATGTCCAGCCAGCCGAGCCATTCGTCTTCGTCGGCGCCCGTCCACAGGCTGGCGTCACGTTGCCACAGCCGGCGCACCTTGCCGGCCTGTCGCCAGTCCTCGGTTGCCGCGTCGACGGAATCCTGAAGCGCGTCCGGCAGCGTCGCGCTGCCCGGATCCAGCCGCCCCCCCAGTGCGGTCGCACGCTTGCGGGCGATGGCGCCGAAAAGCTTGTCGGCAGCGTCGGAGAAGAGCCGTACGCCATCCGTCGTGAGCTGGTCCGTGATCTGGTCCAGCGAAATACCCACCTGTTCCAGTTCGGTCATTGCCTGACGGGCCTCGGCAACGTCTTCCTCGATACTCGTGCGCGGTTTGCCGTGATGGCGAAAGGCGTCCATGGTTGCCGGTGGAATCGTGCTGACGGTATCCGGACCTATCAGCTCTTCGATGTAGCGAACGTCGCTGTATCGGGGATTCTTGGTGCCCGTGCTCGCCCACAGCAGGCGCTGGGTGCGCGCACCCGCCTGGCGCAATCGTTCCCAGCGCTCGCCGTGGAAGATCTCCTTGTAGCGCTGATAGGCGAGCCGGGCGTTGGCAATCGCGATTTTGCCGAGCAACCGCTGAAGTATTGCGCGCTCGTCCGGTTCTTTCGTCTGCTGCAGCCGCTCTTCGATGCGGGCGTCGACGGCGGTGTCGACCCGGCTCACGAAAAAGCTTGCGACGCTCGCGATGCGGTGCACGTCGCCGCCGTCGGCCAGCAGCGTTTCGAGGCCGGCGAGATACGCTTCGGCGACCTGGTCGTAGACCCTGAGCGAAAAGAGCAGGGTGATGTTGACGTTGATGCCCTCGCCGATGAGCTGGCGAATGGCCGGCAGACCGGCGGCGGTGGCCGGCACCTTGATCATCAGGTTGTCGCGCCCCGTCTCGCGCCAGAGGCGTCGCGCCTCCGTGATCGTCGCCTCCGTATCCTGCGCCAGGTAGGGAGAGACCTCGATGCTCACCAGTCCATCGCGGCCGCCGGTTTCGTCGTGGACCGGGCGCAGGGCATCGGCGGCCATGCGGATGTCCTCGATCGCGAGCCGTTCATAGAGCTTGCCGGGATTGATGTCGCGTTCCCGTTCCAGCGTTTTCAAAGCGTCGTCGTAATCGGTGCTGCCGCCGATCGCCTTCTCGAAAATCGAGGGATTGGATGTGATCCCCTTGAGGCCGTCCTCGACGATCAGCCGCTCGAGTTCGCCACCGGTGATGAGCCGACGCCGAAGATAGTCGAGCCAAACCGATTGGCCATGATTTTCGAGTGCCTTGAGTGGGTTCATGCCGCTGCTTCCTCCGGCGGTGGGGAGCGGCTTCCTGGCCGCCGTGCCGATATGCCATGGACGCAATCTGATCTGCCTGGGCGGAAGTCGCAACGCGAGGCCGCGCCGCTGAATGGCATGGCCGAGAGACATCCCGTGCGGAAAACCATCAGGCCGCGTTTGCGATCATTCGCACGTGTGAATGATTGCGAGCACGGCTTAAGCCTAGCATTTATACCATGCCGTTCAAGACTCGCGGCGGTCCGGATTTTTCTACACTCAGATACTGGCGTTTATCACGACGGCAATACTCATGAGCTATCTCGTCATCAACTCGGGTTCCTCCACCATAAAGGTCGCAGTGTTCAGCCAGGACCCCGACGGGTGCCTGCGGCGTCGCTTGCGCGGCCTGGTGGATCGCCACAACGTACAGCCGACCTTGCGCCTGTCGGACGATCGCGGGCAGGTGCTGGTCGATGCAGCCCTGGACACGCCGCGCGGGGATTACGACCTCGCTCTGGAGGCTGTTCTGGAGCATTCCGGCTCGTTCCTGGACCACACCGGGCTGATCGCGGCGGGGCATCGCGTGGTGCATGGCGGAGTCCGTTTTCGCGCGCCGCTGATCGTGGACGATACGCGCCTGGACGAGCTTGAAGCGCTGGCGCCGCTCGCGCCGCTGCATCAGGTTCACAACCTGGCGGGCATTCGAGCGCTGCAGCGGCTGCGTCCGGGTTTGCCGCAGGTTGCCTGCTTCGATACCGCCTTCCACCGCACTCAGCCCGAGGTGGCCCAGCGTTTCGCCCTGCCGCGTGAATGGTTCAGCCGGGGCGTGTTGTGCTACGGGTTCCACGGCCTGTCGTACGAGTACATTGCCGGTCGCCTGCCGGATGTGGACGCGGAGGCCGCGCGCGGTCGTACCGTGGTCGCGCACCTGGGCCACGGTGCAAGCCTGTGCGCGCTTTCCGCCGGCGTGAGCGTGGCCACGACCATGAGCTTTACCTCGCTGGATGGCCTGATGATGGCGACGCGTTGCGGCGACCTGGATCCCGGTGTCGTGCTGTATCTGATGCAGCAGCAGGGCATGAGCGCATCCGCCGTGAGCGACCTGCTGTACGAACGCTCCGGCCTGCTCGGCGTTTCCGGCATCAGCGACGACATGCGCGACCTGCTGGCGAGCCAGGCCACCGAAGCGCGGGAGGCGGTCGACCTGTTCGTCTACCGCCTGGTGCGGGGAATCGGCAGTCTGGTTGCCACGCTCGGAGGAGTGGACGCCCTGGTGTTCACCGGGGGCATCGGCGAGCATGCGGCCCCCGTACGGGCGCGTGTCGCCGCGGCGCTGGGCTGGCTGGGAGTCCGGGTCGATGACGCGCTTAACGAGGAAAACGCCCTGCGTATCAGCACCGACGACAGCAAGGTGCGGGTGTGGGTCATTCCGACCAATGAGGAGCTCGTCATCGCAGAACATGCCCG
>CAZYIP010000150.1:0-7638 GCA_964646895.1 uncultured Salinisphaerales bacterium | reverse complement strand
ATGGCAGCCTCGAACTTGTCGGGTTGCGTTCATTAACAGGATACTGTCGTATTCGCGCAATGTCGTGGCGCGAGCAGGACGAGGACATCATGCCAGATCAACAGGGAGTCGCCGCCGTTGACCGGGCACTGCGTGTGCTGAAGGTCTTTACCGTGAAGCGGCCGATTCATACACTGGCCGGCATTGCGCAGGCCACCGGCTTTTACAAGAGTACGATTCTGCGCATCTGCGCCTCGCTCCTGAATCAGGGCTACCTGGTGCGCTTGCCTGACGGAACCTATTGCCTGGGGCCGGAGGCATTGCGTCTGGGCTCCGCGTACCAGAAATCCTTCCGGCTCGCGGATGTCATTTACAGTGCCCTGGGTACGCTCGTCGAAGCGCTTTCCGAAAGTGCTTCATATCATGTGCGTGACGGCGACGAATGCGTTTGCGTCAATCGCGTCGAGGGCGAGCAGCCGGTGACCGACAATTTGCGCGAGGGCGCGCGCCTGCCGCTCGATCGCGGTGCCGTTGGCCATGTCTTTGTCGCTTTCGGCAACCGGGGCGGGGAACGCTACAAGGCGATCCGGCGGAATCTCATTGCGGTGTCCCGGGGAGAGCGCACGCCGGATATTGCGGCCGTCGCGGCGCCGGTGTTCGCGCCGCCGGACAACCGGGTGCTGGGTGTGATAGCGGTGAGCGGTCTGATCACGCGCTTCAGCGATGAACGCATCGCGGCCATGATTCCCGTCGTGCGCCGTAGCGCGCGCATCCTGACCTATTCGATAGGTGGCGATGCGGGCCGTTTCGAGCAATTTCCCGATGATTAGAAAACCTTCGGTTTCCTGAGCGGCGCTCTCTCGGAAACGATAACGTTCGCGCAACCGATCGCTACGCAATATCGAAGGTCCGGGTCCGGACCGGATTTCCTTATCGACATGTTTTTGCCTGTTGGCTGGTGCGGCCGCGGTAGAGATTTGTTTTGTTTATGAAACATCTCCGCGCCATCGTTCTGCTCTACAGAACGTTATTCTAAAAATAATGGTTGCAATCTTGTTGTTATCGTGTAATTGATTAAAAACACGCATGCGTTGCGTCGTGCGACCAGAAGCCCTGTTCTACTTTATCAAGGGCAGACCAGAATAAGCGTCCTGGGGAGAAGGATGATGCAGTTAGGAAAACTCACGCTCTGGCTGGCAGGCGCCTGCGCGGCGCTGTTCATGGCGATGGGCTCCGTGCAGGCTCAGACACCGCCGGGTGTGCTGGTCATCGGGCAGGTTGCGGAGCCCAAGTCGCTGGATCCGCAGGCCGACACCGCGGTGAACGATTTCCGCATCCTGGGCAATCTGTACGATGGCCTGGTGCGCTACAAGAGCGGCACTCTGGAAGTGGAGCCGGCGCTGGCCGAGAGCTGGGAGATCAGCGACGACGGTAAAACCTATACTTTTCACTTGCGTCACGGGGTGAAGTTTCACGACGGCACGCCGTTCAACGCCGAGGCCGTCAAGTTCAACTTTGACCGCATGCTCGTCGAGGACAGCCCGTATCACGACACCGGGCCGTTCCCGCTCGCCTTTTTCTTCAGCGCGATCGAGAAGACCGAGGTGGTCGACGAGTACACGGTGCGCTTCCATCTCAAGGAGCCCTACTCGCCGCTGCTCGCCAACCTGGCCTATCCGCCAGGCATGATCGTGTCGCCGGCGGGGGTGAAAAAATACGGCAAGGACTTCGGACGCCATCCGGTCGGTACGGGCCCGTTCAAGTTCGAGGAGTGGGACGCCAACCGCAAGGTGGTGCTCACAGCCAACCCCGACTACTGGGACGGCGCACCGAAGCTCAAGGCGGCCGTGTTTCGCCCGATTACCGACGCCAATACGCGTTCGATCGAAATGCTCTCCGGCGGTCTTGACCTGATGGTCGAAGTCCCCCCGGACACGCTCAAGAAGTTCGAGAGCGACCCCACTTACCACGTTTATTCGCAGACGGGTCCGCACGTCTGGTTCCTGATCCTTAACACCCGCGAAGGGCCGTTCAAGGACAAGCGCGTGCGCCAGGCCGTCAACTACGCGATCAACAAGAAAGCGCTGGTAAAGGAAGTTCTGCAGGGCACCGCGGCGGTAGCCGACAGCCCGATCGCGCCGGCGTTTGCGTGGGCCTACGACGACTCCCTGAAGCCGTATCCGTATGATCCGGACAAGGCGCGCAAGCTGATCAAGGAAGCGGGCTACGACGGCGCCACCCTGACGTTCTACGTCACCGAAAGCGGCTCCGGCATGCTGTCGCCGGTCGCCATGGCCACCGCAATCCAGGCGGACCTCGCCAAGGTCGGTCTCAAGGTCAAGATCCAGACCTACGAATGGAACACCTATCTGGACAAGGTCAACGCCGGCCTGGAAGGCAAGGCGGACATGGCCGAGATGGCCTGGATGACCAACAGCCCGGACACGCTGCCCTATCTGACCCTGCGCAGCGACGCCGTCCCCGAAAAGGGCGGGTTCAACTCCGGCTACTACTCGAATCCGGAGGTGGACAAGCTGCTGGAGAAGGCGCGCCGCATCAGCGACCGCGGCGAGCGCGCGAAGCTCTACAAGAAAATGCAGGAGATCGTCTACAAGGATGCGCCCTGGGCTTTCATCGCCAACTGGAAGCAGTACGCGGTGTCCACCGCGGCGGTTCAGGGCTTCAAGTTGCAACCGGCGTTTGGCCGGCTGCCGCTCAAGGACGTGAGCAAACCCTAAGCAGGCAAAATTCCTGGGGGCAGGGACGCTCCCGGGACCTATCTGGTTGCGCCGATGCTGCGTTATCTCGTCAAGCGTCTGATCCTGGTGATACCCGTCCTGTTCGGTATTTCCCTGATCGTGTTTGTCATCATGGCGCTGATTCCCGGTGATCCGGCCAAGGCGATTCTCGGCTCCTATGCCACGCCGGACAACCTGGCCCGGTTGCGTGCCGAGCTGGGCCTCGACAAGCCGATGCTGCAGCGCTACGTGATCTGGCTGACCAACCTTCTGCACGGTGACTTCGGCCGCTCGTACAGCCTCAATCGGCCGGTCATCGACGAGGTGCTGGAGCGGCTGGGCCCGACCATGATCCTCGCCGGCTCTGCGCTGTTCATCAGCACCGCTCTCGGGCTGTTCGCCGGCGTGGTGACTGCGGTTCGCCAGTACGGCTGGCAGGACAAGGCGTTCACGATATTCGTGCTGCTGGGGATTTCGATGCCGGCGTTCTGGCTGGCGTTGATGGCGGTGCTGGTGTTCGCGGTGTCGCTGCGCTGGTTCCCGGCATCGGGAATGTACGCCATCTATGGCGGTGGCGGCATTGGCGATCTGTTTCTCCATCTGGTGTTGCCGGCGCTGACGCTCGGGCTGGTGGCGACCGGCGTCATTGCGCGCGTCACCCGTGCCGCCATGCTGGAGGTGCTGCGCCAGGACTACATACGAACGGCGCGCGCCAAGGGTCTGAGCGAGCGCACCGTGGTCATGCACCATGCCCTGCGCAACGCGCTGGTGACGGTCATACCGGTGATCGGCATGCAGGCGGGGCTGGTGCTCGGCGGTGCCGTGTATATCGAGATGGTATTCCAGTGGCCGGGCGTCGGGCGCATGCTGGTCATGGCGATCTACGCCCGCGATGTGCTGCTGGTGCAGGGCGGCGTTCTGGTGATCGCCGCCGCTTATGTGATGATCAATCTGCTCGCCGATATTCTCCAGCATGTCATCGACCCGAGGATCAAGGCGTGAACGCCGCGTCCTCGTTTCTGACACGCCGCCGGCGCGCGGCCGTCGCCGGGCGACCCTCCGCGTGGCGGCGCCTGCGCAACAACAACCTGGCCACCGCCGGGCTGGTGATCGTGGTGGCGATCGTGGCCATCGCGCTGGCGGCGCCGATTCTGCCGCTCCCGGACCCGAATGCGACCCACCTCGCGGATCGCGTATTGCCGATGTTCAGCCCGGGGCATCTGTTCGGGACCGACCAGCTCGGCCGCGATCTGCTCTCGCGCCTGGTCTGGGGTGCGCGCGTGAGCCTGGCCGTTGGCGTCGTGGCGACTGCTTTCGCGGCTATCGTCGGCTCCCTGATCGGCCTGATTGCCGGCTTTCATGGCCGCTGGCTGGACAATGTGCTGATGCGCGGCGTGGATACGCTGATGGCGTTTCCGTATCTGCTGCTGGCGCTGGCCATCGTGGCCGCGATGGGGCCCGGCCTGATGAATGCCCTGTTTGCGATCGCGGTGGTGAACGTGCCGTTCTTCGCGCGCGCCGTACGCGGGACGACGGTCGGTATCGTGGCCCGCGAATACGTGGAGGCCGCACGGCTCACCGGCGCATCGCCAACCCGGATTCTGTTCACCGAGGTGCTGCCCAACGTGGCGCCGGTGATCGTGATTACCATGTCCACCACCGTCGGCTGGATGATCCTGGAAACCGCCGGCCTGAGCTTTCTCGGGCTCGGCGCGCAGCCACCGCAGGCGGACCTGGGCTCCATGCTTGCGGACGGGCGCAAGCTGATCATTCTCGCGCCCCACGTCACCGCCATTCCCGGCGCGCTGATCCTGGTGCTGGTGATCGGCATCAACGTATTTGGCGACGGCCTGCGCGACGTGCTCGACCCGCGCCTGAAGTCCGGTGCCATGACCCGGCCAGGTCCCCTCACCGCCACCGGTCCCGATGCCGGCCGGCGCGCCGAGAACCCCGCGCCCGCGGATGGCGGCGCCGGCGCCGAGCCGGTGCTATCGGTCCGCGATCTGACCACCCACTTCGAACTCGGCAGCCGTGTTTACCATGCGGTCAACGGCGTCGATTTCGACCTCTACCCCGGCGAATGCCTGGGCGTGGTGGGGGAGTCGGGTTCCGGCAAGTCGGTGACCGCCATGTCGCTGGCAGGCCTGGTGCCCACGCCTCCCGGACGTATCGTCCGCGGTTCGGTCCAGTACCGCGGCGAGGAACTGCTGGGTGCGCCACTGCGGCGGCTGCAGTCCCTGCGCGGTAACCGCATCGCCTACATCTTTCAGGATCCGCTGTCGACCCTGAACCCGCTCCTGCGCGTCGGCGACCAGCTGGCCGAGGTCATGGTGCGCCATCGCCGCTGCTCGCGCCGCGAAGCGCGCCAGCGGGCGCTGGAAGTCATGCGCGAGGTACGCATCCCCGACGCTGAAGCGCGCCTGCGGGCCTATCCGCACGAACTCTCGGGCGGCCTGCGCCAGCGCGTTGGCATCGCCATGGCGCTGGTCAACGACCCGGATATCATCATCGCGGATGAGCCGACCACGGCGCTGGACGTGACCATCCAGGCCGAAATTCTGGCCCTGCTCACCCAGTTGCGCCGGGAGCGCAACATGGCGCTGATTTTCATCACCCATGATTTTGGCGTGGTATCTGAGCTTTGCGACCGCATTGTGGTGATGTATGCCGGTCAGGTGGTGGAGCGCGGCACCGCGGCCGATGTGCTCGAACGCCCCGGCCACCCCTACACCCAGCGGCTGATGGAGTGCGTTCCCAAGCTTGGCCAGGCGGAGCGCGATTTGCAGGCGATACCCGGCCTGCCGCCGGATGTCAGTCATTTGCCGCCAGGCTGCCCGTTCGCGGATCGCTGTGAGCGCGTGCTGGATGAGTGCCGGCAGGCGCCGCCACCGGTGATAGAGGTTGGCGCCGGGCATTTCGTCCGTTGCCTGCGGGTGGAGGAGGCGGGCCATGGCGGGTGAAGCGGTGCTGGAGCTCGAGGGCGTGAAGCGCGTGTTCGGCGCGCGCGGCTGGCTCAATCGCGCGGGCGGCGTGCAGGCGGTGCGCGGGGTGGATCTGAGCGTTCACCGTGGCGAGACCGTGGGCGTGGTGGGGGAGTCGGGCTGCGGCAAATCCACTCTGGCGCGCATGATGGCCGGGCTCGATCTGCCCACGGCGGGGAGCATCCGCATCGGCGGCGAACCGATCGCGGATCTGGCGCGAAAGGATATAAAGGGCCTGCGCCGGCGCATTCAGTACGTGTTTCAGGACCCGCTGTCTTCGTTGAACCCGCGCAAGACGGTACGACAGATTCTGGATGTGCCCCTGGCCCAGTTGGCGGGGCTCGACTCGCCCCGTCGCCGCGAGCGCATCGACGAACTGATGTCGCTGGTCAATCTGCGACCGGAGTTCATCGATCGCTATCCGCACGAGTTTTCCGGTGGCCAGAGCCAGCGCATCGGTATCGCGCGGGCACTGGCCGCGAATCCGGAAATCATCGTCCTCGACGAGCCGGTCAGCGCGCTCGACGTTTCGGTGCAGGCGCAGGTACTGGAACTGCTGGGCGAGCTGAAACACCGGCTCTCGCTCACCTACGTCTTCATCTCGCACGACCTGGCGGTGGTGGAAAGCCTCAGCGATCGCGTCGCAGTGATGTACCTGGGGCTGATCGTGGAGCAGGGCGAGCGCCGGCGGCTGTATGCAGACCCGCGCCATCCCTATACGCGGGTGCTGCTGTCCAGCGTGCCGGTGCCGGGCTCCCGCCAGCGGCGCCGCATCCGTGTCGAAGGGGAATTGCCCAATCCCGCCGCCCCCCCGCCCGGCTGCGCCTTTGCCGCACGCTGCTATCGCGCCGAGTCGCGTTGCCGGCAAACGGTACCGCCCCTTGCGGAAGTTGCCGACGGCGGCGGCCGTGTTGCCTGTTTTTTTGCTGACGACAGCAAACCCGAGGAAAAAGACCTGATTGCCCTATGAGCACTGATACCCTGCGTGTGGACCGGGCACGTCTGGCCCGGCTGTTTGAGCGTTCCAATGCCATCGGCGCCACCGCCGCGGGCGGCCTTTCGCGGCTCGCCCTGAGCGAGCAGGACGCCGAAATGCGGGATCAGTTCTGTGCCTGGGGGCGAGAGCAGGGCTACGACGTCAGTGTCGATGCGATCGGCAATATCGCCCTGCGGCGCGCCGGGCGCGATCCCGGCCGCGCGCCCGTCGTCGCCGGCAGCCATCTCGACACGCAGCCGAGCGGCGGGCGCTACGATGGCATTTTTGGCGTGCTCGCCGGCCTCGAAGTGCTGATGCGCTGCGACGACCTGGGTCTGGAGACGGAAGCGCCGCTGGAGGTGATCTGCTGGACCAACGAGGAAGGCGCGCGCTTTGCCCCGGCCATGATGGGCTCGGCGGTGTTTACACAGCGTCTGGCTCTGGCGGAAGCGCTGGAGACACGCGATCGTGCGGGCACCCGCGTCGGCGATGCCCTGCGCGCGATCGGCTATGCCGGTGAGCGCAGGCCGGGCTATCCGGTCGACGCTTATCTGGAGGCGCATATCGAGCAGGGGCCCGTGCTGGAGCGAGCACGGGACGCCATCGGTGCGGTGACCGGCGCCCAGGGCCAGTGCAGTTACGACGTCACGGTGGTGGGCCGTGCCAGCCATTCGGGCACGACGCCGATGGCGGTGCGCCACGATGCCGTGGTGGCCACCGCGTCGATGGTGCTGGCGGTGCGCCACGCCGCCCGCCGCCACGGGCCGGACATGGTGGCCACGGTCGGAGCGATCGAGGCGTTTCCCGGTACACGCAACACGGTGCCGGGGCGGACGATCTTTACGATCGATGTGCGCGATCCGCGACAGGAGGCGCTGGACTCCATGGACCGGGCACTGCGTTCGCAGTTGCCGGAGCTGGCGGCGGCGGAGCGGTGTCAGGTCGAGTTGAAGAGAATTCTCGC
>CAZYIP010000149.1:0-7851 GCA_964646895.1 uncultured Salinisphaerales bacterium | reverse complement strand
TTTCAATCGGCGGTCGCGGACGATTCCGCATCCTTTTCCGAATCTTTAATGCCGCAGGTTATGCGCCGACGGGCATTTCGTATAACTAGTTCCTTGAAAAACGGTGTTATTCTGGATAGATTTTATAGGCAGCATGGCTGGTGGGCAGGTTTGTCCGGAATGAGGGGCCGAAGCGCCCGCTGTCGCCCGGGATCCGTCAGCTGGCCAGCGTCTCCACCACAATCGCCGGAGGCAGGGTACCTGCGTATGTCGCGCGTGCCGAAGCGATCTTCTTTTGTCCCTCCCCATACGACGAATCATTCGTGGGTGACCGGTCGTCGTCCGAATTTGACCGTTCGGCGGCGGCTTCGGACCCTGAGAGGGATTCTCATGAACCAATCTTGAGTCAGGATGTCCCTGCCCGGTATCTCCGTCATTGCCAGAATAATCAAGGAGCCCCCGCCATGCTTGAAAACGAAGGCCTGGAACGCGCGGTAGATACGGCCCCGAAACCAGCCAAACGGACCATGCCTTCACTACGAATATGTGACAAGCGATCCGCCGCGGCGGATCTCTCCTACTCGTGTGCACACTCGCTCGAAGAAGTCGAAATGGCGTGGCAGCTTGTATACGAGCGTTACGTGCAGAAGAAGCTGATCAATGAAAACCCGCTTTGCCTGCATACGGTTCCCATGGCGGTCGGTGAGCATGCCTGCGTAATTCGCGGGCCGGGCGGCCTGGGCTCGGACAGGCACGAAACCCGGTCGACCATGACCATGATTGGCGATAATCCAAAGGGCTTGCCTCTCGACAGCGTATATCGAAAGCAGTTGGACGAGCTGCGCGATGCCGGGCGACGCCCGGTCGAAGTGGGACTGCTTGCGGACCGCCGGCGCCTCGCGTCGCGTAGTGCTGTAGCCCTGTTCAGCATGATGAGATGGGCGGCCTACTATGTTGTGCACATGGGCTACACTGACATCGTGATTGGCGTACACCCCCGCCACGCCTGTTTCTACATGCGATGCTTCGGCTACCAAAAGCTCGCGCCGCCAGCCCGTTACCCGTTGGTGCGCGACAACCCCGTGATACCCCTGTGCCTGCCGGTGCATGATACGCTGGCGAATCACAAGTCAGGTGGTGCCACTTACGCACGCGAGAATCCGTTGCCCGCCAGCGCGTTTTCCGGGCGCTTCCGCTTTCAGCCCGAGCAGCTTCATGGTTCGCTGATCGAGCGTTTTCTGAGCGCTCCCTTCGGGCACGTACCACGCCCGGTGGTCGAGGAAGTGCCCCCGGTGCGCGAAGCCGCGACGGTTTCTCCGCTCGACGAAGCGCTGGCCGACCTGCCCGCGAATCCGGGTTTGGCATTTTGAGCAGGCGTCATCCTTAATCGCGGCTTATGGTGGGAGCGGCGCGAGCCGCGATCAGCGCCAGCAACCCAACGGCCACGTAAAGCTACAACAAAGCCGCAATCTGTCCGGCACTCTCGCGGATCAGCGATATGAGCGCGGCCGGATAAACTCCCAGCCCGACGAGCACGAGCGTGAGAATCAGCACGGCGCAGCCCCCTGCCAGCCCCGCGCCGGGGGCGATGAACGCCGGCCTGTCATCCGGCCGGCGGGCCATGAACAGGATCACCCGCAGATAATAGAACAGGCCAATGACGCTGCCGACGATCAGGCCGAACAGCGCCGGCCAGAGCGAATCGCGCACACCGGCCACGAACAGATAGAACTTGGCGATGAAGCCCATGGTGAGCGGGATGCCCGCCAGCGACAGCAGCGCCAGCGTGAGTGCCGACGCCAGCCACGGACGGCGCCAGAACAGGCCGATGTAATAGTCGAGATGGGTATTTTCCTCGCCGCCGTCCGGCGCGCGGGATACCACGCCCACCACCGCAAAAGCCCCCAGTACCATGACGACATAGGAGACCATGTAAAAGGTCACCGCCTCGGCGGCAAAGCGTCCGGCCACCAGGAACGCGACGAACATGTAGCCCAGGTGCGCGATCGACGAGTAGGCGAGGATGCGCTTGATGTCGTTTTGCAACAGGGCCAGCAGATTGCCGACCATCATGGAAGTGATCGCGATCAGATTCAGCACCAGAAACAGCGGTCCGCTGTGAATGCCGCCGGTGACGATGAAAAGGCGCAGCAGCACCGCGACCACGGCCGATTTCGATACGCTGGCGAGAAAGCCGGAGACGGGAGACGGCGCGCCCTCGTACACATCCGGTGTCCACATGTGAAACGGCACCACCGATATCTTGAACCCCAGCCCGATGACGATCATGGTCAGGCCCATGAGCAGCATGGGATCGGTGGCGATGGTCATGTGGGCGAGCTGATTGGCGAGGTGGGTGAAAGTGAGTTCGCCAGTGCGTGCAAACAACAGCGCAATGCCGAACAGCAGAAACGCCGACGACACCCCGGCCATGATCAGATACTTGATGCCCGCCTCCAGCGGGCGCAGTTGCGTGCAGCGATAGGCCACCATCCCGAACAGCGCCACGCTGAGCAGCTCCAGGGACAGAAACAGCGATGCCAGATCGCTGCTGGCGGCAAGATCGACGCCGCCGAGCGTCGCCAGCAGCAGCAGGATGTACATCTCTTCCACGCGCCCGTTACGGCCGTGAAAATAGCTGTACAGCAACAGTGCCACCACGAAAGCCGTCGCCGACACGAGGCCGGCGTAGAACAGCGCATAGCCGTCGGCGATGATGAGCGCCGTCACCTGCAGTGGCGCCACCGCCATGGAGAAGGGCAGGGACACCAGGGTCAGCGCCAGGCCGAGCAGGGTCAGCGCCAGGGTCAGGCCATGGTGGCGGTAGAACGCGACCACCAGCATGACGATCACCACGAACGAGCCGAGGACGATCTCCGGCAGCAGGGCGATGAGCTGATTCGTGGTCATGCGCTATCCTCCGCTCGCCGCCGTCATGGTTGCCTGCATGCCGGCCAGCGCCGGGTGCAGCGTGTCCATGATCGGCCCCGGATATACGCCGATCCAGATCGTGACGACGATCATCGCCGCCATGATGCCCAGTTCGCGGGCGTTGAAATCACTGATCGCCAGATCCTCGAATTCGGCGCTGGGCGGCCCCTGAAAAACCCGCTGCATCCAGAACAGGGAATAGATCACCGCCACGACCATGCCGGTCGTCGCCACAGCCGCAAAAACCATGCTGGTGCGGAAGGTACCCACCAGCGACATGAACTCGCCGACAAAATTGCTGAGCCCCGGCAGGCCCAGCGAAGCGATGGCGAAAAACATGCCGACGGCGCCCATGCGCGGCATGCGTTGCCATAATCCGCCCATGCGGCTCATGTCGCGCGTGTGCAGACGATCCTGCAGGGATCCGACCAGCATGAACAGCGCCCCCGTGCTGATCCCGTGGGCGAGCATCAGCAGCACCGCGCCCTGCAGCGCGATTGCGTTCCAGGCGAATATGGCGAGCATGACGAAGCCCAGGTGGCTGATGCTGGTATAGGCCACGAGACGTTTGAAGTCCGGCTGCCCGAAGGCGACGATGCCGCCGTACAGAATGCTGATCACCGCCAGGGTCATGGCGACGGGCGCGAAGTTCATCGCCGCGTGCGGGAACAGCGGCACCACGAAGCGCAGCAGCCCGTAGGCACCGGTTTTCAGCAGCACGCCGGCGAGAATGACGCTGCCCGCGGTGGGTGCCTCGGTATGCGCATCGGGCAGCCAGTTGTGGAACGGTACCGCCGGCAGCTTGACCGCGAAGGCGAGGAAAAAGCCCAGCATCATGAAAGCCGCGGCGGTGCCGGACATTCTGGTGCCGAGCAGGTCGAGATAATCGAAGGTGAGCGTACCGCTCGAACCATAGTGAACCAGCGCCAGCCCGACGATCGCCGCCAGCATGAGCAGCCCGCTGCCCTGGGTGAACAGGAAGAACTTGAGCGTGGCGTAATGGCGGTTTTCATGGCCCCAGATCGCGATCAGGAAATACATCGGGACCAGCATCACTTCCCAGAAGGCGAAGAACAGGAACAGGTCCAGCGCCAGGAAAACGCCGGTGGTGCCGGCAAGCGTCCACACCAGATTGAAGTGAAAAAAGCCGACCCGCTCGCGGATCTCGTGCCACGAAGTGAACACCGACACCAGTCCGAGAAAGAGGCTCAGCATGATCAGCATCAGGCTGAGGCCGTCGAGGCCCAGCTCGAAACTGATGCCGAAGCGCGGAATCCACGGCACCTGGAAGAGCATGATCCAGCCACCGGTGTGGGTGATCGTGACCTGCCCCGCATGTGCGACCCACAGATAAAGCCCGATCGCGAGGTCGATGACGAAGGTCGCGACCGACACCCAGCGCGATGCGGTTGCGCTCCAGACACCAGCGGCCAGGGCCAGCAGGCCGCCGACGACGAGGACGATGATCAGCCAGGCCAGAATCATGACAGCACCGCGATGGCGATGAGGACCACGCCGCCGCTGGCCAGCATCCCGGCGTACCAGCGCAGGTTGCCGCTCTGGGTTTCGCGGAGCACCGTGTGCAGCAGCCGGTTGACCGTGACGACGCCGCTGTAGAACACGTCGAACAGATCGAGGCGGTTGACCCGCGCGACCCATTCGTACGGCCACACCAGCACCCGGTAGAACACCCAGTCGAAGCCAAGGCCGCTGTCCCAGAATCGCCTTACCAGGCTCACGTCATCACGGTGTGCCAGCGCCTCGACGTCTGGCCGGCGGCGCAGGAACAGCCGGTAGGCGAGGTAGATGCCGCCGATGGACGTGAACGCAGCGACCAGCTCCAGCAGCAGCTCCTGTCGCGGTGGGCCCGACGCCGCAGTGGCCGGCAGCGTGTGATGCAGGAAGTCGGTAAAGACGTGTATGCCGCCGAGGACATCCGGTATGTCGAGAAAGCCCACGATGAGAGACCCGATCGACAGCACCGTGAGTGCAATCAGCACGCGCGCGCGCGGATGCGCGGTGACCGGCGTGTGCTGCTCTCCGTAAAAGGCGATGAACACCGAACGGAAGATGTACACGCTGGTGAGAAAGGCGCCGAACAGCCCGCCGGCCCACAGCCAGTGCCCGCCGGTGCCCGAATACCAGGTGTGGTACAGAATCAGATCCTTGCTGTAGAACCCGGCCGTGATCAGCGGCAGTGCCGCGAGCGCGCAGGAGCCGACCAGATAGCTCCAGAACGCGGCGGGCAGGCTCTTGCGCAGGCCGCCCATGCGATGAATGTCGTGTTCGTCATTGAGCGCTTCGATGACCACGCCGGCGGACAGGAACAGCAGGGCCTTGAAGAAGGCGTGGGTCATGAAGTGAAAGATCGCCGCCGCCCATGCGCCCACCCCGAGCGCAAGGAACATGTAGCCGATCTGGCTGATGGTGGAGTAGGCGAGGATGCGCTTGATGTCGTTCTGCGCCAGGGCGCTGAACGAGGCCACCAGCAAGGTCAGCACACCGATGATTGCGACCACGTGCCGGATCGGCGGCGCCAGCTGGAACAGCACGTGCGTGCGCGCGATCAGGTACATGCCGGCGGTGACCATGGTGGCGGCATGGATCAGGGCGCTGACCGGCGTCGGGCCGGCCATCGCTTCCGGCAGCCACGTCTGCAGCGGGATCTGGGCGGATTTGCCGAGCGCGCCGGCGAGCAGCAGCGCGGCCGCGGCGATCGCGAACGGCGAGCCCTGCGGCCACTGGGTGAGCGCGCGCTGCATCAACGTCTGGATATCGACGGTGCCGAGCTGGTTGAAGATGAGGAAAATGCCGATCGCGAAGCCGACGTCACCGATGCGGGTGACGATGAACGCCTTGCGCCCGCACACGCAGTTGTACGGGTCCTGGTGCCAGAAGGCGATCAGCAGATAGCTGCACAGGCCGACCCCCTCCCAGCCCAGAAACAGGAACACCAGATCGCTCGCCAGCACCAGCACCAGCATCGAGGCGACGAACAGGTTCATGTAGGCGAAGAAGCGCAGGTAGCCCGGATCCGACCCCATGTACTCCGTCGAGTAGAGATGGATGATGAAGCCGACAAAGGTCACCACCAGCATCATCACCAGCGACAGGGCGTCGAGATGGAACGACACCCCCGGCGTGAAATTGCCGGCGTGCATCCAGATCCAGAGGGTCTGCGTGTAGGTGCCGCCGGCCGGTGGCGTCAGCAGAAAAACGGCGGCGATGGCAGCGGCGACGACAAAGGAGAGCCCGACCGAGCCCGCACCGATGATCGCGACTCCGCTGCGTGGCAGAACGCTGTGGCCCAGCACCAGCGCGGTGAAGCCGAGCAGAGGCAGCAGTGGGACGAGCCAGAGCACCTGCAGCATGTCAGCCCCCCATGCGGGTCAGTGCATTGGCGTCCACCGTGCGGAAGCGCTGGAACATCTGCAGGATCAGCGCCAGCCCCACCGAGACCTCGGCCGCGGCGAGCACCAGAATGAAGATGAACATCACCTGCCCGACCGGCGTGCCCCAGCGGGTACCGGCGGCAACGAAGGCGAGCCCGGTGGCGTTGAGCATGATCTCCAGCCCCATCAGCATGAACACGACGTTGCGCCGCGCGATGACGCCGATGAGGCCGAGCACGAACAGCACCGCTGCGAGCACCAGGCTGTCCAGAACGGGTATCGAGTTGATCATGTTATTACTCTCCCGTCGTTTGTTTCCCCTCTCCCCACCGGGAGAGGGAATTTTGTGTCGTCTTCCACAAGTGCGAGAGCGGATTCTCGCGCCCCCTCTCCCGCTTGCGGGAGAGGGCCGGGGAGAGGGTGTCTGCGCCTCCCCTCCGCTTGCGGGAAGGGCGTCTACTCCTCCCCCTCCTTGCGTCTTCGGCCCAGGTGATAGGCACCGACCAGGGCCGCGAGCAGGACGAAGCCGGCGATCTCCGCCGACAGCAGGTAAGGCCCGAACAGCGCCGCACCCACCGCATGCGGCGAGGTGCCGCCGCCGATGGGGCCGTTGTGCTCGACGCCTGCCATGAAGACGTAGATCAGTTCCGCCAGCAGGCCGCCGGCGAGCAGCGCCGGGCCGCCCCAGATACGCCGGTCGAGCCAGCGCCGTTCCTGCTGTGCCGCGGCTTCGCCCAGGTTGAGCATCATGACCACGAACACGAACAGCACCATGATGGCGCCGGCGTAGGTGATGACCTCCAGCGCGGCGGCAAAGGGCGCGCCCAGCAGATAGAAGATGACCGCCACCGCAAGCAGGGAGACGATCAGGTACAGCAGCGCGTGCACCGCGTGCGCGCGGGTGATGGTCATCAGGGTTGCGACCACGGCGATGATCGCGGATATGTAGAAGACGACGATCATGGCATCAGGTCGCGCACGTCGATGGGCGGGCGCTCGTTTTCGGCATCGCCCTTGCCCTTGCCGGCGATCGCCATGCCGGCGACCCGGTAGAAGTTGTACTGGTGGTACTTGCCGGTGCCGTCGATCAGCAGGTCCTCCTTTTCGTACACCATGTTGTGGCGCTCGTACTCACTCTGCTCGCTGTCCGGAGTGAGCTGGATGGCGTAGGTCGGGCATGCTTCCTCGCAGAAGCCGCAGTAGATGCAGCGCGAGAAGTTGATGCGGAACCACTCCGGGTACCAGCGCCCGTCGTCACGCTCGGCCTTTTGCAGCGCGATGCAGTCCACCGGGCAGGCGACTGCGCACAGGTTGCACGCCACGCAGCGCTCCTCGCCGTCGGGATCGCGCGAGAGGATGATGCGTCCGCGGTAGCGCGGCGGCAGATAAGGCTTTTCCTCCGGATAGAGCACGGTCTCGCGGCGTGCCCAGGCATGGGTGAACACTTCCCAGAGCGAGCGAAGGTGACTCAACATGCGAACCTCCGAGTGATCCTCAAACAACCAACCATCACTGTGGGAGCAGATGTTGTGGGAGCGGCTTCAGCCGC
>CAZYIP010000148.1:0-7960 GCA_964646895.1 uncultured Salinisphaerales bacterium | reverse complement strand
CCATGATGCAACTGGCACTCATCGCCGTGCTGGCGCCGCTGCTGGCGTCGATCGTGGCCGGGTTGTTCGGCCGGGTCATTGGCCGGCGCGGCGCGCACCGGGTCACCATTGCCGCCGTCGGTCTGTCGTTCGTCGCCTCGGCGGTGATTCTGTGGCGCATGACGGTCGGCGACGTCTTCTCCTTCGACGCCACCGTTTACCACTGGGGCGTGAGCGATGGGGTGGCGTTCCAGATCGGCTTTCTGATCGACCGCCTGACCGCGCTGATGATGACGGTGGTGACCTTCGTATCGCTGATGGTGCATATCTACACCATCGGCTACATGCACGACGACCCCGGCTACCAGCGCTTCTTCAGTTACATATCGCTGTTTACCTTCGCCATGCTCATGCTGGTGATGGCGAACAACTTCCTCCAGCTCTTCTTCGGTTGGGAGGGCGTGGGGCTGGTTTCGTACCTGCTGATCGGCTTCTGGTATCGGCGCGAGAGTGCGATCTTTGCAAGCCTCAAGGCCTTCCTCGTCAACCGGGTGGGTGATTTCGTGTTCCTGGTCGGCATCGCCGCGGTACTGACCTACGCCGGCAGTCTGAATTATGCCGACGTGTTCGCTCAGGCGCCCATGCTGGCCAGCCAGCAGGTCGAGATTTTCGCCGGTCATCCGTGGTCCGTGGTGACGCTCATCTGCCTGCTGCTGATGGTCGGCGCCATGGCCAAGTCGGCGCAGGCGCCGCTGCACGTGTGGCTGCCGGATTCGATGGAAGGCCCGACACCGATCTCGGCGCTGATCCACGCCGCCACCATGGTGACGGCCGGCATCTTCATGATTGCGCGCATGTCGCCGCTGTTCGAACTGTCGGACACGGCGCTTACCACCGTCATGGTGATCGGTGCCATCACTGCGTTTTTCATGGGTATCCTCGGAGTGGTGCAGACGGACATCAAGCGGGTGATCGCCTATTCGACCCTGTCGCAGCTCGGCTACATGTTCGCGGCGCTCGGCGCTTCGGCCTATGCCGCAGGCATTTTCCACCTGATGACCCACGCCTTTTTCAAGGCGCTGCTGTTCCTGGGCGCCGGTTCCGTCATCATCGCCATGCACCACGAGCAGGACATGCGCAAGATGGGCGGATTGCGCAAGTACATGCCGATTACTTACTGGACCACGCTGGCAGGATCGCTCGCCCTGATCGCATTCCCCGGCTTCTCGGGTTTCTTTTCCAAGGACAGCATCATCGAGGCCGTTGGCGAGTCGCAGCTTGCCGGCGCCGGTCCGGCATACTGGGCGCTGTTGCTGAGCGTGTTCGTTACGGCACTGTATACCTTCCGCATGCTGTTCCTCACGTTCCACGGCGAGGAGCGCATGGATTCGCACACGCGCGAGCACTTGCGTGAATCGCCCTGGGTGGTGACGCTGCCGCTGGTGTTGCTGGCGATTCCTTCCGTCATCATCGGATGGTTTACGATCTGGCCGCTGTTGTACGGTGGCTTCTTCGAGGGCGCCATCGTGGTGCTGCCGGCGCACGATGTGCTGCATGAGCTGGGGGCGGAATACAGCGGCGGCTGGGCGGCGATCGGGGCTGCTTTCGCCCATGCGCCCCTGTACCTGATGCTGCTCGGCGTGTTCACCGCCTGGTATTGCTATATCGTGCGTCCCGGTGTGCCCGCCCAGTTCGCACGCCGCCTGCACCTGACCTACGAAGTCCTGCTCTACAAATATGGCTTTGACCTGCTGTGGATCAACGGCCTCGCCGCTGGCGGGCGCGGGTTGGGGCAGTTTCTGTGGCGAGTGATGGACGCCGGGCTCATCGACGGCGTGCTGGTAAACGGTACGTCGAATTCCATTGGTCGTGCCGCGTACCGTTTCCGCCGGGTGCAGACCGGCTACGTCTACCATTACGCCTTCAGCATGATTATCGGCCTGTGCCTGCTGCTGGCCTGGTTCGTGTACATCCGTTGAGGCCGCTGCTTATGGACAGCCATGGCGATCGATTGCACCGGCCCGTGAGCGGGGGTACTGCGGTTCTTGGGATCAGCCCGATTTGTGGGTGTGAGCTGGTTTGTGGGAGCGGCTTCAGCCGCGATTTTTTCGCCATTATCGCGGCTGAAGCCGCTCCCACAACGGGCAGTGCCAAGGGAGAGCAGATTTGCCAGTCCTGAGCCTCGTCATCTGGATACCGATCGTCGCCGGCTTTGCCCTGCCTTTCTTCGGGAACGGGCGGCCGCAGCTGACCCGCGTGTGGGCGGTCGGCTTTGCGCTGCTCACGTTCATCCTCAGCCTGCCGCTGTATTTCGGCTTCGACACCCATACGCCCGCAATGCAGTTCGTCGAACGCGTACAGTGGATGCCGGCGCTGGGTCCGGGGTCGTACTATCACCTCGGCGTCGACGGCATCTCCATGCCGTTGATCATTCTGACCACGTTCATGACGTTGCTGGTGATCGGTGCCGGCTGCAAGGGCGTGAGCAAAAAACTGCCCCAGTACATGGCGGCCTTTCTCATCATGGAGGGCATCATGGTCGGCGTTTTCTCGGCGCTCGACATGGTGCTGTTCTACGTGTTGTGGGAGGCCATGCTGATTCCGATGTTTCTCATCATCGGCGTCTGGGGCGGCCCGCGGCGCGTGTACGCGACCCTGAAATTCTTCCTGTACACGTTTCTCGGCTCCATCCTGATGCTGGTGGCGCTCATCTATCTGTACCAGCAGGCGGGCAGCTTCAACATCCTGGATTATTACAATCTGCATCTGGGGCTGACCGCGCAGATCCTGATCTTCATCGCGTTCTTCCTGGCTTTTGCCATCAAGGTGCCCATGTGGCCCGTGCATACCTGGCTGCCGGATGCGCACGTGGAAGCGCCGACCGGAGGCTCGGTCATCCTGGCCGCGATCATGCTCAAGATGGGCGGCTATGGTTTCCTGCGCTTCAGTCTGCCGATGACGCCGGACGCGAGCCACGTGCTGGCGTGGCCGATGGTGGTGCTGTCGCTCATCGCCATCATCTATATCGGTCTCGTGGCGATCGTGCAGCAGGACATGAAAAAGCTGATCGCGTACTCGTCGGTTGCACACATGGGCTTCGTTACGCTGGGGCTGTTCGTGCCGTTCATCATTTTCGACGCCACCGGCTCCATTGCCGGGGCACAAATGGCGATCGAGGGCGCGATGGTGCAGATGATTTCCCACGGGCTGGTGTCCGGCGCGCTGTTCTTCTGCATCGGCGTCATGTACGAGCGCATGCACACGCGCGAAATCTCGGCCTATGGCGGGCTGGTCAACAAGATGCCCGTTTTCGCGAGCTTCATGATGCTGTTCGCAATGGCCAATTGCGGCCTGCCGGGAACGTCCGGCTTCGTCGGCGAATTCATGGTCATACTGTCCAGTTTCCATGCCAGCTTCTGGATCTCCGGCGGTGCTGCGGTGACGCTGATTCTTGGCGCCTCCTATACGCTCTGGCTGTACAAGCGGGTGATCTTCGGCCCGGTGGCCAATGAGCAGGTTGAGGCCATGACCGATGTGGATGCGCGGGAATTCGTGATTCTGGGCGTTCTGGCGCTGGCGGTGCTGGCCTTTGGTCTCTGGCCGGCGCCGGTGCTGAATGTCATGCATGCGACGGTGCAGCCGATGATTCCTCAACTATTGCCGCTGCCCTGAACAGGATTGAGTATGAACCACGTTGAACAGTCGGGGTGTCGCTGAGATGGTCACCGGTGCGGAGTTCGGCCTGATTGCGCCGGAACTGCTGGTTCTGGGTGTGGGCTGCCTGAGCCTCATCGTCGATGCATCGCTCAGCGACCGCCATCGGTTGGTGACGTTTTACCTGGTCATGCTGGGGTTGCTCGGTGCGCTCGTGCTCACGTTGTTCAACGCCGGTAACGAGGGCACACAGATCGCATTCAGCGGCATGTTCATCAGCGACCGTTTCAGCCAGTTGCTGAAAATGGTGATCTACCTGATGAGCGGCGCGAGCTTCCTCTACGCGCGTCATTACTTCGCCGAGCAGGGACAGTTGCGCGGCGAGTTTTTCGTGCTCGGCCTGTTTTGCGTGCTGGGCATGATGGTCATGGTGTCGGCGTACAGCTTCCTGACCATCTACCTGGGCCTGGAGCTGATGTCCCTGGCCCTGTACGCCATGATTGCGCTTAACCGAGACGATATGCGTGCGGCTGAAGCGTCGCTCAAGTATTTCGTCCTCGGCGCCATTGCTTTCGGCATGCTGCTGTACGGCATGTCCATGATCTACGGCGCTGCCGGCACGCTGGATCTGAGGGAGATCGCCAGCTTCGCATCGGGACCGCACGACAATGCGCTGGTGCTGGTTTTCGGCGTTGCGTTCGTAGTGGTGGGGCTTGCCTTCAAGCTGGGCGCGGTGCCGTTTCACATGTGGCTGCCGGACGTCTACCATGGCGCGTCGGCACCGGTGACGACCTTCATCGGTTCGGCGCCGAAGGTCGCCGCGTTTGCGCTGTTCATCCGTCTGCTGGCGGAGGGGCTGCAGGGCATCCAGCCCGACTGGGGGCACATGCTGGTGGCGCTGTCGGTGCTGTCACTGCTGATCGGCAACCTGTTCGCGATCGCGCAGACCAACATCAAGCGCATGCTGGCATACTCGACCATCGCTCACGTCGGCTTCATTCTGCTTGGTCTGATCGCCGGCACCGAAACGGGGTATGCCGCGGCTACTTACTACACCATCATCTACACGCTGATGGCGGTGGGCGCGTTCGGCATGGTGGTGTTCCTCAGCCGGGAAGGCACGGAGGCGGAGAACCTCGATGACTTCGCGGGCCTTAACGACCGCCATCCCTGGTTCGCGTTTCTGATGCTGGTGCTGATGTTCGCCATGGCCGGGGTACCCCCCACCGCGGGCTTCTATGCCAAGCTCGTGGCGATTAACGCCGTGCTGGATGTGGGCTATGTGTGGCTTGCGGTGTTTGCGGTCATCATGTCGGTCATCGGGGCATTTTACTATCTGCGTGTGGTCAAGCTAATGTATTTCGATCACCCGGATGACCGCCAGGCGGTCTCGCGGCCCTGGGATTTTCAGGCGGTGCTTAGCGTCAACGGCATTCTGTTGCTGATACTGGGAATCTTCCCGAATGCGCTGATGGCCCTGTGCGTGGGCGCCATCTGACATTTTTTGCAATTCTTCGAGTCATTAATGGAAACCAATCAGATAGAGAGTCGCATCGAAGCCGTGCGAGAGCGTTATGATGCTCTGCGCGGCTATCTTTGACTACGCCGAGAAGAACGACCGCCTTGCGGAAATCACCCGCGAGATGGAGAGCCCCGATTTATGGACCAACCCGGAGCGTGCACAGGCACTGGGCCGTGAGCGCGCGCGTCTGGAAGACGTGATAAAACCGCTCGACCAGGGCACGCGTGGCGCGGCGGACTGTGCCGAGCTGCTGGAGCTGGCGCGCGCCGAGGATGACGAGAGCGTGTTGGCGGAGATCGTTGGCGACCTGGAAGGCCTGGAGCGGACGCTGAATCGGCTTGAGTTTCAGCGCATGTTTTCCGGCGAGATGGATGCGGCCAACTGCTTTCTCGATATCCAGGCCGGTTCCGGTGGCACGGAGGCGCAGGACTGGGCAGGCATGCTCATGCGCATGTATCTGCGCTGGGCGGAGCATCACGGCTTTCGCACCGAGATTATCGATCACTCCGACGGGGACGTGGCCGGGGTCAAGAGTGCGACGATCCGGGTGGAAGGCGAGTATGCCTATGGCTGGCTGCGCACCGAAACGGGCGTGCACCGGCTGGTGCGCAAGTCTCCCTTCGATTCCGGCAATCGGCGGCACACTTCGTTCGCGTCGGTATTCGCATCGCCGGAGGTCGACGACGACATCGAAATCGAGATCAATCCGGCGGATCTGCGCGTCGACACGTATCGTGCCAGCGGTGCGGGCGGTCAGCATGTCAACCGCACCGACTCGGCCATTCGTATCACGCACCTGCCCACCGGTATCGTGGTTCAGTGTCAGAACGAACGCTCCCAGCACAAGAACCGGGCCACGGCAATGAAGCAGCTCAAGGCCCGGCTGTACGAGCTGGAAATGCAAACGCGCCGCTCCGAGCAGCAGGCGATCGAGGAAAGCAAGGCCGATATCGGCTGGGGCAGCCAGATCCGTTCGTATGTGCTCGACCAGTCACGCATCAAGGATCTGCGTACCGGACACGAGGTAGGAAACACGCAGGCGGTGCTCGACGGCGATCTGGACGGGTTTATCGAAGTCAGCCTGAAGCGGGGGCTGTAGGGAATTGCGTGTCCCATGAGACGGTGATTCTGGCTTTTCTGGGAGCGGCCTTAGCCGCGACAGGGGGTGAAAATCGCGGCTAAAGCCACTCCCACAACAGATTTTTCCGCCGCAGTAAATAGGGGCATCGGCATGTCCGATCGACAAAACGAGGATGAAAACAAGCTGATTGCAGAGCGCCGGCGCAAGCTGGACGCGTTGCGCACGGAGGGCCATGCGTTCCCGAATGACTTTCGGCGCGATGCGCTTGCGGAGCAGTTGCACGGGCTGTACGGCAAGCGTGCCAATGAATCGCTGGAACAGGAAGGCGTCACCGTGGCGGTGGCTGGCCGCATGATGGAAAAGCGGGTGATGGGCAAGGCCAGCTTCGCCAAGCTGCAGGACATGTCGGGCCGCATCCAGCTGTTCCTGGAACGGGACCGGCTCGGGCCGGAGATCTATCAGGCATTCAAGAGCTGGGATGTCGGCGACATCGTCGGTGCGCGCGGTACCTTGTTCAAGACACGCACCGGCGAGCTGAGCCTGCGTACCACCGAACTGCGCCTGCTGACCAAGTCGCTGCGCCCTCTGCCGGAGAAATTCCACGGACTCAGCGATCAGGAAATGCGCTATCGCCAGCGTTATCTGGATCTGATCGTCAACGACCACAGCCGTGACGTGTTCCTCAAGCGCCGCGAGGTCGTACGGTATCTTCGCAACTACTTCGATTCCCTGGCGTTTGTTGAAGTCGAAACGCCCATGTTGCAGGTTATCCCCGGCGGCGCGACGGCACGTCCGTTCGTGACCCGCTACAACGCGCTGGAGCGGGATTTCTACCTGCGCGTGGCGCCGGAGCTGTATCTCAAGCGGCTGGTTGTCGGCGGTTTCGAGCGTGTCTACGAGATCAATCGCAACTTTCGCAACGAGGGCGTGTCCACCCGGCACAACCCCGAGTTCACCATGCTCGAGTTCTATCAGGCCTACGCGGATTACCGGGATCTGATGGACCTCACAGAAAATCTGCTGCGAGGCCTGGTACATGCGGTCGATGGCAACGCCAGGGTGACCTGGCAGGGCCGCGTCTACGACTTCGATCAGGCGTTTTCCCGCATGAGCCTGCGTGAAGCGGTGCTACGGCACAATCCCGACGTGGATCGCGCGCGTATCGGTGACGTGGATTATTTGCGCGAGGTCGCCCAGCGGCTGCACATCGAGGTGCAGCGGGCATGGGGAGCCGGCAAGCTGCAGACAGAAATCTTCGAAAAGACCGTGGAAGCCGACCTGCTCGATCCCACCTTCATCACCGAGTATCCGGTCGAGGTCTCCCCCCTGGCGCGCCTCAGTGACGACGATCCCACGGTTACGGATCGCTTCGAGCTGTTTGTCGGCGGGCGGGAGATTGCCAATGGGTTCAGCGAATTGAATGACCCGGAAGACCAGGCCGAACGTTTCCGCCGGCAGGTCGCGGCGAAGGATGCCGGGGACGACGAAGCCATGTTCTACGATGCCGACTACATTCGCGCACTGGAGTACGGCATGCCGCCGACCGCCGGCGAAGGTATCGGCATCGATCGCCTGGTCATGCTGTTGACCGACAGCGCCTCGATCCGCGATGTGCTGCTGTTCCCGCACATGCGTCCGGAATAGTTCTCCGGACTCCGCACCGGACCGGTAGGGGTCGCGATTGGCGGAGATGATTTTATTGTCGTTCCCTTGTAGTTTCCCGC
>CAZYIP010000147.1:1556-8029 GCA_964646895.1 uncultured Salinisphaerales bacterium | reverse complement strand
CACGCCATCATCACGACAGACGCGGATGGCATCATCACGACCTGGAATGTAGGCGCGGAACAAACCCTGGGCTACCGGCGCAACGAAATCGTCGGTTGCAGTGCCGACATCATTTTTTCACCCGAGGACCGGGAACAAGGCGTGCCGGGCAAGGAATTTCGTACCGCTCTCGAGGCTGGCAGGGCAATCGACGAGCGCTGGCACCTGCGCAAGGACGGGTCGCGATTCTGGGGTGAAGGCGTGATGACGCCAATCCACCGAGGCACGGGCAATCATGTCGGCTTCCTGAAAATCATGCGCGACTACAGCGCCCGCAAACGCCTGGAAGCGGCGCTGCATCAGCAGGCCAATTTCGACATGCTGACCGGAATCGCCAACCGCCAGTATTTCCGCATCCGGTTGCGCGAGATGATGGCCGCCATGGCGCGCAGCGAGCAACAGCTGATTTTGCAGATTATCGATCTCGATTTCTTCAAGGAGGTCAACGACAGCCTGGGTCACACCACCGGAGATGAGATACTGCGGCAGACGGCGCAGCGCATGATGCACCTGCTGCGGGAAACCGATTTCATCGCCCGCGTGGGCGGAGACGAATTCGTCGTCGTGCAGCCGAACGCCCGCACGCCCGAGGCGGGCGTGCAACTGGCCGCCAAGCTGCTGGACGCGCTGTCGCGCCCCTTCCCCCTGAAGGGCAGCGAAGTACGTATCGGCGCGAGTATCGGCATGGCGGTCTATCCCCAGGATGCCGCGGACCCGGATCAGCTGTTCGAAAAGGCCGATATCGCACTCTACCGGATAAAACGCCAGGGGCGCGGCGGTTTCAGCTATTTTACCGAGCGCATGGACGTCGAGGCGCGCGAGCGCACGCGTGATCTGATGGCACTGCGAGGTGCCATCGCCAATCGCGAATTCTGGCTGGCCTATCAGCCGATAGTGTCCTGCAGCACCGGGGAGATCATTTCTCTGGAAGTGCTTCTGCGCTGCAGCAATCCTCTGCTGAGGCATCATCCGATCGACAAACTCATCAACCTGGCCATAGAAGCCGGTCTCATGCCGTCACTGGGTGCCTGGCAACTCACCCAGGTATGCGAGCAGCAGCGGATATGGCGAGAAGCAGGGCTGCCACCCATGCGTGTATCCGTCAATCTTTGTCCGCAGGAACTCACGAGCCGGATGCTGATCGAGCAAATCCACGCGTGCATCGAGCAATCCAGCCTGCGCCCCGGCGGCCTGGAGATCGAGGTCACGGAGCGGGACGCTCTCGAACCGCTCGGGCGGGCCGCCGAAATGCTGGAGGAAGTGCGTGCGCTCGGTGTCTCCATCGCACTGGACGATTTTGGCAGCGGCTATTCCTCGCTCCATAACTTGCGTCGCCTGCCGGTCGACCGGGTCAAGCTCGACCAGGAGGTTTTGCAGGGAATTCCCTCGGATCGGGTAAACCGCATCATTGTCGAGTCGGTGATCAACATGAGTCACGCGCTGGGCCTCGAAGTGATCGCCGAGGGTGTGGAAACGCCGGAGCAAGTCGATTTTCTCAAGCAAAACAAGTGTGACGCCATGCAGGGGTTTCTCCTGCATTCGCCATTGCCGGGCGCGGCGATCACGCGCCTGCTGCTGAGTTGACATCAGCGTACCGGTACCGGCACGCGACGACGACTGGACAAACCCGCCCGCGGGTTTCTATAGCTTATAGACCCACCCATGGCGGCAACGGCGAGGCCAAAGCCGATGGAATCCCCTGGCCCTGAACAAGTACACCTGGTGAGAGAGCACGAGGTGCCCAGGCGCGATTTGCGCAGGACCCGCCTGGACCCGAACTTCTGGTATCCCGTGGCCCGCTCCAGGGCGCTGCCGCGGGGCAAGGCGATCGGGACCACTTTCGCCGGTGAGCCCATCGTGCTGGTACGCACGAAATCCGCGGCCATTTTCGCGCTGGAGGATCGCTGCGCGCACCGTCAGGTGCCGCTGCATCTGGGCGTGGTGAAGGGCGAGCATCTGCAATGCGGCTACCATTGCTGGACTTATGACTGCGCCGGACACTGCATCAACATACCGTACCTGGACGAAGCACACGAGCTGCCGAACGGGGTGCGCAGCTACCCCTGCCGCGAAGCCTACGGGCTGATCTTCGTCTTCGCCGGCACGCCGGCGCGCGCCGCGACGGTCCCGTTCCCGGATCTGGCCAATTACGCCAATCCCCGCTACAGGACCCACTACCTGGATCGCAAGGTACGCTGCCACTACTCCTTCATGCACGAAAACCTGATGGACATGAACCATCAGTTTCTGCACCGGCGCCTCATGGGCCGCATTCGCGCACTGCTGCTGGAACGGCGCAAGGGCCCGGGCTGGGTGGAGGCCGACTACACCTTTCGCCGCGCCAGCCGGCAGCCGTGGGGCGAGCGGTTCATTCTGGGCGGCGGCCTGAGACAGCCTCGCGAACCGTCGGACGATCTCATGACCATTCGCACCGAATATCCGTACCAGCGGCTCAGGTTCTGGACCGCCGGCAGCCAGGAGCCGGCGCTGGACCTGTGGAACGCCTACATCCCCCTCGACCGCCAGCAGCACTGGAATCACACCTACGGGCTGATGATGATCCGCAAGCCCGGCATCCCGGGGCTGACCTATCTGCTGTGGCCATTCATCGTATGGTTCAGCGAGAGCATCTTCGCCCAGGACCGCCGTATCGTGGAAGAAGAGCAAAAAGCCTTCGATCGCCAGGGCGCCGACTGGAACCAGGAGATATTCCCCGTCATTCAGGACTTGCGCCAGCTACTGCTGGACTGCGGCGTTCCCCCCGCCTGAACCGGCGCGGGCTGCACCCCGGGCGGCTCTTGCGGCCGCGGCGCCGGAGCCGGCTCCGCAGCCGGCTGCGGATCCCGAATGCCCAGGATCTCGTCCAGTTCCGGCCCCTCGACCGTTTCATGCTCGATCAGCGCCGCCGCAAGCTTTTCCAGATGCTCCCGATGGGCCTTGAGTGTCTCGTCGACGATGCGCGCGGAGTCCTCGATGATGCGGCGCGTCTCCTCGTCGATCAGCTCTATGGTGTGCTCGCTGTAGTGCTGCTGCTGCAGCATCTGCTGCCCGATAAAGCTCTGCTGCTCCTCGACGGCGAACGCCGAGGGACCGAAAGTGTCGCTCATGCCCCACTGGGACACCATCTGCCGTGCCGTGCTGGTCGCCTGCTTGAGATCCTGCGCGGCGCCGGTGCTGACCTCGCCAAAGATGAGCTTTTCCGCACCGCGGCCGCCGAGCATGACGCACAGCCGGTCCATCAGATAGCTGCGGTTGAGGTTGTAGCGATCCCGCTCCGGCGTCTGCCGGGTTGCGCCCAGCGCCCGCCCGCGGGGGATGATCGTCACCTGCTCGACCGGATCGGCGTTTTTCAGCAGCCGCGCCATCAGGGTATGGCCGGACTCGTGAAACGCGATCACCCGCTTTTCCTCGTCGTCGATCAGGTCTTCGCGCTTGGCGCCGAGCGCGATGCGATTGTAGGCGTCGGTAAACTCTTCCATGTCGACGCTATCCTTGCCGTGGCTGCCCGCACGCATCGCCGCCTCGTTGACCAGATTGGCGAGATCCGCGCCGGAAAACCCCGCCGTGGCCGCGGCAAGTCCATCGAAGTCGATGCTGCCGTGCAATGCGATAT
This sequence comes from uncultured Salinisphaerales bacterium, assembly GCA_964646895.1. Taxonomy (GTDB): domain Bacteria; phylum Pseudomonadota; class Gammaproteobacteria; order Nevskiales; family CAZYIP01; genus CAZYIP01. Next base: position 4,377 of record CAZYIP010000147.1, on the reverse strand, counting down.
GGCGCGCGTGTACTTTCAGAATCGCCTCGCGTGCGCGGCGGGTCGGCAAATCGAAGGCAATCTTGCGATCGAAGCGGCCGGGGCGCATCAATGCCGGATCGAGCACGTCGGGCCGGTTCGTCGCCGCCATCACGATGACCGTCTCCCGGGGTGCGAAGCCATCCATTTCCGACAGGATCTGGTTCAGCGTCTGCTCGCGCTCGTCGTGACCGCCGCCCAGGCCGGTGCCGCGCGAGCGGCCGATGGCGTCGATTTCGTCGATGAAGATGATCGACGGTGCGGCATCCTTCGCCTGCTTGAACATGTCGCGCACGCGCGAGGCCCCGACACCCACGAACATTTCCACGAATTCCGAGCCGCTGATGCTGAAGAACGGCACCCCCGCCTCGCCGGCCACGGCCTTGGCGAGCAGCGTCTTGCCGGTACCCGGGTGCCCGGTGAGCAAGACGCCTTTCGGCAGGACGGCGCCAATCCGGTGGTAGCGGCGCGGATCCTTCAGAAAGTCGATGATCTCCTTGACGTCGCGCTTGGCGTTCTCGCAGCCGGCAACGTCATTGAGGGTCACGTTCGACTCCAGCGCCTGAACCCGTTTGGCGCGGGACTTGCCGAAACTGAATATCCCGCCGCTGCCGCCACCCATGCGCTCGCGCATCTTTTTCGAGCCGTAGTAGAAGAGCCCGATCAGCAGCAGCCACGGCAGCACCGCGATCAGCAGGCGCGGCCACAGCGAAGGCTGCTGCACCTTGGCGTTGATGGCGACGTCGTGCTTGTTCAGCAAGCCCATCAGTTGCGGATCGTCCATCGGCAGCAGCGTCGTGGTGAACGCAGTCGGCTTGCCGCCGGAGCTGGACTTGAGCTGGCCGTTCACGTGCCGGCCCTCGACGGTGATGCTCTTGATGTTGTTGTCGCGCAACTGCTGCTTGAACGCGCTGTATGACAGGTCTTGCTGCTGTTGCGGCGGCTTGTGACCGCCGATATACGACCAGGCGGCGATGATCGCGAAAAAGGCCACCAGCCACCACAGCCAGTGGCCCCGCGAGGGCGTGAAATTGGGGGGTATGGGCCCCCGGCGGTTGGATTTGTCGCTGTTGTTCGTCACACTGACGCCTGCGTGGGGAAGTGAATAACGACGCGGGAACCCGGCAGCGCGTGCCGGGCGGCACGCGTCTCGCGACTCTTACAGGGAAGGATTAGGGCGCTGCGACGATTATTCAAGCGCGCTGCAAGCCGCCGGGTTGGCCGCCGTCACCGCTGCTGGCGGCATGTCACTGAATCGACACCGCTTTCAACGCCGCCGGCGAGTGTGCAATGAATCACGGCATCCTGCCAGGGCGCCTACGGCCTTTTCCGCAGTGCCTTGGTGCGGCTTCGCTGCTTCTTGTCCTCGAGGCGCTTTTCCCGCGCCGCGCGGCTGGGCCGTGTCGGCACGCGGGCTTTGGCTGTCATTCCGGCGCGGCGCACGAGCGCCTGCAGCCGCGCCAGCGCGTCAGCCCGGTTTTGCTCCTGGCTGCGGTAACGCTGCGCCTTGATCAATATGACGCCATCGCGATTGATGCGCCGGTCGCTCAGCTTCAGCAACCGGGCCTTGTAGAAATCGGGCAGCGAGGAAGCGCGGCTGTCGAACCGCAGTTGCACGGCGGACGCCACCTTGTTCACATTCTGGCCGCCGGGCCCCTGCGCGCGAACCGCACTCAGCTCGACCTCATCGAGGGGGATGGCGACCCGTTCCGAAATTGGCAATTGCGTGATCATGGATTGACGATAGCTTGCGTGAACGACGAGGCACCGTGAGCGCCGTGTCGTTACACTACATAAATAAACGAGCGGCAACGACAGGCCCCAGGCGGGCGACCATTCGGGAGGCGGAAAGGACCACGTGGATATCCACACGTTGCGGTCGAGAGGGCAGTCTTTCTGGGATGCGGCCAAGGAAACCTTCGCTGCGTATTTTTCGGACCGGCCGTTTCAGCTGGCGGCCGCGCTGTCGTACTATACGCTGCTGTCCCTGGCGCCGTTGCTGCTGGTGGTCATCGGGATCGCCGGCCTTGCCTTCGGCGAGCAGGCGGTGCGCGGGGAACTGGTAACCCGGACTCACTCCATGCTGGGCGCCCAGGGCGCCGACGCCATCCAGACGATCATCGCCCACGCCAGCCGTTCGCACGGGAGCATCGTCTCCACCATTACCGGTGTCATCCTGATGCTGGTCGGCGCAACCACGGTTTTCATGCAGCTGCAGGCGTCGCTGAACCAGATATGGCACGTGGAGGCCGCGCCCAATCGCAGCATGATCCTGGATTTCATCCGCTATCGCCTGCTCTCGCTCGCGATCGTCATCGCGCTGGGTCTCCTCATGGTTCTTTCCCTGGTCCTCAGCGCCGCCATATCCGGCCTGCACGGCTATCTCACCGAGTTCTTTCCGGGCGCGGCACTGCTGATACGCATCCTCAACATCCTGGTCACGCTCGCCGCGATCACGGTGGTGATCGCGCTGATCTTTCAGTTTCTGCCCGATGTGGAAGTCGCCTGGAGTCACGTATGGGTCGGTGCCATCACCACCAGCGCCCTGTTCGCGGCCGGCAAGTATTTCATCGGCCTGTATCTGGGCCATGCCAGCGTGGGATCCTCGTTCGGCGCGGCGGGTTCCATCGTGGTGCTGCTGGTCTGGGTGTATTACACGTCGCTGATTCTGTTCCTGGGCGCCGAGATCACGCAGGTCTATGCACGTCGCATGGGTAGCGCCATCCGGCCGAAGCCGCACGCGCGCTCGACCGATCCGGCGGAGGAGGCCGATCAGGCCCTGGACCGGCAATGACAGTCGGGG
>CAZYIP010000147.1:0-1456 GCA_964646895.1 uncultured Salinisphaerales bacterium | reverse complement strand
CGAGCCGCGATCTTGATGGATTGAATCAGGAGTTTTCGATGGCATTTACCGGCAACGGACGGATCAGCGACCTCGAGGCCTTTCACGATGCCGACGCCGCGGTGGCACGCATCGACGCCATCTATCAGGCAGCCGTGCAATCGATGCACGACCGCTACCAGCGTTTTCTGGCCGGCGAGCGCCGCGGCAACCCGCCCAACGCCTGTTATCCCTATCTCGCCATCGAGGCAGGCCCGGACGATCTGGTCTCGATGGCGCGGCCTGCATACGGCTCGATCCGCTATCCCGGCTGCTACGGCTCGACCGTCACCCGGCCGGACCTGTTCGCGGACTACTATCGGGAGCAGATCGGGTTGCTGCTGCGCCATCATCGTGTGCCCGTATACGTCGGTACCAGCGACCGTCCCATTCCGCTGCCCTTCGTTATCGAGGAAGCTACCGCCGATCTCGGCCCCGACGATCTGGGCGATCTCTCCGCCGTCTTCGACCTGCCCAATCTCGGCAATATCGACGACGGCATCGCCAATGGTACCGCGCGCACGCCTCCCGGCGAGCCCATGCCCCTGACCCTGTTCTCCGCCGAGCGTGTCGACCTGGGCCTGCAGCGGCTGTACCACTACACCGGCACCGACCCGGCGCACTTCCAGAGTTTCGTGCTGTTCACCAATTACCAGCGTTACGTGGACGACTTCATCAGCTATGCGCATCAGCGCCTTGCCGAGGACGGCCCTTACACCACACTGGTCGAACCGCTGGGTCGGCTGACCACCCGTGGCGGCCGCGAGACCGCGCCTGCGACGAGCGTCAGCAGCCATGCGCCTCCGATGCCGGCCTACCACCTGGTCCGCCCCGACGGGCTCGGCATCACCCTGGTGAACATCGGCTTCGGACCGCCCAACGCCAAAACCGTCACCGACCACCTCGCCGTGCTGCGGCCCCACTGCTGGCTGATGATCGGCCACTGCGGCGGCCTGCGGCGCTCGCAAAAACTGGGCGACTACGTACTCGCGCACGCCTATATCCGCGAGGATCATGTGCTCGACCAGGATTTGCCACTCTGGATACCGGTGCCGCCAATCGCGGAAGTGCAGGTCGCCCTGCAGGAAGCAGTGGCGCGGGTGACCGGCCTGCACGGCAACGATCTCAAGACCCACATGCGTACCGGCACCGTCGCCAGCACCGACAACCGCAACTGGGAGTTTCGCTATCACGAACTCTACGAGCGCTTCAGCCAGTCGCGGGCCATTGCTGTCGACATGGAAAGCGCCACCATCGCAGCCAACGGCTTCCGTCTGCGCGTGCCCTACGGCACCCTGCTGTGCGTCTCCGACAAGCCCATGCACGGCGAACTCAAGCTGCGCAGCCAGGCCAACGCCTTTTACCGCGACCGCATCAGCCAGCACCTCGCGATCGGCCTGGAAGCCATCCAGGTGCTGCGGGAAACCGGCATCGACGC
>CAZYIP010000146.1:0-8274 GCA_964646895.1 uncultured Salinisphaerales bacterium | reverse complement strand
TGCCGGAGCTGGCGGCGGCGGAGCGGTGTCAGGTCGAGTTGAAGAGAATTCTCGCGAAAGAGCCAGAAGTCTTTGATCCAGACCTGATAAAACTCATCGAGGATTCGTCGGCGGCCCTCGGCCTCCCCGCCCGGCGTCTCGTGTCCGGCGCGGGGCACGATGCCTGCCACCTCTCGCATGTAGCCCCCACCGCCATGCTGTTCATCCCCTGCCGGGACGGCCTGTCCCACAACGAAGCCGAGCACGCGGAGTTCGAGGACATCGCCGCCGGCGCGGATGTGCTTGCCACCGCCATGATCGCCCGCGCTGGACGAGTCTCCAGCTGACGGAGAACATGTGGGAGCGGCTTGCGCCGTTCCCACGGGCCCCGCGGTATTCAGCCATCTTCGCCAGGTTCTCCTGAAATCTGGTACTCTGCATACGCGTACTGGAAAATTTTTCGCGGTCGTCGTTTAATGAAACGATGGAAACGAGTACCTTACCGAAGATTCTGAAGGTTGACGTTGGCGGCCTGCCGGTGGAATGGATGGACTGGCAGACTGCGGTGAATCTGGTCTTCAACGATAAAGTGGTGTGGAGCTTCGGCGACCACCCCATCCGGTTGCACGGCGGACGCAGCCGCGACACCGGACTGCGCTCCACGCTGGAGCTGGATACCATTCTCGCGGTGCCCGACCGCTCGTCGCGGTTTGCGCTTGGCGTGCCGCCGCTCAACAACCGGGAACTCTTTCATCGCGATCATCACCTGTGCCTGTACTGTGGCGGCGCGTTTCCCGACCGGGAGCTGACGCGCGATCACATCGTTCCCCTGTCCAAACGCGGCGCTGACGAATGGACCAATGTGGTCACCGCCTGCCGCGCCTGCAATCATCGCAAGGCGGATCGCACGCTCGAACAGGCAGGCATGAAGCTGCTCGCGGTGCCGTACAAGCCGAATCACGCCGAGTTTCTGATCCTCTCCAACCGGCGAATTCTTGCCGATCAAATGGAATTCCTCAAGCAATACGTGCCCCAGCGGGAGCACTATGCCGGGTAGTATCGGATCATTGTAGGAGCGGCTTCAGCCGCGATTGGCGCGCAAAAATCGCGGCTCGAGCCGCTCCCGCAACCGCAATCAGATCTCGGACCGATTATCGGGCGCACGCCCGAAGCCCTCCATACCCCTGTGTTATCATGCCGCCCGTGCCGGGCGCGCGCCGCATGATTTCTGTGACCGCCGGCATCACCGGCACATCCCGTTCACTACGTTGAGGCACCGCGATCGATGGATCGGCGCACGCGCGAAGACGGCCCCTTTTCGCCCTACGCGAGTTTTTCGCGCGAGGCGTGGGCGCGGCTGCGCGGCGATGTGCCCCTGACCCTGACCGAGACTGATCTGGAGTCCCTGCGCGGGCTCACGGTCAATCTGTCCCTGGAGGAGGTGGAGCAGGTCTACCTGCCCCTGTCGCGCCTGCTGCATCTGTACGTGGCGGAGACCCAGTCGCTGCACCAGGCGACGGATACGTTTCTTGGCCGCCGCTCGGACCCGGTGCCCTACATCATCGGTATTGCCGGCAGCGTCGCCGCGGGCAAGAGCACGACCGCGCGCATCATGCAGGCCTTGCTGCGGCGCTGGTTCGGCGTGGACAATGTCGCCCTGGTAACCACCGACGGCTTTCTCTATCCCAACCGGGTGCTGGAGGCGCGCGGCCTCATGCATCGCAAGGGCTTCCCCGAGAGCTACGATGTCGGGCGCCTGATTCGCTTCGTTGCCGACATCAAGTCGGGCTGCCGGGAAACCCGCGCGCCGGTGTACTCGCATCTGATCTACGATATCGTGGCGGGCGAGGAGCAGGTGATCGGTCAGCCGGATGTGCTGATCATGGAAGGGCTCAATCTGTTGCAGAGCACGGTGGCGAATCCGCGCCACATGCCGGCCGTGTTCGTGTCCGATTTTTTCGACTTCTCGATCTACGTCGATGCCGCCGAGTGCCATCTGCTGTCGTGGTTCGTCACCCGTTTCCTCAAGCTGCGCGATACCGCGTTCCGCGACGAGACCTCGTATTTCCATCGCTATGCAAAGTTGTCGGAGGAGGCCGCGGTGCGCGTCGCGCGGCGAATCTGGGACGACATCAACGGCATCAACCTGCGCGAGAACATCCTTCCGACCCGCGAACGCGCAAAGCTGATTCTGACCAAGACGGAAAATCATGCGGTTGAGCAGATTCGCTTGCGCAAGTTGTAGGTAACCCCACGTCAGCGCCCGATGGGCGCATCCGGTTGCAATACCTTTACTGCCTTTTCATGCGTGACTCCCGCTTTGCGCAATACCGGTCGTTGTCGCATCGAAGGCAATTTTTATCTCGGTAATGAAGCACTTTACCGGTCTTAAACGTTATACTGCCGGCGGCTCTGTCTGCATGGGTATGTGGTTATTCGATCATGATGGATTTTGCGTCGCGCCTGTGCGCGGTCGCCGCTGTTGCGGCCCTGTTGCTGGGTGCGGTGGCGCTATGCCCGTCTGTCGTCATGGCGCGCGATTGGGGGCTGCCGGCGCTTGATGGTGCCAAGCCGGTTGCGCCGCCCCCTGCCACCGTGCCGGTGCCGGAAGGGCCGCAGAGCCTGCTCGATCTCACCGACATCGCCTTGCGCAACAATCCGCTGACACGCTCCGCGTGGGCGGCCGTGCGCGCGCAGGCAGCGGCGCTCGGGATAGCGCGCTCCGCCTATTGGCCGCAACTGGATGCGACGTTCTCGATCTCTCATGGCAAGTCGCTGTCCGGTGGTGGCACGTCGTCCGGCGAGACGGTGACACGTTACGGGCCCGCCATCAGCCTGAGCTACCTGCTGTGGGATTTCGGTTCCCGTGCCGGTCTGGCCGATGCCGCTGAAGCGGAGTTGATCGGCGCGCGCCTGACCCGCAACCAGACCTTGCAGGATGTCATTCTGGAGGTTGAGCAGCGCTATTATCAGGTGCAGGGGCTGAGTGCGCTGGTCAGCGCCAACCAGAAGAGCGTCGAGACTGCGCGCACCAGTGTGGCGGCCGCGGAAAAGCGGCGCGCGTCCGGTCTGTCGACGGTGGGCGATGTATATCGGGCCGAAGCGAGCCTGGCTCAGGCGGAACTGGTTTTGCAGCAGACTCAGGGCAACCTCGCCAGCGCCCGCGGTGCGTTGACCAGTGCGGTGGGTTTCGCACCGGATACCGCACTGGCGCTGCGGCCCTGGTCGCCGACCGCGAGCGGCCGGCCGCCGGCGCGCACGGTTACCGAGGTGCTGGAGCAGGCCCGCGCCGCGCGCCCGGAGTTGCTTGCCGCGAAGGCGGACGAGCGGGCCGCCCGGGCACGCGTGCGCCAGGCGGTGGGCGCGGGGCTGCCGTCCGTCGTCCTGAACGCGAGCGTGGGACAGACGCGGGTGGTCGATCGCGGGACTTTTTCCAACTATACCGTCGGTGCCGGCATCGACATTCCCCTGTTCGCCGGTTTTAGCCATCGCTATGCGCGGGAGCAGGCCGAGGCGCAAGTTCAGCAGGCAGCGGCCGATACCGAGGTACTATTGCATCAGGTGGAAACCGAGGTGTGGCAGGCGTACCAGAATGTGCTGACGGCGGAACAGACGCTGAAGAGCAGCGCCGCTCTGCTGAAGAGCGCAGAGCGCGCTGAAGCGGTTGCGCGCGGCCGCTACGAGGCCGGGCTTGACACCATCGTCGATCTGCTTACGGCGCAGGCAACGCTCGCCGGTGCACGCGCCAGTCGTGTGCAGGCGCAAGTAGATTACTATTCAGCATTAGCGGTGCTGGGTCATGCCGCGGGTGGTTTGCCGACGCTGCGCGGGGCGGAAAACGGACGATGAAGAAACGTGCATGGTTGCTGCTGATATTGGCGCTGGTGCTGGGTGCCGGCTGGTGGCTGCGTGCGGGGTTGCCGGGGCTCGCGGGCGACACGGCACAGGCTTCCCGCGACAAACCGCTGCCGCTGGCGGTCGAACTGGCGGCGGTGAGGCAGCGCCCCATGCCAGTGGAACTGCGCGCTGTCGGGCAGGTGGAGCCCGCGCAGACAGTAGCGATTCGCGCCCAGGTCAGCGGCGTGCTGCAGAAGGTGGCGTTTACCGAAGGTGCGCGAGTGGAGGCGGGGCAACTGCTGTTCGTGATCGATCCGCGTCCTTTCGAGGCAGCGGTCGCGCAGGCCGAGGCGGCACTGGCGCGCGACAGGGCAGCGCTCGCCAACGCCCAGGTTCAATACAAACGGTTGGCGCCGCTGGCGAAGCAGGATTTCGTCACGGCCAGCGAGCTGTCCGATGCGCAAACCGCGGCCGAGCAGGCGGCGGCGGCGGTCGCTGCCGACAAGGCCCAGCTCAAGGCCGCCAAAATCCAGTTGGGCTACACCCGCATAAAGTCGCCCATCCGTGGCCGCACCGGCGCCGTATCATTGAATGTCGGTAACGTGGCCGATGCCAATGCGGCGACACCACTGGTGGTAATCAACCAGATTTCGCCGATCGACGTGCGCTTTACGGTGCCGCAGGCGGCGCTGGCCCGGGTGCGCAAGTTTCAGCGCGAGGGCACGATTCAGGTTGCCGTCAGCCCCGGCGACGAGGGACAGACACCGGTCCCGGCGCGCTTGTCTTTCATCGACAACACGGTCGACCAGACGACCGGCACGATAACCCTGAAGGCTCGGGCCGACAACAACGCCTATCGGCTGTGGCCGGGCCAGTTCGTTTCGGTCGCCCTGATCCTGACCGTGCAACAGGATGCGCTGGTGGTGCCCACGGTCGCGGTGCAGCCGGGCCAGAAAGGTCCGTATGTGTTCCGCGTCGAGAACGGGGTCGCCCATGTGCATCCGGTGACGGTCGCCCGCCAGCAGGACGGATACACAGTGATCAGCGATGGCCTCGCGGCCGGCGACCAGGTGGTGCTGCAGGTCCCGCGCAACCTGACCGATGGCTCCCTGGTGCAGGCGCTGCCTTCGTCGTCGATCAAGCCGGCGGCTACCTCCGTGCAGGAGGAGGGCCGACAGCACGGCCAGGCAGGCGAGGGTTGACAGGTCCATGAGTCCTTCCGAGCCGTTCATCCGCCGCCCGGTGATGACCACCATACTCATGGTGGCGCTGGTGGTGTTCGGTATTTTCGCGTACCGGGCGCTCCCGGTCAGTGAGCTGCCGAATGTGGATTTTCCCACCATCTCGGTCAGCGCCAGTCTGCCGGGCGCCAGCCCAGCGACCATGGCAAGCACGGTTGCGACGCCGCTGGAGCGGGAGTTCACGGCGATCTCGGGCATCGACTCCATGACCTCCGTCAGCAGCACCGGCTCCGCGCGTATCGTGCTGCAGTTCGATCTGTCACGCGACATCGACAGCGCCGCACAGGACGTTCAGACCGCGATCGCCCAGGCGGCGCGGAAGCTGCCGGATGACATGCCGCAACTGCCGACCCTGCGCAAGGTCAACCCGGCGGATTACTCGATTATCTACATTGCGCTCGGCTCCGATTACCTGCCCATGACGCAACTGGACGAGTATGCCCAGACGCGCATTGCCGACCGGCTGTCGACCTTGCCGGGCGTGGCGCAGGTCAACGTATGGGGCTCGCAGAAGTATGCGGTGCGGGTCATGCTCGATCCGTACAAGCTGGCGGCGCGGGATCTGTCGCTGGACCAGGTGACCGACGCGATACAGAACGCCAACTCCAACGTGCCCGGCGGCACGCTCGACGGCACGGCCCGCGCGTACACGATCAGCGCGGACGGCCAGCTCGTGCAGGCCGCGGAGTACAACAATCTGGTGGTGAGCTACCAGAATAATGCGCCGGTATACCTGTCCGATGTGGGTCAGGCGCGGGCCGGCGTCGAGAACGACAAACGGATCACCAAGTTCGGGGGGCGCCAGTCGATCGTCATCGGGGTCAAGCGCCAGCCGGGGGCGAATACCGTCGACGTGGTGCGCCGGATTCGCGCCCTGTTGCCGGAGATTCGCAACCAGGCGCCGGCCGGGGCGAATCTGGACGTCATGTACGATCGCTCACAGTTCATCGCGGCATCGATCGATGAGGTCAAGACTACCCTGATCATCGCGATCGTGCTGGTGGTGGGCGTGATCCTGGTGTTTCTGCGCAACCTGCGCGCGACCATGATCAGTGCGCTGGCGTTGCCGACATCGCTGGTCGGCACCTTCGGCGCCATGTATCTGCTGGGATACAGCCTGGACAACCTGTCCCTGTTGGCGTTGACGCTCGCGGTCGGTTTCGTGGTGGATGATGCCATCGTGGTGCAGGAAAACATCGTGCGCTACATGGAGCAGGGTTACGACCGCATGCAGGCGGCGTTGCTCGGCAGCCGCGAGATCGGTTTCACCGTGGTATCGATGACGGTATCGCTGGTGGCGGTGTTCATTCCGATCCTGTTCATGGGTGGCATTATCGGGCGGTTGTTCAGCGAGTTTGCTGTCACCCTCGGGCTTGCGGTCATCCTGTCCGGTGTGGTCGCACTGACCCTGACACCCATGCTCGCCAGCCGGTATCTGCAGACGCACGAGGAGCACGGGCGCGTGTATCACGCCTTTGAGTGGGTGTTCGACCGTGCGCGTGACAGCTATGTGGCCGCCCTCGAGGTCTGCGTACGTCACTGGCCGGTGACATTGCTTGGTTCGGCGCTGGTGCTGCTGGCCACCGCCTGGTTGTTCGTGGTCGTGCCCAAGGGGTTCATCCCCAGCGAAGATACCGGCATGATCATCGGCAGCACGCAGGCGCCGGAGGGCATCACTTTCGACGAACTCACGACCCTCCAGGACCGCATGGCCGCGATCGTGCAGGCCAATCCCAATGTCGCCGGCGTCATGTCCAGTGCGGGGCAGGGCGGTGGCGGTCGCTCCGGCAGCAACATGGGCCGCCTGATCATCAACCTCAAGCCGCGTGCCGAGCGGGCCGACGCCGATACCGTGATTCAGCAGTTGCGCCGCGCCACCAGCGAAGTCCACGGCATGGACGTGTTTTTCCAGAATCCGCCGGCGATCCGCATCGGCGCCCATTCCAGCAACAGCACTTACCAGTACGTGTTGCAGGGCGGCGATCTGCAACAGTTGAGTGGTGCCGCAACAGAATTGATGGCCCGGCTCAGGCAGGTGCCGCAGTTGCAGGATATCGACAGCGACCTGGAGATGGACAATCCGCAAATCGATGTGCGCATCCGGCGCGATCGGGCGGCCGCGCTCGGAGTCACGGCCAGGCAGATCCAGACGGCGTTGTACAGCGCGTATGGGGGGCGCCAGATCAGCACCATTTTCGGCAGTACCGATGATTTTCCGGTCATCCTGCAGCTGGCGCCGCAGTTCCAGACCGATATCAATGCGCTCGGCGCAGTCTACGTGGAGGGCACGGGCGGGCGCCTGGTCCCACTGACTTCGGTGGCGGAAATCAGCTCTGGTGTCGGCCCTCTGTCGATCAGCCATTACAGCCAGTTACCGGCGGTGACGGTATCGTTCAACCTGGCGCCCGGCGCCTCCCTGGGCGAGGCGGCACGGGTCGTCGATCAGGTCGCGGAAAGCGTGCTGCCGGTCGGCGTGACCGGCCAGTTCTCCGGCACCGCGGAGACGTTTCAGGCGTCGATGCGCGATCTCCCGGTGCTGTTGCTGTTCACCGTGTTCGTGATCTACATGGTGCTCGCCATCCTGTACGAGCACTTCGTGCATCCCCTGACCATTCTCACCGCGTTGCCGCTGGCGGGCTTCGGGGCACTGCTGACTCTGCTGCTGTTCAACCAGCAGCTTAATATCTTCAGCTTCGCGGGCCTCATTCTGCTGGTGGGGCTGGTCAAGAAGAACGGCATCATCATGGTCGATTTCGCGATTCATCTGCAGCGCGACGGCATGGATCCGGCGGCGGCGATCATCGAGGCGTGCCGTGTCAGATTCCGGCCGATCATGATGACGACGCTGGCGGCAATCCTCGGCACGCTGCCGATTGCGCTGGGATTGGGCGCCGGCGCCGAGGCGCGGCGCTCGCTGGGTATCGCCACCGTCGGCGGGCTCGTTTTTTCCCAGGCGCTGACCCTGTTCGTCACACCCGCGTTCTATGTGGCGATGGAACGCCTGAGCGCCAGCCGTCGGCGCGCCACGCATAAAGTCCCCGCGAAACAGGGAGTTTAAAGCATTTTCTGCATTACACTATGATGTGCCGCCATGCCGGCGGGAGTTGGGTGGAATCAGAGAAAAAGCTTTGTCCAAAAGGATATTGCACAACAAACCACAGGGGAAGTGCCATGCGCTACGTTCAGTCCGTTATCGTGCCCGGGGAATCGATCGTGG
>CAZYIP010000145.1:0-8310 GCA_964646895.1 uncultured Salinisphaerales bacterium | reverse complement strand
AAGACCGTCATGCTGCCCGGCGTGGTCAGGGCCACGGATTCCGGTGATTCCATCATCACGGCCGGCTCGGCGAAGTGCTCCACCGGTGCACCGCCACTGCGCTCGCCGCCCTGCGGGCGAGTAGCGCTCTGGCCGTTGACGGTGCTGGGATATTTGCCGTCCTGGGCGGGGTCGATGATTTGCTGGAGCCGAGGATAAACGGGTGCGGTGGCGCTCAGGTCGCGGGCCTGTGCCTCGCGTGCGGCGTTGCTCATATGTTCTGCGGTGATTGCTGCGGGTCTGATCTGGCCAAGTACTTCCGTACTGTCTATCTGGGTTGACTGGCCTTGCGGGCGCGCGGTGGCCGAGACGAGCAGCCCTTCACCGCTGCGGACAGTGAGCCAGCCCTGTGTCGCGAGCTCAAAACCTTCGCCGCGATAGCCGGCGCGCATGTTGGCGCTTTGGTTGATCAGGTAACCCAGCGTCAACGCGCTTTGGCCGAGGGCGTGAGACAGGTGCAGGCGTAACTGCCCGCTGGCATCGTCCATGATCCAGGTCGCCGACGGCTCGCCCTCAAGGCTTTGCGTCTGTATGCCCGAAAGCGTGCCGGGGTGGTTGGCGCTGCTGTCTTGCCCGGCGGCGAAGGGCGGGGCGGCACGACCATTGTAGAGTTGGCCGACCACCACGGGCTGGTCGGCGTCGGCGTGGGCGAATGCCACCAGTACTTCGTTTCCGATGCGGGGTACGAAGCTGGCGCCGTGATGGGCGCCGGCATGGGTCTCGGCGACGCGTACCCAGGTGCCGGCATGTTCGTCACCGGGTGCGTGGCCGTCCGGATTACGGGCGCTGGCGGTATCGGTGAGCCCGCCGGACAGCGGGGCGAGCCCACGCTGCCAAAAAGACTGGATTCGGACCTGGTGATCGCGGGTGCCGGTGAGTGCTTCGTCCGGCCTGCCCGTTACGATGGCGTTGTCGCAACCGGGGGCGAGCGGTTTGTCCTGATGTAGCGGTGCGATCGCTGTGCCGGCAGCGATCGCTGTGAAGCGCTGGCGGTAGCTACCCTTGCCCAGCGCTTCGTTATCGTGGCGACTCGGAGAGTGGGGCAGGTTCGCGCTCAGATTATTGGTGGCGACGTGCTGCACCCACAGCGGCACGAACTCCAGGCCGCTGAGATCGGGGTGCTCAGTGAGCGTGTACCTTTTCCCTGCCTCCAGCGTGCGTACTGCTCCGCGACCCTGAAAACGGCGCGTCGGAAGGCGTGCTGCATCAAGCCGATGCCTGGCATAATACCGGGCTTGTTCTGTGTTATCGAAACGTTGCGCACGATCTGCCTCGAATACCTCCAGCGCAGGCAATTCGGGCGACTCGTCGTTGGCTTTCGCATGGGCCTCGCCGGCAATTCCCTGCACCTGGTCGGCGGCCCAGCTGGCCGTGGATGTCTGATCCGGGGTCTGCAGGCGCTGCGGCGAGAAAAAAGAGATGGCGTCCTCGCGCTCCGTGGCGTCAATGCGATGGAAGCGCAAGCGGGCCGGCCCACCGGTGGGCAGCGATTGGCTGGCTTCAGAGTCGAAAATCACCACGGTGTGGCCCGGGCCGTCACTGTCGCCGTTCTGGTCGTGCTCGATGCGCCAGGACAGTCCTTCCTCCCCCAAAAGGCGCCGCACAAATTCGAGGTCGGTCTCGCGGCGTTGGGTGCAGGTGGGCCGGCGGCGCAATTGGGCAGTGGTGTCGTCGCGCCAAGCGAGCTGAGAGTAATCGTCGAACACTTGCGCGATCACGTCCAGCGCGGTTTTGTCCTGGAAGATCAGTGTATTGCGCCGTGTGCCCAGGAATGCCAGCGCCGATTGCACGATCAGCCGGTAACGGGCCAGACCGCCGTCGGAGCCGAGGGAGGCCGCGCGCACGACGTAGCCGTGCCAGCGACGGCGAAGGCCGTCAGCGCGCGCCAGGCCCAGTCGCAGTGGCTGACCCAGCAGGGGCTCCAGCCGCACGAACGCCGAGGCGCTGACGCAGTCGAGCGTGAAATGGAAGTCCTCGTTGATACCCTCGCGGCCATCAAGGCGCTCGACGATCAGACCATTGGCGGCCTCCGATTCGAGGGTGATGAAGCGCGACTCCTGTCTGAGCAGGTCTAACCACGCGGGCAAGTCCATTTTTCCCATGCTCTATCCTTTGCGTATTCTGGTGCCGGAACCCGGCTTCAGCGTCTCCGGTCGTGAATTTGCAAACTACTTGGAAATCCTGAAGTCAATGCGGCGATTGCGTGCCCGTCCCGCGGCGGTCTCGTTGCTGGCCACGGGGTTGTCGGGGCCTTGCCCGCTGACCGTCAGATCCTTGGCGGGGATACCCTTGCCAACCAGATAATCCTTTACGGCCTGGGCGCGATCGACGCTCAGGAGGATGTTTTTCATGCGCTCGCCGACGTTATCGGTGTGCCCGACGATCTGGATGAAAGGGCTGTCGAGCTTTCGGATCGTCGCCGCCATCTGGTCGAGGATGTCCTTGCCCTGCGGAGTGAGCACGGCGCTGCCCGTCTCGAACTGGACGGTGCGGTTGGCGAGGGTTTCGTCGAGCGCGGTCTGTCCGGACTGCGCGATACGCAACGATTGGGTGATGCCGTAGTGCGAGTTGAACGCCTGCGACAGCTTGCTGAGCACCTGCTGGCGCACGGCTTCATTGGGGACGTTGCCGTCGAGCCTGATGGTGTTGCCATGCACGCTGAGCTGGCCATTGGAGACTTGCTTGAGCTCCGGACCGATCATCCGAGTGACGAAACGGCTCCAGTTGGCCGGGGAAACCACGCCGCCGACTTCGAGGCGGTCGACAACCCGCTCGGCGCCATACAGACTGCGCAGCTTTTGCAAAACGGCTGCCTTGGTGGCGTTGTCGGGGACGGCGCCGCTGACGACGACCTGATCCGACCCGGCCGTACCGGACAGTGTCGACGGAGGGGCCGCCACGGCGGCGGCAGCGCATGCCAGGAGGATGCCGGTCAGGAGCAGGCGCATGGTCAACTCCCCAGAAAGGTTTCGCGGAAGGTCTGTCGGGCGGTGCGCAGCGTCAGGTCATCGTGCCCGGCGTAGGCGGCGAGCTTCTGCAGGCCGGCGTTCTCTGCGACATGGGCATCCACCCAGCCGGGATCGTAAAGCTCGATATAGTTCGATTGCACCACGTTCGGGTCGAACATGGCGTGCAGACTGCGGCCCTCCAGGCCTTTGAAGCTCACGGCCAGCATGGGAGGCCCGTTGTGGCGCTGCAGCATCAAGAGTTCGAAATCGGCACGCCCGAGAAATCCGGAAAGCAGGTCCATCCACAGGCACGACACCAGATTGCGCTGCAGCGGGTCGCGCGGCAGCGGCAGCACCAGCCCCTTGCCCATACCTGCCGATCCGGTGCCCGTTACCGGCGCCAGGAGCAGGCCCAGTGCGAGGAGGATGCGGCTGGTCGATACCGGTTGGTCGGGCGTGGTGAGCAGCGCCTGCAGGGACGCGAGGGTTTGCATCTCCAGAAAGTCCTGGAATGCCGGGTTGAGCGATTCGTACAGCACGTTGACGTTGGCGCGATTTTCGGTGAGTTCGTTGAGACCGGGCAGCGGATCATCAGCGGTGTGCGCGCCCTGCGACGCGCGCTCCAGGCGCGCCCACACCCGCGAAAAGGCGAGCGGGCTGCGCGACATGAAAGCCAGCGGTTGCCGCACTTCCATCGATATGGCGGAAATAAACGGAAAACGTCGCCCCGATTCGTCGGCGCTCGGCAGGATGTGGCCGGCGACGACGGCCCGGCTGCGCGAGCCCATGACAGCGAAGTTGAGCGGTTGGCCCAGGTCGTAGAGTCGCTTCCATGCGACGTCCCGCGATAGCTGTTCGAGCGCATCACCCGCCCAGCGGTCCAGCCGGGCGATCAGCTGGTGATTGTTCGTTGCTCCCTTGAGGAAGTCGCCGCGGCCGGGCAGTTTGCCGAAGTAGCTGATACCCAGCGTAAGTTCGCCGTTCATAGGTTTTCTCCCGAACCGTTGGTCTGGGCCAGCATGGCAGCATCGGGGTCGCCGACCACGACCGCCGGCAGGCGGGTGCCGGCAAGGCTCTGTTTCAGTGTGCCGTCCGCATTTACCTGCGGGCTGCTGATGATCCTGAGACGGACGCTGACGGTGATGTCGTTATCGGTCCAGGTCAGCGTATAGATGCCCGTCTGCTTGTCGAGATTGCCGCCCGCCGCCTGGAACAGCCGGGTCAGGGCGCCGGCGCCGGTAAATTTTTCGAGCGTGACATTGCGGCCGTCGAGGGTCGTGGCGCTGATTTCGGTGAGTTGCCCGGTTTGGGAACCGCTCCATACGAAGGATTTCCATTTGGGTGGCGTGTTTCGGTAACGCAGCTTCTGCCCATTGATATTGATGGTGTATTCACTGATGCCATTTCTCGCCGGCCCGGGCCTGATCTGGAATACCGTCTGGTTGTTGTTGCCCGAGATCGTCGTCTGCCCCAGCGGTGAAGTCCAGCGCCCGAACTCGGCCATCAGGACCGGCGACAGGGTGATGCCCATTCCTGCCCACTGCTTCGCCGTCAGCGTGCTGCCGCGCTGGTTGACCAGTGGCCCCAGCGTATCGGTCACAAACTTCGCGATGGCCCCGGCGGGGCCGAATATTTGCGCGATTTCGCTGTTGGTCGCCTCGATACGCCCGTTGCCGTCGAATGGATACTTCGCGGCCAGATCCTCCCGAAACGGTTCGTAGACCTGCGCCGCCCATATCTTGTTCAGGTCATTTTCAGCGGGTTCGATGAGGGAGTGGAAGGTCTGCATCAAGGGGCCCAGCAGCAACGGACGGAGGATGCCGCGCTGCGTGTCGTCGAGGCCGTTGAGCATCCGCTGCTCGACCAGCATCAGCCCGTCGGACAGCTCGGAGCCGTCGTCGCCGAGCGTTCTCATTATCAGTTTGCGCGCCGCCGGTCCCGCCTCGCCCCGGTTTTGCATCCTGTCGAGGCGGGTCCGGAGGTTCCCCAGCATGGTCATGTAGCGGTCGATCAGCGCCGGATCCTCGCCGTGGCTCTGCATGATTTGGGTAATGCCCGTGAAGGCCCCCCCGATTGGACCGGCCGTGGCCGGAATTTCGCTGCCGCCGGATCGTGCACGGTCGCTGGATCGCGCCTCGTTGAATTCGCGGACGTTGCTGCTGACGGTCGCCGGCGCCTGCCTCAGGATGACACGCTTGAACCACGAGACCACGCCGCTGTGAGTGGCCGCCGGGGCGGCCTCGATGGGGGCGGGATTGTCCCAGGAGGTTTCGTCATGGACGGTTTGCAACAGGGTGCGCAAAGGAGATTTTTGCGGATCGCCGAGCGTGTTCATGCCCTCGACGACACCCGTGAAGCTGTCGAAGCGCTTCAGCGTGACGCCCCGCAGGAATTGTCGCCACTGCGAGATGTAGTCGCTGTCGTATTTTGCTTTCAGCTGGCTGCTGATCTGCTCTGGACTGCCGGTCAGGGTCAGGTCGGTGCTGCGACTGGAGCGCAGTACCCAATCATCAAGGCTCAACTCCTCGTTGGCCGCATTCCTGATGGCGCTCTCGATATAGCCATCCCAGGCTGCGTGCGTAAACGGGCCGGGGACGGGATGACTGCCGGCAAGCAGTCCACGGGCGTTGCCCTCGCCAAGGATCGAAGCCACCGTCATGGCGGGGAAACGGGTAGCCGCGCGCGCCTTGATCTGTGCATACACGCGATCGATCGCGGACATTCCCCGCATGACGTGGCGCAGGGCACCGCGCGTGTCTTCCACCAGCGCGACCTTGCTGTCGATCGTGGGCCAGCCTGGCCGGTCGTATTGCGACACGTAGAAAACCATCAGCTTTCGTGTGCTGCCGATCAACTCGTCACGGCTCATCATGCCGCGGTTGGTATTCAGCCAGTCGCGCCAGAAATGCGTCAGCTCGTCGGCTAGCTGGACCGGTTCCACCCGGTCCGGATGAGCCAGCATCAGATAGGCCCGGAGTGCGTTGTAGCCTTGCCGGGCGCTGATCGGCGCTGGCTGACCCGAGGATGCGACCACGTGGTCCGGCCGGGTCGCCGTACCCGGCTTCGGCGCCTGCAACTGATCGCGGTGGGCGACGAGGTGGCCGAGGTACGCCTCGATGCTCTGCGTCACCGGCGCCAGCATGATCTGGCGCATGCCGTCGAAGTATTCCTGGCGCAGACGGGCCTCCAGCGCGTCGCCCTGGTAAAGGCCGAGCCCGAGCATCAGCGGTCGATCCATGTGCTGCCGCTGCAATTGCTGCAGCCGGTCCTGCAGGATGCGCAGGGCGTGGAGGCGCGATTGCAGATCGACGCGGCGCTTCTGCACGGCCACCGCCTGTTCCAGATCGGCCCGCGCACTGGCGACCAGCCCGCGATTGCCGGTGTACGACCACGTCCAGGCGCTCAGCACCAGGGCCAGGATGGCCGCCGAGCCAGCCAGCATTGCATAGCGTGCGCGCCTGCGGTTTTTGCTGGAGTACTGTCGGACCAGGTCTTTGTCGGCGAATATGACCTTGCGGAACAGGTCGAGCAGGAAATAGCTCCGGCTCGTCGCCGGGGCTTCCGGTGCGACGTCATCGGACGGCGCCGCCAGGTGAAAGCGCTGGGTGATCCGGTCGGATGCCTTGTGGACCGACTCCGGCTCCTGCAGGGCGCTGGTGAAATAGAATCCGCGAAAAACCGGCCGGTACTGAAACGGATTGTCCTCGAACAGTGTGGACAGGAAAGTGCGCAGCGATGCCTTGATGCCGGCGAATTCGAGCGGCAGCGTCAGCACGCCGGGTGCCATCGCGTTGCCCCGGTTCAGCGACATCTGGGCGAGGCTCATTTCCCGCAGCCCCTCGCTCAGCTCATCGAAATGGCGATCGAACTCGGCGACCACGTTTTCGTTGCCATCGGCACGGAAGGGCAGGGTCGCCCCCCACACCCGGTTTCGCTCATCGTCTTCCAGGCCGCGGAAGAAATCGTTGAATCCCGCAATCAGGTCCGCCTTGGTGAACACCACATAAACCGGGGCGATCACTTCCAGGCAATCGGTCAGCTCCTGTACGCGCTTGCGCAGCTTCCGGGCCAGGTCGATCGCGAATTCGGGGCGGTTGCCGGTAAGCTCGGCAATGCTGGCGGCGATGATGATGCCGTTGATTGGCGCGCGTGAGCGATGCTTGCGCAGGAGATCCAGAAAACCGCGCCACTCCAGGCGATTTTCGTCATGTACCGAGTAGCGCCCGGCGGTGTCGAGGATGATGCCCTCGGAGGTGAAGTACCAGTCGCAGTTGCGGGTACCGCCGATGCCCTGAATGATGGTCCCGTGCTGGTCAGCGAGCGGAAATCTCAGCCCGGAATTGACAATCGCGGTACTTTTGCCGGCGGCCGGATTGCCGATGATCATGTACCAGGGGAGTTCGTACAGCGCCTCGTGGCCGCGGGTCTGTCCGAGCCGCGACTTCTTGATGGACTTGACCGCGTCGCGCATGCGCTCGCGCAGGGCTTCCAGGTCGGCGTCCCTGGCCTTTTTACGGCTGGTGGCGGGCTTTGTCTCCGGCCCCGTCAGGGCGCCGCCGAGTTCGGCCGACGACTTGCGCGCGCGGTTGCGCCGGACCGCCCACCATACGGCCAGCGCGGCGGCGAGCAAAACCGCGCCGGAAACCAGGATGATCACCACGATGGTGGGTGCGAACAGGAAAATGCCGACCACGATCAGGATCGCGAGGATTGCGAGCGTGCGCGGGTTGGTCAGCAGGTAACGAAAACGGGAAATCATCGACAACGGCTCCCTGTCATGTCGTGGATTCCGCGGCATCCACGGGCGGCGTCACCGGCGTTACTCGCAACACGGCACGCAGCACGGGGTCCTGGTTTGAAAAAATGAGGCCGGGTTGCTGTACATCCACGCTCGCGTGCATGGCGACGGCGACCGCGGCCAGGAGCAATGCAGCACCGCATTCGCCGTTGGCAACGCCGATGGCCAGCAGCGATTGGCCCGGGTCCTGTTCGGGCGCGAGCGTTTCGGCCAGGACGGCGGCCTCGGCCCCGCGGCTGCCTCGTATATCGGTATCCGCGATCAGCTGCAATTCGCCAGCTTCGGGCGAGCTGACAGCCTTCCCCGCCTTTTCGGCCAGTTCGGCGAGCGTATCCGCTTGCAAGCGCTGCGGCTGATCGATGGCCCTGGCGCGCTGCGCGGCGAACAGGCGTCCGAGGCGCGCCGGCAACCGGGGTGCGGGATGTGATTTTGGCGTGAGCAGCACGGCCGCGGCCCCTTCACCCGGAATACAGCCTTCGGGGTTGTCGGCCCGATGCAGAAAGCGGGCCGCATCCCATTGTGCAA
>CAZYIP010000144.1:0-8347 GCA_964646895.1 uncultured Salinisphaerales bacterium | reverse complement strand
CAGCGTCCCCGTTCGCCGTGCGCTTCCTTTGTGCCTGATCGGTCCGCGGCCGTTGCTTCCAGGCCGGTCAACCTTGCGTTGCAGGGCGGGGGCGCTCACGGGGCATTTACCTGGGGTGCGCTGGACCGCCTGCTGGAAGACGAGCGGGTCACGTTCGAGGCCATAAGCGGCACCAGTGCCGGCGCGATGAACGCGGTGGTGCTGGCCGACGGGTTCGTGAAGAACGGGCGCGGCGGCGCCCGCGACGCGTTATACGACTTCTGGAAAGCCGCGAGCCGGGTGGCGTCTCTGGGGCCCGTTCATCGGACCTGGTGGGATCACATGACGGGTAGCTGGAGTCTCAATACCTCTCCGGGCTATCTGGCGCTCGATTTCCTGACCCGCCTGACCTCACCCTACGAGTTCAACCCGCTCAATCTGAATCCGTTGCGCGACTTTCTCTCCCGCCACATCGACTTCGAGGCGGTAAGGCAGCGCTCGGTCATCAAACTGTTCGTCTCCGCGACGAACGTGCGCACCGGACGATCCCGGATCTTCACCACTGCCGAACTCTCGCCCGCCGTCGTGATGGCATCGGCGTGCCTGCCCCAGTTGTTTCAGGCCGTTGAAATCGATGGAGAGATTTACTGGGATGGCGGCTATAGCGGCAATCCGCCGCTGCATCCGTTCATCTATCGGTGTGTGACCCGTGATGTACTCATCGTGCAGATCAACCCGATCAACTCCCCGGGCACGCCGGTGCGGGCGCGCGATATCCTCGATCGCATCAACGAAATCACCTTTAACAGCGGCCTGATGGCGGAGCTGCGTGCGATCGAGTTCGTGGGCCGCCAGCTCGACGAGGGTAACCTGGACCCGGTTCGGTACAAGCGAATGTTGATTCACCGGATCGATGGCGAGGACGAACTCGACGCCCTGGACGCGTCGAGCAAGCTGAACGCGGAATGGAGCTTTCTGCAGGCCCTGCGCGGGATGGGCCATCGCGCTGCCGATCGATGGCTGGCACGGCATTTTGAAAGTGTCGGCCAGAATTCAACCGTGGATCTGCGCGCCATGTTCGCGGGCCAGGAGCCCGGGCCGTTAAAAATCGAATAGCTCCCCGAGCAGGCTGCTGCGCTTTTTCCGCTTGCCGTGGCCGCGGTGGTCCTCTCGCCCGTGGCGCATGTCTCGCTCCGCATATTCGCCACGTGGCGGTGATGTGCTCGAGCGCTCGATGATCTTGTCCAGTTCGCCGCGATCAAGCCACACACCGCGGCAGTTGGGGCAGTAGTCGATTTCGATGCCCTGACGTTCAGCCATGACCAGGTTGACATCGTTGCATATGGGGCATTTCATGCATTGTCTCCGGATAAATGAAGCCAATGGCTTCGGGCCTTGACGGTTGTGCTTGTGGATGGACTCCGGCAGTCGTGCTTCGTTCCGTTGGTGTGTTCATGTGCCGTGAGCGGGCGCGCCCCGGCTCTTGAGCAGGCTCGCGACGGTCGTTATGGCCACGACGCCGATGATGATCGTGAGCGATAGCCAGATCGGAATTTCGGGGACCCAATGGAGGGGCTCGCCGCCGTTTATGAACGGCAAAGAGTTGCCGTGCATCGCTTCGATGATCAGCTTCACGCCGATGAACGCGAGGATGACGGCCAGCCCCAATGAGAGGTAGATCAGCCGTTTCAACAGCCCGCCGAGCAGGAAGTAGAGCTGCATCAGGCCCAGCAGCGCGAATGCATTGGCGGTGAAAACAATGTAGGCCTGCGAGGTCAGCCCGAAGATCGCCGGGATCGAATCGAGAGCGAACAGCAGATCCGTCATGCCGATCGCGATCATGACCATGAGCATCGGGGTCACGACCAGTTTGCCGTCCACGCGGGCGGTCATCCGCGGGCCATGGTAAGTATCGGTGGTCGGCAGAAAGTGCTGAGCGCTGCGAACGAGCGCGTTTGGCGCGTATTCTTCGTTCTCGTCGTGTTTCTCCCGCGCAAGCCTCCAGGCGGTGTAAATCAGGAACACGCCGAAGATGTAGAAGACCCAGCTGAAGTGCGCGATCGCCGCCGCGCCAAGGGCGATGAACAGGCCGCGCATCGCCAGCGCTATGATGACGCCCACCAGCAGCACCCGCTGCTGATATTCCCGCGGCACCGCGAACTTCTGCATGATGATGAGAAAGATGAACAGATTGTCCACCGAGAGGCTTTTCTCGGTGATATAGCCGGCGAAGTACTGGGCGCCGTAGTCACCGCCCGCTGTGAAAATCATCCCCACGCCAAAGAGCAGCGCAATGAGAACGTAGAAGGTCGACCACAGACCCGACTCCTTCAGCGACGGTGCATGTGGTGTTCGGACGTGAGCGTAAAAGTCGAAGATGAGCAGGACGACGATGCCGACGACCGTCGCACCCCAGACCCACAGGGAAACTTGCATGATGTTGCCTCCAGTACTGATGACTGGAGGTCTCTTCCACCTCCGGGTGCCGGAGGCTGACGATGCCGGAGCAGGAACGCCCGAGGCGGTCTGAACGTGTTGACGACATCGTCACGGGGGAATACTCCCCTCCAAGCGCGCAGTGTCGCCAATAATCCGGCCGCGGTCAACAGGCAGCCCGGTTCGGGCCCGGCAACGGGCTGGTTCGGAGGGTCGTCTTCGAGATGGCGCATCCGAACAGGCGCAATAGCTGGACGTCCCGAGTGGCGGCGTCATTGCGACTGGCTCGCGCGCTACTATATCGACACAATGGGAAACAGACGGCAAATGCAGGAGATGGTCATGGAGAGCCTTTTCGGGCGGTTCGGTCGGTTGGTGATCGGTATTGTTTTCATGGCGGTCGGTATTCTGGCGGCGGGTCCGGCGGCTTATGCCGCCGACGCGGATGCCAGCGGCGCGGTCCGGCAGGTGCTGGCGGAGAAGCTGCCCAACGTGCCCGGCAAGAGTCTGACCGCGGTGGTGGTGACGTATCCGCCGGGCGGTAAATCGGGCAAGCACCATCATGCCGGGAGCGTTTTCGCTTACGTGCTATCGGGTGCGATCCGCTCCCGCGTATCCGGGCAGGGTCCGGCACGGGTATACAAGGCTGGCGAGAGTTTCTTCGAGCCGCCCGGCAGCGAGCATCTCGTCAGTGAGAACGCGAGCGCAACCGAACCCGCCAGTCTGCTCGCCGTATTCGTCGCGGATGACGGTGCGAAGCTGACAACATTCGACAAGTGATCCGGGGCACGGGGGAAGCGGCGTCGAGCAGGGCAGCGGGGAAGGTATCCGCGACGAGGCGGTCGAGGCCGCTACGGCGGAGTCTGACCATCGGCGCCATTCTGATCGCGCTGTTCGGTGTGCCGTGGTGGACCATCGCCATTGCAGGCGCGCAGTGGCCGCGGGGCGTCGTCGTTGTCGCGACTGTCGTGTTTGCTGGCGCAATGCTTGCGCTTCCGCTGCTGATGTACCTGGGGCATGGCCGTCACGGGCAGGATTGGGCTGCGCGCATCGGAGACGCGATCCTCGGCATCATCTGGGTGCTGTTTGCATGGGCGCTGCTGGGTAACGTGCTGCGCCTGATACTGATGGCTGCAGGGATTGCCGATCCGCTCCAGGCGCGCATCGTCGCTGCAGCGGTCGTCGTCGTGTCGCTGCTGCTGATGCTGTGGGGCTACAGCGAGGCGATGCGCGTGCCGCGGGTCAGGCACGTCGAGGTCACGCTCTCCCGATTGGCCGCCGGCCTGCATGGAGTACGGATCGTTCTGTTGACCGATACCCATTACGGGCCGATAGACCGGGCGCGCTGGTCGGCGGAAGTGGTCGCGACCGTCAATGCCCTCGATGCCGATATCGTTTGTCACACCGGGGATATCGCTGACGGCGACGTGGCCCGGCGATGCGGGCAGGCTGCTCCGCTCGGCGATGTACGCGCCCGGCTCGCCCGGGTATACGTGCCGGGAAACCACGAGCATTTCGGCAGGCGCGCTCGTGCGTGGCTTGATCATCTGCACCATCTTGGGTGGGAGTCGCTGCACAATCGCCATATCGTCGTGCAGCGTGACGGTGCCGCCCTGGTCGTTGCCGGGGTGGACGACGCGACCGCGATTGCGCCGGATGATTATGCAAGCGCACTCGCCGGCGCTGATCCCGACCTGCCCGTGCTGCTGCTCGCCCATCAGCCCAAACAAATCAGCGCGGCGGTCGAGCACGGTGTCGATCTGCAGCTTTCCGGCCACACCCACGGTGGCCAGATCTGGCCGTTCCACCTGCTCGTGCGGCTCGCCCAACCGTCGTTACGGGGCCTCAGCCGACACGGCGAGCGAACCCAGCTGTACACCAGTCGCGGCACGGGCTTCTGGGGGCCGCCGCTGCGCATCTTCGCCCCCAGTGAAATCACGGTGCTGACCCTCCTTGGCGAATTCGCGTAAGATGGAGGGTGCCTGGCAGGTGCCCCAGGCAGTCGCGTATCGTAACTTGAGAGGTATCATCGATGGCTACGGGTTGGGCCAGAGACGGTGCGGTGCAGGATCAGATCGACAGCACCATTCAGGACGGCGTGGACCGTGCGCGGCGTCAGCTGGCCGGGAGCGGCGGCGGCCTGACACATTGCGAGGAATGTGGCGAGAAAATCCCGCTGCGCCGGCGAGAAGCGATCCCCGGCGTACGGCTGTGCGTGGGGTGTCAGTCGGAGCAGGAAAAACACGACGGCGGCGTCGCGCTTTTCAACCGGCGGGGCAGCAAGGACAGTCAGCTGCGGTAAGCGAGCTGCTTCCATCCGCGGGCAGGCTGATCCGGAGCGGCCCTCTGCCGGTGACCGCGCGCGTCGTTATGCAGGGCTTTGCATCCGGCGGCCGGCGTATCGCCGTCCATGGCGATCGGCGCGGTTGCTTACTTGCTGAAAAGAGCAGCAATCCCCGCCTTGCCGATTTCCGCGTCCTGGCTCGACTTGACACCCGAGACCCCCACGGCGCCCACGGTTTGCCCATCGATCACGATCGGGACGCCGCCTTCGATCATTGCCGGCAGCGGAACGGACAGGAACGCATAACGGCCTTCGTTGATCGCTGCCTCGTACAGCTTCGATTCGCGACGCCCCAGTGCGGCGGTACGCGCCTTGTTGGGTGAGATGATCGCACCGACCGGATCCGCGTCATCAAGCCGTAGCAAACCCAATAAATGGCCGCCGTCGTCAACCACCGAGATCGTGACGTTCCAGTCGTGCTCGATGGCATATTTGCTGGCCGCGCCGATAATGGTGCGGACATCGTCAACGGTCAATATGGGCTTCATCTTCATGGTGGTTATCGTCTCCGAAAAATCAATGGCAGGTCTTTGTCCCGGTTGCTGCGTCGTTGCCGGTTGGCGGTAATCTGACTCGTGAAGTGCGCTTGACCGCGGAGTCAGCCGAAATCCTAGCAGCTCGTGCGCGGGACATTATCGCACGCATCAACCGTGACGACATGTCGTGCGAGCGAAACTGGTGATGGTTGTGGGCGCCGTGTTACGCCGAGGTCTGCAGCCAGTCCAGCTCGCTTTCCGCGAAGCCGGCGCGGCGGCGTGCCTCCAGATTGAGCGGACCGCGTGGTGCGCCTCCCATGTATTGGCACAACAGTTCACGAAAGGTGGCTTCCGGGTCGAGGTCGTCACGTTTGCAACACCAGTGGAACCAGCGTGTGCCGGCCTCGACGTGAGCCACTTCCTCCCGCAGGATTACCCGCAGCACGCTGACGGTCGCTGCGTCGCCGACGCTGTTGAAGCGCTCGATCATGCCGGGCGTGACGTCCAGCCCGCGCGCTTCCAGCACGCGGGGCACCAGCGCCATGCGTGCGGTGTCGCTGTGCGCGGTTTTTTCCGCCATCTCCCAAAGGCCGTTGTGAGCGTCGAAATCACCGTAGGCAATGCCCATCTCGGCCATCCGCGTGCAGACCATGGTGAAGTGGCGCGCCTCGTCGTTGGCGACAGCCGCCCAGTCGCGGTAGAAACTCGCAGGCATGCCACGAAACCGATAGACCGCATCCCACGCCAGATTGATGGCGTTGAACTCGATGTGCGCCACCGCGTGTACCAGCGCGGCGCGTCCTTCCGCAGTGCCCAGTGAGCGCCTGGGCAACTGTCGCGGCGGGACCAGGCGTGGCCGTGGAGGGCGCCCGGGTGGTGCAATCGGCTCGGGTGCCGGTGCTGTGGCTTCGACGCCCGATTCTCCCTCAAGCACGGCTTTGCAGGCGTGACTGGTCAGGCGCACCTTCTCGACGGGGTCAACGCAATCGAGGCATCGTTTGGCGATGGTGTGCAGGCAGGTCATGGGCGTGACTATTCCACTGATTCGTGTGGCGGTCCAGGCTGGAGTGGACATCAGCGAGTCTCAGGCTTGCTACAATGCGAGAACTGACCCCATTTTTCATTCGGGGGGTGGTCCGTCGGGGCGGCGGCGGAGGAATCGGGCGAAGCGCGGCAGGCCGGTGGTCGTGAGGCCGTTGAATCGGTAGGTAATCCAGGAGCCCACCGGCGGAGGATCGGCGCGCTCCGCGTCGCTGAACCCGGTGCCGATGGCGAAAACCCGGCCGTCCGGGGTGCGAACGTCGATCGAGCCCATCAGGCCTTCCAGCCGGCCCCGGCCGGGATTGATGGCGATGACTTTCGCCTCCGCGTCCTCGTACGGCTTGAGTTTGAGCAGGCCCACACCGCGCCCGGCCTGGTAGGGCGCATCTCCCCGATGCAGCACCAGCCCTTCGCCGCCCCTGGCGAGCACGCGCGCGAGCGCGTCATGGAGTGCCTGTTCGTCGGCCACCCGGAACTGCCGGATGGCAACAACCCAGGGATCGCCGATGGCGGCGACCGTCTCGCGGATCGCTGGCACGCGCGCATCGAAGGTGCCGCCGTGGTCGGGCAGGTCGAAAACGCGATAGGTGATCTCATGCCAGGCCGGATCGTCGGAGCCGGCGGTACGCACGATGACCGATGCGCGGGAAAACTGGCCGTACCCGGCCCAAAGCTCCCCATCCATGGCCGTGTCGGGCCAATGGGCGGT
Organism: uncultured Salinisphaerales bacterium; assembly: GCA_964646895.1. Lineage (GTDB taxonomy): Bacteria > Pseudomonadota > Gammaproteobacteria > Nevskiales > CAZYIP01 > CAZYIP01. The sequence goes on along the minus strand of CAZYIP010000144.1, from coordinate 1,362 downwards.
AAACCACGGGGGAACATCGATGATGTGCCCGCCGCGTGTCAACAACCGATGGCCGTCCCAGTAGCCGCGCACGCCGTCGAACTTTTCGCTGACCCAATACCGGGACAGGTCGACATGGCCGCGATAGACATCGACCAGTTCCACCGGCGGTGCCGGCGCGGCCAGTACCACGCCCGGAAAAAACGATGCCCACACAAGCATCGTCGTCGCGATCCATCGCATGTTGCGTGTTCCTTCCGTTGGCTGAGCGCCCGTATTCTACGGCGGTTGCTCGAAAAAAGCTCGATTTGATAAAGCTGCGCAAAATGGCGGGCATATCACGATTTCCTGATCCGGCAATCATCGGGCGCCGCAAGATGGGACTGTACTACCGACGGCTGTCGCAGTCTGGCCTCCCACGTGATGGAATTATTGGCTTCCACTCTTGGATTTCCCGGACAGCGGTATTACTATTACTGTAATACCGAACTAGTGCGGAGGAAGATATGCGTGTTACCAGCAAGGGTCAAGTCACCATTCCGCAACAGGTCAGAGAGGATATGGGCATTCGGCCGGCGGCGACCGAAGTCGAGTTTGAGCGCGATGAAAATGGACGCTGGTACTTGAAGAAAATCAGGTCGCGCAAGCGCCGTACGAGCCGCTTCCGTACCGCTCACAGAGTTGGGAAACTACGCATGAGCACCGACGAGATCATGGCATTGACGCGTGGTACCTGACCGGTGTCGCTGGTCTTGGTGGATAGCTGTGTGGTGACGGACCTGGCGGACCCGAAAAGTGGTTGGTTCGAGTGGAGCGCGGCAACGCTGGAAAATCTGGACGAGACGTGCTCATTTGTCATCAATCCTGTCATCTATGCGGAGTGTGCCATCGGTTACGAAACGATCGAAGAGATAGAGGCTTTGATCGGCTGGCTGGGATTCGACATCAGGCCGATCCCGCGCGAGGCGCTCTTTCTCGCCGGAAAGGCTTATGTCAGGTATCGCCGAAACAATGGGAAAAAGAGCAATGTGCTGCCCGATTTCTTTATCGGGGCACATGCGGCCGTAGAGCGGCTGGCGCTCGTTACACGGGATAAGGGCCGTTTTACGACGTATTTTCCAACGGTTGAAGTGATCATGCCGGGGTAGTGAGGGCCCAGGTTCCTGGCGTTGCACCCCTCAAACAGTATCAGTAGCGCGTGGTCCGGCATTGTCTGCGGGAGCGACTTCAGTCGCGATTGTCGTGCTTCCTCGCGGCTGAGGCCACTCCCACAATAAGGCCCTACGTTCCGGGCCGATAGCTGGTACGCGGACCACCGGCGTCCCGCTTGATTCTCACCGCGCCAAATCGCGGTGAGAATCCGTTTTACCCACGCTCCAATCT
>CAZYIP010000143.1:4213-8364 GCA_964646895.1 uncultured Salinisphaerales bacterium | reverse complement strand
GCAGCACTCTCCAGCCAGCGCCACAGATAGTCGGCGAAGCTGCGCCGGATTACCACGCGGAAGGTTGGCGTGGCATCCGTCTGGTGGATCAGTACGGTGGCCTTGCTGAGCAGGGTCTGGGCGCAACGGCCGGGCCCGAACTCGCGCGGGTGGAGATCCACCGAGCAGCCACGGGCGATCAGGTCGCGGGCGCCGCGACCCGCGACTTCGATCGTGGTAAAACCGCTGCTGTTGTCGGTAACCCCGGCGAACAGGTCTCCGAAGCCGTCCACCAATGTGCGCGCCAGCTCCGTCTCGGTGCCGGACGCCGTCACCAGCAGCCATTCATCCGGCGCAAGCCACAGCGCGGAGACTCCGGTGTCGCCGCTCGCTGCCGTGTTGGGCGTGAGCGGCAGGTCCACTCCCACCGCTGCCCGCACGGCCTTGAGAAACGCCGGCTCGTCCGGCTGCCCGCGCAGGTTCAGGTAGCCGAGAAACGGCACTTCGCGCATCGACAGCGCGGGGCTGGCCGCGGCGGGTATTTCGTTCAGCGGGCTGACCACTTCGATCGTGTCAGACATTCTGCCGGCTCCCATCGGGATCGAAAAACAGCGGCTTGACGATCTCGGCGCGTATCACGCGCCCGTCGGCAAGCGGCGCGTACACCTTCTGGCCCATGCGATGCTGGCCGCCGTCGACCAGCGCCAGTGCCAGCGAACGGCCGATCCGGGCGCCGTAATAGCTGGACGTGACATATCCCACCATCGGCAGCGGATAGGTGGCATTGGGATCGTTGACCAGTTGAGCCCCTTCCGGCAGCACTTCGTTGGGATCGTCGGTGCGCAGCCCGATCAGCTGGCGGCGGTCGTCGCGCAGGCTGTCCGGACGGGACAGGGAGCGGCGACCGATGAAGTCCTTGCGCTTGCTGACGATCCAGTCCATGCCGAGATCCACCGGCGTTACCGAGCCGTCGGTATCCTGACCGACGATGACGAAGCCTTTTTCCGCGCGCAGCACGTGCATGGTTTCCGTGCCGTACGGTGTGGCGTCATACTTCTCGCCCGCCTCCATCACCGCCTGCCACAGATACAGGCCATAGTTGGCGGGCACGCTGATTTCGTAGGACAGCTCGCCGGTAAAGCTGACGCGCATCACCCGCGCCGGCACGCCGGCTGCCTTGCCATGCTGCAGGGACATGAACGGAAACGCCTCGTGCGCGAAGTCGATACCCTCGCAGATTTCGCTGACCAGCTTGCGGCTGTTGGGACCGGCGATGGAGACGGTCGACCAGTGGTCGGTCACCGAGGTGAGATAGACCTTGAGATCCGGCCATTCGGTCTGCAGCCAGCGCTCCAGCCAGGCGAAGACGCGCGCCGCGCCGCCGCTGGTGGTGGTCATCAGGTAATGCTGCTCGTCCAGCCGCGTGGTGACGCCGTCGTCCATCACCATGCCGTCCTCGCCCAGCATCATGCCGTAGCGGCAGCGGCCGATGCCGAGCTTGCTCCAGTTGTTGGAGTACACGCGGTTGAGCAGTTCCGGCGCATCCGGCCCCTTGATGTCGATCTTGCCCAGGGTCGAGTAGTCGAGCACGCCGATGCTGTTGTGGGTCGCCAGGCACTCGCGGGCAACCGCGTCGTGCATCGTTTCGCCCGGCTTCGGGTAATACCAGGCGCGCTTCCACTGCCCGACGTTTTCGAACTCCGCACCCGCCTGCACATGCCATGCATGCATCGGCGTCTTGCGCACCGGATCGAACAGTTCGCCCACGTCGTGCCCGGCAATGGCGCCAAAGGTCACCGGCGTGTACGCGGGCCGGAACGTGGTGGTGCCGGTTTCCTCCAGCCCCTGGCCCAGTCTTTCGGCCAGGATCGCCATGCCGTTGATATTGCCCAGCTTGCCCTGATCGGTACCGAAACCGAGCGCGGTGTAGCGCTTGACGTGTTCGATCGAGCGGTAATTTTCGCGTACCGCAAGATGAATATCCGCCGCCGTGGTGTCGTTCTGGTAATCCACGAACTGCTTGGGCCCGCGGCTCACCGGCTTGCGCCCCGGCACCAGCCACAACGGCCTCAACGGCGTTTCTTCCAGCTCGTCGGTCTGCATGCGCTCCTGCTCCGGCGCCTCGAATCCGCACGCAGCCGCCGCGCCGGCGCCGGCCTGATAGCCTTCGCGCAGACACCCGGTCAGGCCCCAGGTGCCGTTGGCGGCTCCCGCGGAGCGCTCGGCCTGGGCGGATTCGCCAGGAACGAAGCAGGCCTTGGACTCATCGAACCGTGGCCGGCCGCCGGCCTGGGAATGCAGATGCACCGCCGGACTCCAGCCCCCGGAGACCGCAATCAGATCGCACGCGATGCGCTCGATGGCGCCCGCCAGGCGCCGGCCGTCGCCGCTCAATGGGGCGATTTCCACTCCCCTCACCCGATTGCCGCCGCGGGCGGCGGTGACCACGTGGTTGTCGAGGATACGGAAACCGGCGGAAGCCACCTCCTCGCGCCAGGCGCTGTCGGCGGCCGGCCGCGAGTCCACCACTGCGGCCACCTGCACACCCGCGCGCTTCAGGTGCATCGCCGTGCGGTAGCCGCCGTCGTTGTTGGCAAACACGATCGCCCGCCTGCCCGGCGCCACCGCGTAGCGATTGATATAGGTGGACACCGCGGAGGCGAGCATCACGCCCGGGCGGTCGTTGTCGCCGAACACCAGCGGCCGCTCGATGGCGCCGGTCGCCAGCACCACCTGACGGGCGCGCACCCGCCAAAGGCGCTGGCGCGGCCCTCCCTGCGCGGCGAGCGGCAAGTGGTCGCTGATGCGTTCCAGAATGCACAAAAAGTTGTGATCGTAATAACCGAACACCGTCGAACGCGGCAGCAGGCGCACCTCCGGCATGCCGGCCAGTTCGGTACGCGCGGCAGCGACCCAGGCGCCAGCCGGCGCACCATTGATGCGCTCCGTCGAGCCCGGCAGGCTGCCGCCGAATTCGCTCTGCTCGTCGGCCAGAATGACGCGCGCGCCGCTGCGCCCGGCGGCCAGTGCCGCCGCCAGTCCGGCCGGGCCGGCGCCGACTACCAGCACATCGCAATGGGCGTTGATCTTGTCGTAACTGTCGGCATCCGCCTCGGTGGGCGCGTAGCCGAGACCGGCACCTTCGCGGATGACGTGTTCGTACTTCATCCAGAAGCGCTTCGGCCACATGAAGGTCTTGTAGTAAAACCCGGCCGGGAGCAGCGCCGAGGCCACGCCCAGGGCGCCACTCAAATCGAAGCGCGGGCTGGGCCATGCGTTGACCATGCGCGCCTTGAGGTCGTAGTACAACTCGACCTGTGTCGCCCGCTGAGCCGGCAGCGCCCGCGCGCCTTCCTCCAGCTGGACGATCGCATTGGGCTCTTCCGCACCGCTGCCGATCACTCCGCGCGGACGGCGGTACTTGAAGCTGCGCGCAACCACATCCACGCCATTGGCAATCAGGGCCGACGCCAGGGTATCGCCCGCATAGCCTTCCAGCTGCCGGCCATTGAAACTGAAGCGCAGCGGGCGGTTGCGATCGATGCAACCACCTTCGTCCAGACGGTATCCCCCACTCACGGCTCGCCTCCGGGGGCCGGTTCGCCCATGCGGTACACGGAATGAATCTTGTACGTGACGGTATCCCGCTGCACGTTGAACCAGCGCCGGCAGCCGTGGGTGTGGCACCACTGCTCGGACTGCAAGCCCTTGATGTTCTTGCGGAAGAAAAGGTAATCGGCCCATTCCTCGTCGCTCAGCGCCTCCGGGTCGGCAGGCCGGACGATGTGCGCCTCGCCGCCGTAGGAGAATTCCACCTCGTCGCGGGGGCCGCACCACGGGCAATCAATCAGCAACATTTCGGGACTCCCTCGCCGTTTGATCCGGAGCAAGTTGCGTTTGTGGGAGCGGCTTCAGCCGCGATTGAGGTGAAGATGTCGCGGCGCGCGCCGCTCCCACGGAGTCTGAGATGCCATGAACCCCGTGGGAGCGGCTTCAGCCGCGATTGAGCGCACGCAATCATCGCGACTGAAGTCGCTCCCACAATTCTGTTCCCGCTACGCTGTGCTGACCGCTTGACCCGGAACATGGAAACTCCCACATTGAATATCCAACCCCTAATGCGCCACGCCGGCGGCGCCGTGCTCGTCGATCAGATGACCGGTGACGAACCG
>CAZYIP010000143.1:0-4113 GCA_964646895.1 uncultured Salinisphaerales bacterium | reverse complement strand
AATGCGCCACGCCGGCGGCGCCGTGCTCGTCGATCAGATGACCGGTGACGAACCGGTCGATGGCAAACGGCACGTTCAGCGGGTGCGGTTCGTCGCGCGCGATGGTGTGCGCGAAAACCCAGCCGGAACCCGGTGTCGCCTTGAATCCCCCCGTGCCCCAGCCGCAATTGAAATACAGACCCTTGACGGGCATCTTGCTCACGATCGGGCAGGCGTCCGGGCAGACATCGACGATGCCGCCCCACTGACGCAGCATGCGCATGCGGCTGAAGTTGGGAAACAATTCCTTGATCGCCGTCAGGGTGCCCTCGATGATCGGGAAGCTGCCGCGCTGGCCATAGCCCAGGTAATGGTCGATACCGGCACCGATCACCAGTTCGCCCTTGTCCGACTGGCTGACGTAGGCATGAACGGCGTTGGACATGATCACGCTGTCCAGGATCGGCTTGACCGGCTCCGACACCAGCGCCTGCAACGGATGACTCTCCACCGGCAGGCGCAGGCCGGCCATCTCTGCGAGAACACCGGCGTGACCGGCCACCACGACGCCGATCTTGTTCGCCTCGATGCTTCCGCGGGTGGTCTCCACGCCGGTGACGCGGCCGTTGTCGCGGCGAATGCCGGTGACTTCGCAGTTCTGGATGATGTCCACGCCGTGCGCATCGGCGCCGCGGGCCATGCCCCAGGCGATCGCGTCGTGACGGGCGGTGCCGGCGCGCGGCTGGTAGGAGGCGCCCATGATCGGGTAGCGTGCGTCCGGCGACGTGTTGATCAGCGGCACCATCGATTTGATCTGCTCCGGCGTGACGAACTGGGCGTCGATGCCGTTGAGGCGATTGGCGTTGACCCGGCGCCAGCAGTCGCGCACCTCCTGCAGGGTGTGCGCGAGGTTGAACACGCCACGCTGGCTGAACATCACGTTGTAGTTGAGGTCCTGGCTCAGCCCTTCCCAGAGCTGAAGCGACTTCTCGTACAGTCGCGCCGCTTCGTCCCACAGGTAGTTGGAACGCACGATGGTGGTATTGCGCCCGGTGTTGCCGCCGCCGATCCAGCCCTTCTCCAGCACGGCGATATTGCTGATGCCGTGCTCCCTGGCAAGGTAGTACGCGGTGGACAGCCCGTGCCCGCCGCCGCCGACGATGATGACGTCGTAGCGTTTCTTCGGCTCGGGGCTGCGCCAGGCCTGCGGCCATTTCTCGTGATGGCTGAGGGCGTTGCGCGCCAGGCTGAAAATCGAATACTTTTTCATGTCAACACTCGATGACGTTGACCGCGAGCCCGCCGCGCGCGGTTTCCTTGTACTTGGTTTTCATGTCGGCGCCGGTATCGCGCATGGTCTTGATCACCTTGTCCAGCGACACGCAGTGCTGGCCGTCGCCGCGCAGTGCCATGCGCGCCGCGTTGATCGCCTTGACCGAGCCCATGGCGTTGCGCTCGATGCACGGCACCTGCACCAGGCCGCCCACCGGGTCGCAGGTCAGGCCCAGGTTATGCTCCATGCCGATCTCGGCCGCGTTCTCCACTTGCGCCGGCGTACCGCCCAGAACTTCGGTCAACGCGCCCGCCGCCATGGAGCAGGCCACGCCGACCTCGCCCTGGCAACCGACCTCGGCACCGGAGATGGAAGCGTTCTCCTTGTAAAGGATGCCGATCGCTCCGGCGGTGAGCAGAAAACGCACGATACCGTCGTCGTTTGCCGTCGGGCAAAAGCGCTCATAGTAGTGCAGCACCGCCGGTATGATGCCGGCGGCGCCGTTGGTCGGTGCGGTCACCACGCGGCCACCGGCGGCGTTTTCCTCGTTTACGGCCAACGCGTAGAGATTGACCCAGTCCATGATGCTGAGTCCGTCCTTCAATGACGCTTCGGGACGATGACTGAGGCTGCGGTAAAGGCCCGGCGCGCGGCGCTTGACCTTGAGCGGGCCGGGCAGCACGCCTTCGGTATCCATGCCATGGTCCACGCATTCCTGCATCACCCGCCAGATGCGTAGCAACCCGTCGCGAATCTCGGTGTCGCTGCGCCAGCTGCGCTCGTTGGCCAGCATCAGTTCGCTGACGGAGGCGTTATTGTCCCGGCACATCTGCAACAGCGCATCGCCGGACAGAAAGTGATAGGGCAGCGGCGTGTCGTCTTCCTTGATCCGGTCGGCGCCGGCTGCCTCCTCGTTGACGACGAAACCACCGCCTACGGAGTAATAGATCTTCTGGCGAAGCACTTCGTCGCCATCGCCATAGGCGGTGAAGCGCATACCGTTGGAGTGATAAGGCAACGTTTCCCGCTTGTTGAAGATCAGATGCCGCTTTTCGTTGAAAGCGATGACACATTCACCCAGCAGCATCAGCCGGCCTTCCGCACGAATGCGATCGAGCCGTGCCGGAATCGTTGCGGGATCGACGAGATCGGGCGCCTCGCCTTCGAGCCCCATCATGACTGCCTTGTCGCTGCCGTGCCCACGGCCGGTAAAACCCAGCGAACCGAACAACTCGGCCTTTACATACCGCGTAGCCTGGAGCTGGCCTGCCTCGCGCAGGCCGTTGGCGAAAATCAACGCGGCGCGCATCGGCCCGACGGTATGCGAGCTGGAAGGCCCGATGCCGATCTTGAACAGGTCGAACACACTGATAGCCATTTACTCACCACCCAGCGCGCTGAAAAACCACTGCCGATACATCGGCCCGCGGCCGACTATGGCATCATTAAACCTGACTCACCCACCGAACGCTTGAAGATTCGCGACATTCAGGGCACATTTCATACATCCGACCATGATAGCGTCATGGTGGAAACTTTTTTGCGGGAGCGGCGCAAGCCGCGATGCCCCGGCTTTAATCGCGGCTGAAGCCGCCCCCACAATGGGCTAACGCATATTCCGGGTCAATGGCGAACAGAGCAATAGCATGAGCCTGAACCTTTCCCTGCCGCCCGCTTCCGTCGCGCCCGGCGCGGTGCAGCTTTCGGTGGGTTTCATCCTGCTGCCCCACTTTACCCTGCTGCCATTCGCGGCCTTTATCGACTGCCTGCGCCTGGCCGCCGACGAAGGCGACTCCAGCCGCCAGGTGCATGTGCGCTGGAGCCTGCTCGGGCCCGATACCCGCCCGGTGCGCGCCAGCTGCGGCGTGCATATCGCGCCGTGGGAGAGGTTCAGCGAGCCGGCGCGATTCGACTACATCGTTGTCGTCGGTGGCCTGCTTCATGAGGAACCGCCTGCCGATGCGGCGACCGTCGCCTTCCTGCAAGAGGCAGCCGCGCGCAACGTGCCGCTGATCGGCCTGTGCACCGGGCCGTTCGCCCTGATTCAGGCGGGGCTGATGCGGGGCCGACGCTGCTGCGTGAGCTGGTACCATCATCACGATCTGATGGAACGCTTTCCGGAGGTAACGCCGGTTGCGGACCAGCTCTTCGTGGTCGACGGCAATCGCATTACCTGCGCCGGCGGGCTGGCCGCCGCCGATCTCGCAGCGTGGCTGATCGAGCATCACTGCGGCCGCGCATGGGCCCAGAAGAGCCTGCGCATCATGCTGATCGACCACGCGCGGCGCGGTTCGGCTTCGCAGCCACAGCCGCAACCTCTGCTGAACGGGCAGGTGCGCGACAATCGCGTGCGGCGAGCGATCCTGCTCATCGAGCAGCACCTGAACCAGCCCCTGTCCAGCAACGCACTCGCCCGCCGCATCAACCTTTCCCGGCGCCAGCTCGAACGCTGCTTCCATGACGAGATGGGAATGAGCCCGCAGCAGTTCTCGCGCCAGTTGCGGCTGCGCTACGGGCTGTGGCTGCTGACTCACACTGACCGCAGCATCAGCGAAATCGGCTGGGAATGCGGGTTCGCCGACACCGCGCATTTCTCGCGGCAGTTCAAATCGCTGTTCGGCAAGACGCCCACCGCCGCCCGCGCCGGAAACCCTCCGGGAGAAAGCGGTCGCGGCCGCACCGCCCCAGCCAATCCGGCCGACGATCTGTTCGAGCTGGGTACGCTGGCCGGTCGAGGATCACACCATGCCCACACACCTGCCTGAACAACTCGCCGGGCCCCCTCACCCGCTCAACCGATCCGGGCGAGACGGGAGCAAGCCGCTCGCTCGCTTCGGGTTTCTGCTGGTACCCGGCTACAC
>CAZYIP010000142.1:2343-8366 GCA_964646895.1 uncultured Salinisphaerales bacterium | reverse complement strand
GCCCTGCTGGCACTGAGCCCGACGCTGGCCGCCGGCGCCACGACCGACAAGCCGCTGCCGATTCAGATCGAGGCCGACCAGGCGCAGCTCAACGATCGCACCGGCGTCAGCGTCTATACCGGCAACGTCAAGGTCACGCGCGGCGAACTGGTGCTCACCGGCAAGCGCCTGGTGATCACGCGCGAGAAAAACCGGCGCGACTACGTCGCCACCCTCACCGGCTCGCCGGCGCACCTGTACCAGGGCGTCACCGAGCAGGTGGAGCGACCCGTCACCGGCACCTCGCAGGAGATTCACTACACCACCGCCAATCAGATGGTCACGCTGAAAGGCGACGCCGTTCTTCATCGCGACAAGGACCTGTTGCGCGGCGACGTCATCCGCTACAACGTAGGCACGGAGCAGATCGTCGCCAACAGCGGCGAATCGGGTGACGGACGGGTCCATATCATCATCCACCCGCAACAAAACGGTGCCGCGCAATGACCGAGGCCATCACGCTCGAAGCGCGAGGCCTGTCCAAGCACTATCGCAAGCGCCCGGTTGTGGACAACGTCGGCGTGCGCGTGCAAAGCGGCGAGGTGGTCGGCCTGCTGGGCCCGAACGGCGCAGGCAAGACCACCTGTTTCTACATGATCGTCGGCCTGATTGCCGCCGACAGCGGCCGCATCCTGCTCGAAGGCGAGGACATCACCCACCTGCCGATGCACACCCGTGCACGGCGCGGCGTCGGCTATCTGCCGCAGGAAGCCTCGGTGTTCCGCAAGCTCAGCGTCGAGAAGAACATCATGGCGATTCTGGAGATGCGGCGCGATCTCGACACCCGCGCCAGGCGCCGCGAAATCCTCGATGCCCTGCTCGAAGAGCTGCATGTCGATCACATTCGCACCAATACCGGCATGAGCCTGTCCGGCGGCGAGCGCCGGCGGGTGGAAATCGCGCGCGCGCTGGCGGCGAACCCGCGCTTCATCCTGCTGGACGAGCCGTTCGCGGGCGTCGACCCGATCTCGGTATCGGACATCCAGCAGATCATTCAGCACCTGCAGTCGCGGCGCATCGGCGTGCTCATCACCGACCACAACGTGCGCGAAACCCTGGGCATCTGCTCGCGCGCCTACATCCTCAGCGACGGCCGCGTGATCGCCGAGGGTACCCCGGAACACGTGCTCGACGACGAGCAGGTGCGCTCGGTATATCTGGGGCAGGAGTTCCGGCTGTAGGGGGCGGAAACCGACCGGAGACACCCTCTCCCCGGCCCTCTCCCTCAAGGGCGAGGAGGTTGTTTCTGCGTGAATTTCGCCGGGCATGAAACCCTGCGCTGGCCTCTGGCGCGCTTTTTGCAGTACGCTTGTCCGGGGGACGTAACAACTCAATACGCGGCCACGCATGAAACAGACGGTTACGCTCAAGCTGGGGCAACAGCTCACGATGACGCCTGCGTTGCAGCAGGCGATCCGGATGCTGCAGCTTTCCACGCTGGATCTGCAAACGGAGATCCAGCAGTTCATCGACGCCAATCCCATGCTCGAGCGCGACGAGGACGGTGCGGGGGAGGACGGACTCGAGCACGAAACGGACCCGGAAGTGTCCGTCGCCACCGACGTCATTCCCACCGACCTCCCGGTCGATGCCGAGTGGGACGACATCTATTCCGAAGCACCGCACACGCCGCCGAGCAGCGAGGACGAGGCTGCCCGGGAGTATCGCCAGGCCAGCCTGCATCGGTCGCCGTCGCTGCAAGAGCACCTGCTGTCGCAGGCGCAGCTTGCGGAACTGGACGAACTGCAGGCCGAACTCGCCGCGCATATCATCGATGACCTCGACGACGACGGCTATACCCGCAATTGGGACGCGCTTGCACAGGGTCTGCAAAACGACTATCAGGTCACGCCCGAGGCCACCGAGCAGGTTCTGGGCGTGGTGCAAGGCTTTGACCCCCCCGGCGTGGCGGCACGCGACCTTTGCGAATGCCTGCGCCTGCAACTGGACCAGATCGACGCCAAAACGCCCGGCTTCGACATCGCGCGGCGCATCGTCGACGAGCATCTGGAACTGCTGGCCACACACGACACGGCGGCACTCGCCCGCGGCCTCGGACTCGCGCCGGGCGCAGCGGAAATCGATGCCGCCACCGGCCTGATCCGCAGCCTGCAACCGCGCCCCGGCGCGCCATTTTCGGCGCACGCGGACGAGTACGTGGTGCCCGAGGTATTCGTAACCCGCGAAAAGGAGCGCTGGGTCGTCTCGCTCAACCCGGACCTGGCGCCGCGCGTGCATATCAACGCGCATTATCTGTCGCTGATCCGGCGCGCGGACCGCAGCGACGATCAGGTCTTTCTCAAGCAACACCTCCAGGAAGCCCGCTATTTCCTCAATAGCCTGCGGAGTCGCAACGAAACCCTGCTGCGCGTCGCGCAGGTAATAGTTGAAGAACAGCGGGCTTTCCTCGAATATGGGGAGGAGGCGATGAAACCCCTGGTGCTCAGGGACGTCGCGGAAAAGCTGGAGGTGCACGAGTCTACCGTGTCGCGGGCGACCGCCAATAAATACATGCTCACGCCACGGGGCATATTCGAATTGAAGTACTTTTTTTCCAGCCACGTCGCCTCCACAGAAGGGGGTATGGTTTCGGCAACTGCGATTCAGGCTATGATTCGCCGTCTGATCGGCGAGGAACGCCCGGACAAGCCGCTGAGCGACAGCCGGCTTGCACAGCTACTGCTTGCGGAAGGGGTGAAAGTAGCGCGGCGCACGGTGGCAAAGTATCGTGAGGCCCTGCGCATCGCGCCCTCCCACGAACGCAAGCGTCCGGGCTAGGGTCCGTTAACGGGCCCAGGGGAAGATCAATGGATATGTTCGACCGTTTGCCGCAACAGCAAGGAGACGCCTATGAACCTGAAAATCTCCGGACATCACGTGGATATCACCGAGGCGCTGCGCTCGTTCGTTCTCAACAAGCTGGGACGGCTCGAAAGCCGCCTCGACCAATCGATCGATGGTGAGGTCATATTGCATGTGGAGAAGATTCGCCACCGCGCCGAGGCCAGGCTCGTGGTCAACGGCGCGGTTCTGTTCGCACAGGCGACCGAGGATGACATGTACAAGGCAGTGGACTGCCTGGTAGACAGGCTGAACAAGCAAATAGTCAGATACAAGGAGAAACGCAAGAACTACCACAGCAGAGATCTCCTCAAGGCGGGTATGCCGGCAGGGTAAGCGACAGACACCCGAACATACCTCGTACCGTCAATTACGACCCGGCGCGGCAAACGCTCGTGCCGGGTTTTACATTGGCACCCACACGACAGGATCCGAACCATGAACATTGCCGATCTCGTCACACCGGACCGCGTGCAGGCAATTGCCGAACTCAAGAGCAAGAAACGTTCGCTCGAGGAGTTGAGCCGTCTGCTGGCCCAGGCGACGCCCTACCTGACCGAAGCCGACGTACTTTCCAGCCTGATTCATCGCGAGAAGCTTGGCAGCACCGGCCTTGGTCAGGGGGTTGCAATTCCGCACGGCCGCGTACGCGGGCTGGAAGACAGCGTGGGCGCGTTCCTGCGCCTGGACGAAGGCATCGATTATGAATCCAGCGATGGCGCACCGGTGGACCTGGTTTTTGGCCTGCTGGTGCCGGAAGATTGTACCGAGGAGCACTTGCAGGTACTCGCCCGGCTGGCGGAAGCATTCACCGATGAAGATTTCTGCACCCGCCTGCGCAAGGCGCCCGGAGCAAAAGCGCTGTACGACCTGATCACCGGCTACGCGCCGGCATCGGCGGGGCAGCACTGAGAAGGCTATGGACGGCTCCACCCCATGCGTCAACAGGCCCTGAGCGCAACCGCGTTCTACCGGCGCGCCAGGCAGAGCCTGAAGCTGGCATGGCCGGCACCTCGTCACGGCGGCACCCGTCTCATCGAAAGCGGCGATCCGGACACGCGCACGGCGCCACTGGCCGGCTATCTCGATTTCATACGGCCGGCCCCCGTGCAGGTTCTCGGCCCCACCGAGCTGCACTACTGGCGTGAAGCCGACGCCGCACTGCTTGACGACGGGCTGCGCCGGATATCGGCGGCCAATACCGCGCTCATGATCCTCACGGACGATCTCGCCGCGCCACCCGGCCTGAGCGAGCGCCTGGCCGCGGCCGACATCGCCCTGCTGACCACACCGCTGTCCGCCAGCCGCGTGCTGGGGCAGGTGCGTCATGTGCTGAGCGACGCGCTTTCGCGCCGGATCAACGTGCATGGCGTGTTCATGGACATCTTCGGCCTGGGCGTACTCATCACCGGCAAAAGCGGCGTCGGCAAGAGCGAACTGGCGCTGGAGCTGATCAGTCGCGGCCATCGCCTGATCGCCGACGACGCGCCCGATTTCGTGCTCACCACGCCGGACGAGGTCAGCGGCAGTTGCCCGCGCGAGATTCAGGACTTCCTCGAAGTGCGCGGCCTGGGGATACTCGACGTGCGCGCAATATTCGGCGACAACGCCATTCGCCATCGCAAGAAGGTGAGCCTGTTGATCAATCTGGTGAACCCGCACAAGACCGGGCTGCCGCACAGCGACCGCCTCGCCGGCAGCCGCCGCGAACGCGAGCTGATGGGTGTGGAAATCGCCGAAATCACGCTGCCCGTGGCGATCGGGCACAATCTCGCCGTGCTGGTGGAAACCGCGTGCCGCGATCATCTGCTGCGGCTGCGGGGATTCGCTGCCGACCGCGAATTCGCGCGCCGGCACGATGCGATTCTTCAGGAGCGCACGGAGCCGGGATCATCATGAAACTGGTCATCGTCAGCGGCATATCGGGCTCGGGCAAGAGCGTCGCCCTGCGCATGCTCGAAGACCTGGGCTACTACTGCATCGACAATATTCCGCTGCCCCTGCTCGGCTCGGTCACGGCCAAGACCCTGAGCGAGCAGGATGAAAGCTACTCGCTGCTCGCGGTGGGCGTGGACGCGCGGGCCGGCAGCCGGCATATCAAGGCGTTTCCCGAGGGCGTGGACGCCCTGCGCACTGCCGGGCTGGACGTGCAGGTGCTGTTTCTGGACGCCGAGCAGGAGGTGATCCTGCGCCGCTACAGCGAAACCCGGCGCAAACACCCCCTTACCGATGCGGACACGCCGCTGGGAGAGGCGATCGACAAGGAACGCCAGCTGCTCGAACCGATCGCGCGCTGCGCCGACATCACGATCGATACCAGCAACACCACCATTCACCAGTTGCGCGATATCATCCGCACGCGCATTCACGGCGGCCGCCCCGGCACGCTGTCGATCCTGTTCCAGTCCTTCGGTTTCAAGCATGGCGTGCCGGATGGCGTGGATTTCGTATTCGACGTGCGCTGCCTGCCGAACCCGCACTGGGATCCGGCATTACGACCGTTTACCGGCCATGATGCACCAGTCATCGAATATCTGGAAAGCGCTCCCGAAGTGGCTAAAATGGTCGCCGATATCGAGGGCTTTCTCAACGACTGGTTGCCGGCGTTCCGGGCCGAAAATCGCGCCTACGTGACGGTCGCCATTGGCTGCACCGGCGGCCGCCACCGCTCCGTATATATCGTCGAGCAGCTGGCCCGGCATTTTCGCGGCCGCTACGAGCAGGTGCTGGTGCGCCATTCGGAACTGCCATGAGCGTTGGCGTACTGCTGGTGACCCACGGCCGCCTCGGTCACGAGCTCATGGAAACCGCTCACCAGATGCTCGGTTGCGCCGCGCTGCCAACCGACGCGATCGCAATCCCCAGCGATGGCGATCCGGAGCGCTTGCGCCAGGAGGTCACGCGACGCCTGGCGACGCTCGATCAGGGCGACGGCGTACTGGTGCTGACGGACGCCTACGGCTCCACGCCGAGCAACGTCGCGATCGCGGCGGCGGCCGGACCACAGCGCCAGGTCGTGGCGGGCGTCAACCTGCCAATGCTGGTACGCGTCTACAACTATCCGGGCCGCGGCCTCGCCGAGACGGCGCATATCGCGCTCGCCGGCGGTCGCCGCGGCATCATGCTGTATCGGGAGGACTAGG
>CAZYIP010000142.1:0-2243 GCA_964646895.1 uncultured Salinisphaerales bacterium | reverse complement strand
ACGGCCTGATCATTTGAGGAAACTCCATGCTTGAACGCGAGGTCACCATTATCAACCGTCTCGGCCTGCATGCGCGCGCCGCCGCCAAGCTGGTCACGCTGGCCTCGGAATTCGACAGCGATATCTTCGTCGCCCGGGGCGACCGGGAGGTCAGCGGCAAGAGCATCATGGGCGTGATGATGCTGGCCGCGGCCAAGGGCAGCCGCATCCGCCTGATTGCCGACGGTCCCGATGCCGCAGCCGCGCTGGACGGGCTGGAAGCGCTGGTCAACCGACGCTTTGACGAGGAGACCTGAGCATGCCGTGTACTCGGTCCACCATCCATTCCCCCTCTCCCGCTGGCGGGAGAGGGCTGGGGAGAGGGTGGAACGTCGCGCCCCCCCTCTCCCTAACCCTCTCCCCAAAGGGGAGGGGGAACAGGTTCGCGGGCATCGCGTCATGAGCCTGTGGCTGGCGGGCATCGGCGTCTCGCGCGGCATCGTCATCGGCCGCGTTTACCGGATGGTCGGCATCGATCTCGACATCCCGGAATACGAGATTCCGCCCGATGAAGTCGACGCCGAAGCGCAGCGCTTCGAACAGGCGCTGGTACAGGCGCGCCGGCAGTTGCAGGACGTGCGCGACCGGATTCCGGCCACCACCCCGGCCGACATCGCCGCCTTCATCGACACCCATCTGCTCATGCTGGAGGACAAGGCGATCGCCGACGCGGTCGTCAACCTGATTCGCGAGCGCCATTGCAACGCCGAATGGGCGCTGAAACTGCAGCGCGACAGCCTGGCGGCGGTTTTCGACCAGATGGACGACGCCTACCTCAAGACCCGGCGCGACGATGTCGACCATGTGGTAACCCGGGTGCTGCGCGTGCTCCTGCAGCACGACCGTCCGCTGGCGCCACGCGGTACCGGCGGCGACGGCGAAGACAGCCGCATGGTGCTGGTCGCGGAGGACATTACGCCCGCGGATATCATTCTCCTGCACCAGCAGGGCCTGGCGGCCTTCGTCACCGAATACGGCGGCCCCCTGTCGCACACCGCCATCCTGGCCCGCAGCCTGGGCATTCCCGCCATCGTCGGGCTGCACCATGCGCGGCGCCTGCTGGAGGACGGCGAGACCATCATCATCGACGGGCTCGCGGGCCACGCGCTGGCGGCGCCCGACACGGCCGCGCTCGACTTCTACCGTCGCCGCCAGCGCCGCGACAATCGCTACCGGCGCATGCTCGGCAAGCTCAAGGGCCAGCCTGCGCTGTCGCTCGATCACCGGCACATCGGCCTGCTCGCCAACATCGATCTGCCGGAGGATACCCGCGAGGCGGACGCCGTCGGCGCCGAAGGCGTGGGCCTGTACCGCACCGAATTTCTGTACATGAACCGGGACAACATGCCCGACGAGGAGGAGCAGTACGAAGCCTACGCGCGTGTGGTCGCAGCGGTGAACGGGCCGATCACCATTCGCACCCTGGACCTGGGCGCGGACAAGCGCGCCGGCCCCGCCGAGCGCGGCCCGGTGCCGGGCATCAACAATCCGGCGCTGGGGCTGCGTGCCATCCGCCTGTGCCTGCGCGACCAGGACGCGTTTCGGGTGCAGCTACGCGCGCTGCTGCGCGCATCCACCCGCGGCGAGATGCGCATCATGCTGCCCATGATCAGCACCGTGCAGGAACTGCGCCAGACCCGGCACATCGTCGAAGAGATCAAGGCGGAACTGCGACGCCAGAAGCTCGCCTTCAATCCGAACGTGCCGGTCGGCGCCATGATCGAGGTTCCGGCGGCGGCGCTGGCGGCACCGCTGCTGGCGCGCTACTGCGATTTCTTCTCCATCGGCACCAACGACCTGATCCAGTACACTCTGGCCATCGACCGCGGGGACGACCAGGTCAACTACCTCTACGATCCGCTCCACCCGGCGGTGCTGCGCCTGATCCAGTACGCCATCGAAAGCGGCGCGCAGGCCGGCATTCCGGTCGCCATGTGCGGCGAGATGGCCGGCGATACGCGCTACACGCGCCTGCTGCTCGGCCTCGGCCTGACCGAGTTCAGCATGCACCCGGCCAACGTGCTGGAAGTCAAGCGCATCATCACCCAGAGCGACATCAGTCGCCTGCGCGGCGCCGCACGGCGCCTGCTGGAAGCCACCGACGGCGACGCCATGCAGAACCTGCTGCAGCGGATCAACGAAGGCGGCGGTTGAGAGCCTGTCTGTCGAAGCTTTATCGCGGCTGAAGCCGCTCCCACAAAGAA
>CAZYIP010000141.1:0-8433 GCA_964646895.1 uncultured Salinisphaerales bacterium | reverse complement strand
AGCGGACAGAACCGTTGCTCGCTCAGCTCGACGAACTGGACCACAATGGCCCTCGCCTCGCGCGCAATCCCTAACGCGGCGAACCGGGCAGCAATCCCGGCTCGCGCCGCTCCCGCGGGGACCACTCCCGCAACACGGCTATTCCGGGAGAGGCTTCAGCCGGCATAATCAGGCGACCATGGCGATGAATCTCTATATCGGCCTGATGTCCGGCACCAGCGTCGACGGCGTCGACGCCGCGCTGGTCGATCTGAGCGCCGCCGCCACACCACGCCTGCTCGCGGCCTGCACTTACCCGCTGCCCGAAGATCTGCGCACGGACCTGCTGGCGGCCGGACAAAACGCCCTCGCCACGACGGTGGATACACTCGGAGAACTGGATCATCGGGTCGGGCTGGCGTTCGCCGAAGCGGCGCAGGCCGTGCTCGGCGATGCCGGACTGGACCGGCGCCAGGTAACCGCGATCGGCAGCCATGGCCAGACCCTGTATCACGCGCCGGAAGGCCGTTACCCGTTCACCCTCCAGATCGGCGACCCCAATTTGATCGCGGCCCGTACCGGCATTACCACGGTTGCCGATTTTCGCCGCCGCGACATCGCCCTGGGCGGCCAGGGAGCGCCGTTGGTGCCGGCATTCCACCAGGCCTTGTTTCAAAACCCCGACGAGAATCGCTGCGCCATCAACATCGGCGGCATCGCCAACGTCACCCTGCTACCGCGCAGCAGCGCACCCGTCACCGGCTTCGATACCGGTCCCGGCAACGCGTTAATGGATCTGTGGAGTGTCAGGCACCTGGGTCGCGCCTTCGACGAGGACGGGCGCTGGGCAGCCGGTGCAGGCGTTGACGAAGTGCTGCTGCAGCAAATGCTGGACGACCCCTTCTTCAGGCGGTCACCACCCAAGAGTACCGGACGCGATTACTTCAATGCGGCATGGCTGGATCGCAAGCTGGATTCGCTGGTGCCGCCGCCTTCACCAGCGCTGGTGCAGCGCACCCTGTGCGCCCTTACCGCGCGAACCATCGCCGACGCCATCGATCGCTTCGGGCCCGGCGACGAACGCATCGTGCTGTGCGGCGGCGGCGCCCGCAACACGACCCTGCGCCGCGATCTGTGCGCTGCATTGCATCCGCGCGTCGTGACCGACGCCGACAGCTTCGGCATTGCAGCAGAGTGGGTCGAGGCCTGCGCATTCGCCTGGCTGGCAATGCGGACACTGGCAGGACTGGCTGGTAATGTTCCGAGTGTCACCGGCGCACGCGCAGCGGTCGTGTTGGGCGGCATCTATCCCGGCTGCTGAGATCGCACCCGCTCAGGGTGCGACGATATGTCGCGAATCGACCGGCGGCAAAACCCGCTTTTGCTGCCGGCCGCGCCGGATGCGTCCGCTAAACCGTGAATGAAGAACCGCAGCCGCAGGTCGTGCTCGCGTTGGGATTGCGAATGACGAAACTGGCGCCTTCCAGGCTGTCGGTAAAATCGATCTGCGCGCCGGTCAGGTATTGCACGCTCAACGGGTCTATCAGCAGTGTAACCCCGCCATGCTCGACTTCCGTATCCCCGTCTTCCCGCTTTTCGTCGAACGTGAATCCGTATTGAAAACCGGAGCAGCCGCCACCGCTTACGAAGACCCGCAGGCTGAGGTCGGGATTGTCTTCCTCCGCCAGCAACTCGCGAACCTTGGCCGCTGCCGCGTCGGTCAGATCTACGACAGGCGGTATTTCTGTTTCCACCGTGCTCATAAACCCACCCATCCAAATTCAATAGCGATTATGCATTGACAGTAGCATTTCGTACGCTGCCGGGGCAAGGCACCGCCCCGCGCAGCACCGTACCCGTCACACCAGCCCGGATGTGGGCGGCTTCAGAGCCTACGGCATCGCCGCGATGCCTTCCAGCCCGCTGCTCTCATCCAGGCCGAACATGATGTTCATGTTCTGCACCGCCTGGCCGGAAGCGCCCTTGACCAGGTTGTCGATCACCGACAGCACCACCACCGTGTTTCCGTCCTGCGGTCTGTGCACCGCAATGCGGCAAACGTTGGCGCCGCGCACGCTGCGGGTCTCGGGGTGCGCTCCGGCAGGCATGACATCGACGAACGGTTCGCCGGCGAAGCGCTCCTCGAACAGGCCCTGAAGATCCACGCCGGGGTCGTTCAGGCGCGCATACAGGGTCGCATGAATGCCCCGCACCATGGGCGCCAGGTGGGGCACGAAGGTCAGGTCCACCGGCGCCCCCGCCATCAGGTCCAGGGCCTGGCGGGTCTCCGGCAGATGCCGATGACCGTCGGCCGCGTAGGCCTTGAACGAATCGCTGACCTCGGAGAACAGAAAGCCGATTTTCGCGGACCGACCACCACCGCTGACGCCGGTTTTGGCATCGGCAATCAGCCCTTGTACTGACACCACGCCGGCCTCCAGCAACGGCAGGAAGCCCAGTTCGATGGCTGTCGGATAGCAACCCGGACATGCCACCAGCCGCGCTTCGCGGATCGCCGCGCGATGCACCTCCGGCAAACCGTACACGGCCTGCTCAAGATAGGCCGGGCAAGCATGCGGACGGCCGTACCAGCGCTCCCAGACGGCCGCGTCACGCAAGCGGAAGTCGGCGGAAATGTCGATTACGCGCGCACCGGCCTCCAGCAGCGCCGGCACCATCGTCATTGCCGCGCCGTGCGGTGTCGCAAAAAACACGACGTCGCAATCACCCAGACGCTCGGCTTCCGGGGGCTCCAGGATCAGGTCGATACGACCGCGCAGGTTCGGGTAAATATCGGCCAGCGCGGTGCCGGCCTCCTGACGCGAGGTAACGTGGCGCAGACGAACCTCGGGATGCCCCGCAAGCAGGCGCACCAGTTCCGCGCCCGCGTAGCCGGTTCCGCCAATCACGCCCACCTTGATCATCGCTTGCCGCTCCAGGTCCTGCCAGACCGCACATTATGCCACGCCGGGCAGGGCACATGCCGGCAAGGCACTCGACGCCAGACGCTGCATTCGGCATTATCGGCGCGATCGCCTGGGTGCGTCACATGCGGAGAAGCAGGATGCTCTGGATCAAAGCCTTTCATGTCATTTTCATGGTCACCTGGTTTGCCGGGCTGTTCTACCTGCCGCGGCTGTTCGTCTATCACGCCCAGGCGACGGATGCCGCCGGGCGCGAGCGTTTCAAGGTAATGGAGCACAAGCTGTACGTGCTCATGACCATCGGCATGGCCGGCACGGTGGCCTTCGGGTTGTGGCTGCTGGCGGGCTGGTGGTGGCCGCCTACCCAGGGCTGGCTGCACGCAAAACTGGCGCTGGTGGTTCTGCTGATCGCCTACCATTTTTATCTGGGTGCGGTATGCCGGCGCCTGCGTGCGGACCGCGATCATCGGGGCCACGTTTTTTACCGCTGGATTAACGAAATACCGGCGCTGTTCCTGATCGCGATCGTCATTCTGGTCATCGTGAAGCCGTTTTAAAGGCTACGCACAGCGCTTGTAAGCGCTCCGGTGAGCGTGTATAGGTGTAGCCAGAGGCTGTTGAGTCGCAGCGCGGAAGAGGAGGTGCGCTCATGCCTTTCCAGCTACAGCCTCCGAATGTCGGAGACTGGTATCAGGCCCTGCCCGACCCGCCGTTCGAGGTAGTCGCCGTGGACGCGCATTCGGAAACCATCGGCATTCAGTACTTCGACGGCACTGTGGAAGAAATCGACTTCGACAGCTGGACGGGCCTGGACCTGGCGGCGGTCGCTGCTCCGGAGGACTGGACCGGGGCGCTCGACGTACAGCGCCTCGATGTGGACGCTGAACCGGAATCGGGCCGCCATCTGCGCGGGTGGGAAAACCCGCTGGACGACATCGACTTTCTCTGAGAGCCTGTCCGTCGCCAGGAGCCTGGGCTGTCGCGGCTTGCGCCGCTCCCACAAAGTCCGTGGATGCCCGTGATTGTGGGAGCGACTTCAGTCGCGATTGATGCGTGCCGGCAAATCGCGGCTTGCATCGCTCCCACAAGGCCTGCTCCCGCCCTGCCTCCGGATCAGCCGGACTTCCACTCCACGCGGTAGGTCAAGGTGCGCTTGCCGCCGGCGGGCACTTTCAGCTTCCACGCCACGTGCCGCGCATCCACGCTCTCGTGCTTGTCGCTTTCGCTGGTAATCGTCCAGCTCTCCGGCAGGGCTTCGACCACACGCACCGTTACGGCCTCATCCTTCGCATTGCGCAATGTGACCTGCCATGACGCCGCCTCGCGCTTGTCGGCGAGACGCTCCTGCGCGGTACGGATGCGCCGCGCGGTCACGTCGAAGGCGCGCCCCGCTTCCAGGGTGAAGGACTCTCCGGCCGGCACGGCGGGCAGCCGATCCTCGCCCAGCCACAGGCTGCCGACATCTTCGCCACGATGGGTGAAGATTCGCACAATACCGGCGGGCAGCGGCCGCTTCAGCGTATTTTCTCCATGCAGCAGAACGCGGGCATGTACCGGTTCGTCAGCCGAGCCTGCCCCCGGGCGCGCGAGCGTGGAAGAATCGACCCGGTATTCGCGCGTCACTTCGAGCGGTTCCGCCGCGATCAGCGGCACCTGAATACTGCTGTCCGTGTCCAGGGTCAGCGAATGCGGCAACGTGTAGGTGTAATACTCGAAGGCTTGCGAAGGTGCCGCATAGTCTGCGCTCGCCACGCGGCTTTGGGCGGTCATCGCGCGCATCAACGCAGGCCTCGGTGCCGCCTCGCGATGAATCTCGCCCGCAACCAGCCGGATTTGCGCATCAGGGTATGCGACACCGCTATGATTATCGATCGAGGCAAGCCCGGTGAGGATCAGCTTGCCGCCGTCCATATCCAGTTTCGCGACATAGTCCAGCCGCCACGCAAGTCCGTGGGTCAGGTACGACAGCACCAGTGGCTTGTGCCCGCCCTCGGTGACGTCCACGTCGGCCTCGATGGAGGGCATGGCAGGGAGTTCGAAAACCGCAGCCGGAAAGACGATGCGCCAGGGACTGTCCGCTCCGATGGTCTCGATGCGGCCGTCGATGCGCACGACCGGCGCGTCGCCGGCGGCACTCAGCAGCCACGCATCCCGTCCGAGGGCCGGATCGGTCGCCTTGCGGGGAAACAACCGGACCTTCTCACCCACAAAGCGCTGCAACAGCCCCGCGCGCGAGGGCGGCCGGTAGGCGAAGTGCTGGTTGAGCACCGTCAGCCCGGGCCGCTCGATGCTCACGGTCTGAGGCAGCAGTTGCGTCGCCACCTGATCGAAGGTGAGATGATGACTGCCAGCCACCAACTCCGCGGGGCGCTGCTCCGTGACCACACCGATGTCACCGCTGTAGATCGTCAGCGCGACATCACGATTCGCCGTACCGGCCTCCGCCTTTGCTGCCGCCCAGGCCGACGTCCAGCCGAACACCGCGCAAAGGCCCAGAATCAGAACAGACAATCGCTTCATTCATGTCTCCTTATTGCTTTCGCCAAAAGAATTCCTGTGGAGATTCCACGCGCTCGGTCAAGGGAGCGGACTTGTGGGAGCAGTGTGATCCGCCGCACGCAGCCAGCGGCGAAAGTGCAGCAACAGCAACAGCCCCGGAATCGCTACCAGCGAGCACACCAGGAAAAATGCCGACCAGCCAAGCATGTCCGCCATATACCCGGTCGGCGCGGAGGCAATCACCCGCGGAACGCCCATCAGGCTGCTCAGCAACGCATACTGGGTGGCGGTGAATTTTCGATTCGTCATGCTCGCCATGAATGCCATGTAGGCGGCGGTACCCATGCCGCCGCTGAAATTTTCGAAGCTGATGACAGCGGCCAGAGCGCTGACGTTGGCGCCCGTGTGCGTAAGCACGGCAAAGCTCGCCGTCGACAGCCCCTGCAGGATGCCGAACAGCCACAGCGCACGGTAAATCCCCAGCCGCAGCATGGTGACACCGCCGATAAACAGCCCGGCCAGTGTCGCCCAGAAGCCAAACAGCTTCACCACGGCGCCGATCGCGGTGAGCGAGAAGCCCATGTCGAGATAAAACGGCGTGGTCATGGTCGAGGCCATGCTGTCGCCGACCTTGTACAGCAGAATGAACAGCAGAATCAACCACGCGTCGTGGCGCGCGAAATATTCGAGAAACGGCTCCACCACGGCATTTCTCAAGGTACGCGGCGTACCTTCCGCCACCGTCGGCTCGGGCGCGAACAGGGTCGTCGCAATCCCCACCGACAGGCTCAGCCCGAGAATGAGGTACACGAGCGAAAACGGCAGGTGATCCGCAAGAATCAGGCCGCCGCCCGAAGCCAGCAGCATGCCCGTGCGATAGCCGTAGACGTACAGGCTCGAACCCAGCCCCAGCTCCGAGTCGGCGAGCGTTTCGCGGCGGTGGGCGTCGATGACGATGTCCTGGCTGGCGGAGAAAAAAGTCACCAGCGCAGCCACCGCCGCCAGCAGCCAGGGGTAGTGCGCCGGGTCCGTCTGGCCCAGCCCGATGATGGCGGCCATCAGCGCCAGCTGGATCACCAGCAGCCAGCCGCGTCGGCGGCCGAGCACGGACAGGGTGTAGCGATCGAGCAGCGGCGCCCACAGGAACTTGAGGGTGTAGGGCAGGCCCACCAGCGACATCAGCCCGATTGCTTCCAGGCTGACGCCCTCGCGCTTCATCCACGCCTGAAGCACGGACGCCGTAAGCAGCAGCGGCATGCCGGAGCAGAAGCCGTAGAGGGCGGCCACGATCATGCGCCGGCTGCACGCAATGCGCAGAATGCGCAGCATCTCCCGTTGCGCCTCCACGCCAAGAACCGCTTCGAGTATGCGGATCAAAGCGTGTGATCGTAGTCGATGGTCAGCGGTGCATGGTCGGAGAACCGGCTGGCCGTATGAATCGCCGCCGTGCGTACAGCGTCGCGAAAGCCCGGAGTGACCATGTGATAGTCGAGACGCCAGCCCACATTCCTGTCCCAGGCGCGGCCGCGGTTGGACCACCACGTGTACTGCTCCGGCGCCTGATTGACGACGCGAAAGGCGTCGACGAAGCCGACCGGCCCGAGCAGTTCATCCAGCCAGGCCCGCTCCTCGGGCAGAAAACCGGAATTCTTCTGGTTGGAGCGCCAGTTCCTGAGATCGATCTGTTTGTGAGCGATGTTCCAGTCGCCGCAGATGATGTAATCCCGCCCATCCTCGCGCAGTTGCCGCAGCCGCTCCATGAACAGCGCCATGAAGCGGAACTTGGCCGCCTGGCGCACCTCGCCGGACGAGCCCGACGGCAGGTACAGCGAAATTACGGAAAGATTGCCGAAGCGCGCCTCGATGGCGCGCCCTTCCGGATCGAATTCGTCAAAGCCGAGACCACGAATCAATTCATCGGGTTCGCGCCGCGTGTAGAGGGCCACGCCGCTGTAGCCCTTTTTAACCGTCGCGCTTTCGTAGAACACATGATAGCCGCGCGGATAGAACACCGGATCGACGTGCAGCTGTGCCTCCTGCGCCTTGGTCTCCTGCACGCACACCACATCAGCCCGCTGCTCCGGCAGCCAATCGAAAAACCCCTTGCGCGCCGCCGCGCGAATGCCGTTCGCATTGAGCGTAACCACTCGCATTGTCATTCCTCTTTTCGTCCCGGCAGCGCGAATTGTCTCCGGTCTGATGCATCGGGTAAAGTAAGAGCCCGCATGGCACACAAAACCCGGCCAACCAAAAGCGAGGAGTGAGGTTTGGTTGTTCCAGATGGACAACGAGCAACGCCGGATGGCCGGATTCCGGGGCCTGCCATCGCTCCGGGACGCAAGACCGGGCCCGGCGGCACAGCCTCGCGAATGAATGCCGGCAGACCCTGAATGAAACCCTACCAGCGCGAATTTCTGGAACTCGCCATCAGCGAGAATGTTCTCAGCTTCGGCGAATTCACGCTGAAATCCGGCCGGGTAAGCCCTTATTTCTTCAATGCGGGCGACTTCAGCAACGGCCGCTCGCTGGCCCGGCTGGGCCGGTTCTACGCAGCGGCCATTGCCGACGCGAACCCCGATTTCGACATGCTGTTCGGCCCCGCCTACAAGGGCATCGCGCTCGCGGCCACCACCGCAATCGCACTCGCCGGGCACCACAGTCGAAACGTCCCTTTCAGCTTCAATCGCAAGGAAGCCAAGGACCACGGCGAAGGCGGCAACCTGGTCGGCGCACCGCTGGCCGGCCGCGTCCTCATCGTCGACGACGTCATTACCGCCGGCACCGCCATCGGTGAATCCGTGGACATCATTCGCGCCGCCGGTGCCACTCCCGCCGCCGTTGTCATCGCCCTGGACCGACAGGAACGCGCCGGCGGCACCGCCTCTGCAGTGGACGCGGCCAGAGAGCGCTTCGGCCTGAACGTCATCAGCATCGCCAGCCTCGATGAGTTGCTCGACTTCCTCCGCGACCATCCCCAATATCGCGACCATTTCGAGCGCATGCAAGCGTACCGCGCGCAGTTCGGGGCCGG
>CAZYIP010000140.1:6138-8713 GCA_964646895.1 uncultured Salinisphaerales bacterium | reverse complement strand
AGTGGCCATCAGGCAGAGGAAACGCCGTGGACGAGACAGTTGGTACGGTAACCGCGGTGCATGCGGCTACGCCGGCGGGCGGGATCGATCCCGTCGTGTATGGCCCCGGCAGCGGCCGGCGGCAACCGGAAGGCGGCAAACAGTTGCCGGCGAACGGTCGGCGCGGGGCGGAAATTTCCGTTTCCGCCGCCGCCCGGATGATCAACAATTATCTGGAACAGGTCGATCGCGGCCTGCGTTTTCAGGTGGATGAAGGCAGCGGCAAGACGGTGATCAAGGTCATCGACAACCGCACACACGAGGTGGTGCGCCAGATTCCGCCCGAGGTGGTGCTGCGGCTGGCGGAACGGCTGCAGCGGCATGGACGGCTGGATACCACCGGTCTGGAGTCGCGGGCCTGAATTTTGCCGGATCGGGTATGAAAGTTGCTTCAGTCACGATGGATGGTCAGGGCTGACGGGTTTGTTATCGCACCTTGCGGCGCTGCCCTCTCCCCGGCCCTCTCCCGCAAGCGAGAGAGGGGGCCACGATTCCCTCTCCCGCTTGCGGGAGAGGGTTAGGGAGAGGGTGAAACAAGAACGAGGTTGAATCATGGCAGGTATCAGCTCGGCCGGCATTGGCTCCGGTCTGGACATCAACGAGCTCGTCGGCAAGATGCTGGCGTACGAGCGCGCGCCGGTGCAGACGCGGCTGGACACGAAAGAAGCCGGGCTGCAGGCGAAGCTCTCGGCCTTTGGCACGCTCAAGAGCACCCTGTCGTCG
The DNA here is from genome assembly GCA_964646895.1 of uncultured Salinisphaerales bacterium. GTDB lineage: Bacteria > Pseudomonadota > Gammaproteobacteria > Nevskiales > CAZYIP01 > CAZYIP01. The sequence goes on along the minus strand of CAZYIP010000140.1, from coordinate 7,951 downwards.
TTGCAGGATGCCCTGCAGGGGCTCAAGGATCTGGAGGCGGGCCGCACGGCGACGTCCAGTGATGCGGACAGCGTTGGAGTCAGCGCGAGCAAGGATGCTGCCTCGGGCACATATCGCATCACGGTATCCCAGCTCGCCAGCGCCCAGTCGCTCGCCAGCAATGCCTTCGATGACCCCGCGACAGCCCTCGGCACCGGCACCCTGACATTGCAGGTCGGCGACGGCGCGGCCAAGACCATCAACATCGACGCCGAACACAATTCACTGCAGGATATCGCCACCGCCATCAATGATGCCGACGCCGGCGTTTCGGCGAGCCTCGTCAACGACGGCAGCGGCTACCGCCTGGTGCTTAACAGCGTCGACACCGGCGCGGCGAACGAGATCTCCCTGACGGTTGCCGATGACGACGGCAACAGCAGCGACGCATCCGGTCTGTCGGCACTGGCGCGCAACAATCTGACCGAAACGGTCGCGGCGCGGGACGCCGAATTCACCATCAACGGCCTCGACATCACCAGCGCGTCCAACGATAACGACACCGCGATCCAGGGCCTGACGCTCAACCTCAAGAACCTGACCGGCGACGGACCGGTCACGGTGACGGTCGACGCCGATAGGAAGGCGGTGGAGGGGGCGCTGAAAAAGCTGGTCGACGCCTATAACAAGTTCAATGATCAGGCCAAGAATCTGACCGCCTACGATCCGGATCACCCGGAACGCGCCGGCCTTCTGCTCGGCGACAGCACGCTGCGCACCGTGGCCGGAAAGCTCCAGAACGCGCTTATCCATACCGTCGCGGATGCGCCGGCGGATTTCGACAACCTGGTGGACATCGGCATCACGACCGACCGCAACGGCAAGATGCAGCTCGAAAGCGAGAGGCTCGACAAGGCGCTGAATGCGGATTTCGGCGCCACCGTGTCCATGCTCAACGAGGCGGCACGCGGGCTGAACGATACCGTCGACGGCCTGGTGCGAACCGGTGGCGTGTTCGACAGCCGTACCGACGGCATTCAGCGGCAGCTCGACGATATCAGTGGTCAGCGCGAAGACCTGGAGCTTCGCATGGACCAGCTGCAGAAGACCCTGATGCAGCAGTTCACGGCCATGGATGTCCTGGTCGGACAGTTGCAGAACACCAGTCACTATCTGACCCAGCAATTGGCCAATCTGCCACTGGCCGGGAATTCGTCGCAGCGCTAGAACACTAAAATTTCCCCGCCGCCGGCCGCTAACCAGACACAGCGGCGACACGCCGGAACAACCACACAGACGGGATGAACACGATGAGCTACGCGAACGTGCATGGCGCCTTGCAGCAATACCGCCGGACCGGCATCGATGCGGCCATTCCGGAGGCAACGCCGCACCGGCGGGTGCAGTTGCTGCTGGAGGGCATTCTCGACCGCGTCGCGGTGGCGATCGGCTGCATCGAGCGCGGCGAGATTCCCGGCAAAGGCGTACAGATTGGCCGCGCCGTGGCGATCATCGACAGCCTGCGCGCCGGTCTCGATTACGACGTCGGTGGCGAGATGGCGGGCAATCTGGACAGTTTGTACGATTACATGGTCCGCCGGCTTACCGAAGCCAACCTGCACAACGATGTCGGCTATCTGGAAGAAGTCGCCGCGCTGGTCCGCGAAGTCAAGCTCGGCTGGGATGCCATTCCCGAACAGTTGTCCGGTGGGCGCCGTGCGCTCGCGGCGGGCGCATGACGCGATGGCGATGACGCACGAACGCCGGCAGGCGCTGACCGCACTGATCCGCGCCGGGCATGACCTGCTGGCGCGGGCCGAGGCCGGGGAGTGGG
>CAZYIP010000140.1:0-6038 GCA_964646895.1 uncultured Salinisphaerales bacterium | reverse complement strand
GCACTGATCCGCGCCGGGCATGACCTGCTGGCGCGGGCCGAGGCCGGGGAGTGGGCGCGGCTGGCTGCCGTCGAGGCGCGGCATCGGCGTCAGGCGGAGACGTTCTTCTCGGTGACGGCGACGCCCGCCGAGACAGACGAACTGGCCCAGGGCCTGCGTGAGTTGCTGGATATCCAGGACCGGGTAACGGTATTGGCCGTACGCGAGCGCGACCACTTGCAGGGGCGCATCCATGAAGTACGGCAGGGGCGCCGGGCGGTAGCGGCTTATGGTTCCACTGTTTCCCGGCCCCTCTCCCCATGAATGGGGCGGGTCCATTGTCGCCGATCCCGCTTCCCCTTATGATCAAACCATGGACGAGCCCACCGAGTCGCTGAACGAGGGTTTGATCTACGAAGCTCGCCTGCCGTTCAGCTGGCGTGAGGTTCCGGCGTTTCCGGACGAAATCGATCAGGTGCGGCAGAACACCGCCAACGAGGACCTGCTCCGGGTGTTCGCGATCTTCGAACACTCGGCCGTCGAGCACCCGGAAGAGAAAAGCGAGCTGGCGCAGGAGATCGTGCGCCTGGACGCCAAGCTCAGCCTGGCGCTCGATCTGCTGGGCGATGTGCTTGCGAGGCAGATGGCGCTGCCCGCGCCGGTGGCGCTCAAACTCGGGGCACGTGGCCTGGAATGGCGGGACGATCGCCCGCCACCGGTCGGTACCCACCTTGCGATCACGCTGTATCTGTATCCCAAGCTGCCCCGACCGTTGCTGCTGAACGGGCTGGTTACGCATTCTTCCGCCCTGACCGTACGCGCGGGTTTCGAAGGCATGAGCGATGCGGTTCGCGACTGGCTGGAGAAAATGATCTTCCGCCACCATCGCCGCGCGGTGGCGCTGGCACGCGCGCAGCGCAGCGGGGACGCATAATTATCGCGGCTGGCGGGCTGCTGCTCCGCGGCCGTTCATCGTGCTGGCCCTCGTACTCGTCGGTTTTCTGACGCTTTCTCTGCTCCCTCACCGCAATACTGTCCCGCGATAACCAATTAAACGGTCGACATGCTTCGGACCGCGAGGGGGAGATCCGGTTAACGGGTGTCGCTGGTTACCGTGTCGATCCGCCTTCCGTAGTGAAAGGCAGGGTTTTTGGCTTGTCCGCAATATCGGGGGGACCGATGGCCGGCCATGAAAACAGGAACGGCGTGATGGACGCGCCGGCCGCTTCGGCCGACGGCATCGGCACGAGCGGCGTGACCGTGCTCGCCGCCGATGACGGGCAGGCCGGCTATTTGCATAACGTGCTGCGCTTCCTCGGCTACCGGATCAATACCGTTCCTTTCGAGTCCTGGTCGACGGCGTTCACCGCCGATGCCGGCGATGCGGTGCTCGTGGGCGAGAGCGTACGCGGCGATCTGCTGGCGCGGATGACCGCGGCTGCGTCGGCGGCCGGCGTGCCGCTGATCCGGCTGCTGCCCGAAGGCCAGCTGCCGGCACGGGACATGGAAGCGGCACCCGTGATCGCCACAGCCTATCCACCGCGCGAGCCGGCTTTTTCCGAGGCACTTGCCCGTGCTCACGCCATGCGTGGGGAGATGCGCGGGGACGACGACCGCGACCGCACCCTGGCGCGCCTGCTGATCGGACGCAGCCAGGGCATGGCCCGGGTACGCAGCCTGATCCGGCGCGTCGCGCCGACCAATGCGACGGTACTCATCCAGGGTGAAACGGGCACCGGCAAGGAAGTCGCCGCGCAGGCGCTGTGGGCCTGCTCGTCGCGGCGCGACAAGCCTTTCGTCGCCGTCAACTGTGGCGCCATCCCCGGCGAGCTGCTGGAAAGCGAGCTGTTCGGCCATGAAAAAGGGGCCTTTACCGGGGCCGTGTCGTCGCGCCAGGGGCGCTTCGAGCTGGCGCAGGGCGGCACGCTGTTTCTCGACGAGATCGGCGACATGCCGCTGTCCATGCAGGTGAAACTGCTGCGCGTGCTGCAGGAGCGCAAGTTCGAGCGCGTCGGCGGCACCCGCACCATCCGCGCCGACGTGCGCGTCATCGCCGCCACCCACCGCGAGCTGGAGGACGCGATCGAAAAGGGCGCCTTCCGCCGCGACCTGTTCTATCGCCTGCATGTGTTCCCGATCGACATGCCGGCCCTGCGCGAGCGCCCGGAGGACATTGCACCGCTGGTGCGCACTCTGGTCGAGCGCCTGCGCGAGGAGCAGCGCGAGGGCGTATCCTTCACCGCCGCGGCCATGGATGTGCTGGTGCGAAATCAATGGCCGGGCAACGTGCGCGAGCTGGGGAACGTGGTGGAGCGGCTTTCCATCATGTACCCGAACGGGACGGTGGATGTCCGCGACCTGCCGTCAAAGGTGTTGCAGAACGCGGGCATCGACCCATCATCGACCGAAGTGCCGCCCACCCCTGTGTCGGCGCCTCTCGCCGCCACTTCGCTGCTGCCCCGGGAGGGGCTCGACCTGCGCCGCCATCTGAGCGAGCTGGAAGAGGGCTTCATCCGCCAGGCGCTGGACGAGGCCAATGGCGTGGTCGCCCAGGCCGCCAAGCTGCTGCGTTTGCAGCGAACGACTCTGGTCGAGAAGATCCGCAAGTACGATATTCAACGGGAACGATCACCTGCCGATACGATAAAATAACGATCGAGTTGACGTTATGATGTTTAAGCGTCATGCTGCTGTGGGAGGTTATCATCATGAACGAATCGTCCACGCGCTCGACCATCTATTTCGACCCTGAACTTCACAAGTCCCTGCGTCTGAAGGCAGCATCCACGCACCGCTCCGTTTCCGAACTGGTCAACGAGGCGGTGCGCCAATCGCTGGCCGAGGACCAGGAAGATCTCGCGGCCTTCGAGGACCGCGTGGCCGAGCCGACCCTGACCTATGAAGCCTTGCTGAACGATCTCAAGGCGCATGGCAAGATTTGAGGTCGTCTTCAAGCGCTCCGTAGCCAAGGATTTGCGACGTCTTGACAGACAGGATGTGCAGCGCATTCTCGTTCGCATCGAGGCGCTGGCCGATAACCCGCGGCCGGCGCGCGCCGAGAAGCTGTCCGCCCGGGAACGCTACCGCGTGCGCCAGGGCGCCTACCGCATTCTCTACGAGATCGATGATGGCAAGCTGGTCGTGGTGGTCGTCAAGGTTGGGCATCGGCGCGATGTTTACCGTAAGGCTTGAGTGCCATGCGCAGCGCCCGAAGATGCCGGATCAGGTGACGGTTGTTTGACGGCCGTCCACTTCGTTATATCGTAATACACTGAATATAATATCAATAAAATAAAGGCACGATGATTGCTACAACGTCGCCGTCAGGATAATAATCCAGGGGGACGGACGGCGAAGTGGCAAATTCCGATTCCGAGCAACAGGCGCTGGCCCAGGCTTTTCAGGCGTTCAACGAGCTTTCGACCCGGCTCACCGGCTCCTACCGCGAGCTGGAACAGCGGGTCGAGCGCCTGAGTCGCGAGCTGGCGTCGGCGCGTGATCAGCGCCTCGCGGAACTGGCGGAGAAGGAACGACTCGCCAACCGCCTGTCGCATCTGCTCGCGGCGCTTCCGGCCGGCGTGGTGGTGCTCGACGCGCACGGCGTTGTGCAGACCGCCAACCCCACGGCAACCCGGTTGCTCGGCTCCCCGCTGGAAGGCATCCGTTGGACCACGATATACGCACGCGCGGTGGCGGCGTCGAGCGGCGCCGACGGCGAACTGGAGCTGCATGGCGGGCGCCGCGTAACGCTGTCCAGTTGTGATCTGGGCCAGGAGCCCGGGCGCATCGTCGTGTTGCAGGACGTGACCGAGGCACGCGCCCTGCAGGCGCTGGCCGATCGCCAGCAGCGCCTGTCCGCCATGGGCGAGATGGCCGCGAGCCTCGCACACCAGATCCGCACACCGCTGGCCTCGGCGCTGCTTTACGTGGGTCACCTGAGCGCGCGCGATCTCGGCAGCGCGGATCGGGAACGCATCGCCGGGCGTATCGGCGCCCGCTTGCGCCATCTGGAGCAACTGGTGCAGGACATGCTCAGCTTTGTGCGCGGCGATCCGCGCGAGCGGGGGACGCTGGCAGTGGCGGAGCTGGTCGAGCCGTTGCGCCAGGGGCTGGCGCCGCAAATCGATGCGCTGGGTGCCCGGCTCGACTGCCGTGCAGGCAATGCACCCCCGGTACGCGCCCAGCGCGAGACCCTGCTCGGTGCGCTCAACAATCTGGTCACCAACGCCTTGCAGGCCGCCGGCGCCGGTGCCCGTGTCAGCCTGTGCATCGATACGGCGGCTGACGGCCGCGCCCGCATCACCGTGCACGATGACGGCCCCGGCATCCCGGCGGCCCTGGCGGAGCGCATTTTCGAGCCGTTCTTCACCACACGCGCCCAAGGCACCGGCCTGGGGCTGGCCGTGGTGCGCGAAGTCGTGCGCAGTCACGGGGGCGAGATAACGCTGGCGCCGGGGCAGGGCGCCGGTGCCACTTTCATCATTCACTTGCCGCCAGCCGGCAGAGACATGCCGCTGGCGGGCCGCTGGACCGACATCCGCGAGCGACAAGCCATCGAGGTCGATTCATGAGCCAACAAGCCACTGTCCTGGTCGTCGAGGACGACGCCGATTTGCGTGAAGCACTGAGCGACACCCTGGAACTGGCGGGCCTGCGGGTCATTGCGGCCGCCGACGGCGTCGCTGCGCTCGATTGTCTGCGCGATGCGGACATTCGCCTCGTGGTCAGCGACGTGCGCATGGCGCGTCTGGACGGCGAACGCCTGCTGCGGCGCATCAAGGCATGCTCGCCGGACCTGCCGGTCGTGCTGATGACGGCGTACGGCACCATCGAGAGCGCGGTACAGGCCATGCGCGCCGGTGCGTCGGACTATCTGGTCAAGCCGTTCGAGGCACAGGTATTGGTGGAGACGGTGAACCGCTTTATCAATGCGCCGATTGCGGACGACGATCTGGTTGCGGCGGATCCGCGTACGCGCGAGCTGGCGGCGCTGGCCCGCCGGGTGGCGGCGTCGGAGGTGACGGTGATGGTGACCGGCGAATCCGGCACCGGAAAGGAAGTGTTCGCGCGCTATATCCACCGTTACTCGCCGCGCGCCCAGGGCCCCTTCGTGGCCATCAACTGTGCCGCGATCCCGGAGAACATGCTGGAAGCAACCCTGTTTGGCTACGAGAAGGGTGCTTTCACCGGCGCCTATCAGGCGCGGCCCGGCAAATTCGAGCAGGCGCAGAATGGCACCCTGCTGCTGGACGAGGTTTCGGAGATGCCGCTGGGCCTGCAGGCCAAGCTGCTGCGCGTGCTGCAGGAGCGCGAGGTGGAGCGCCTCGGCGCTCGCCAGCCGCTGGCGCTCGACGTGCGGGTGCTCGCCACGTCCAATCGCAATTTGCGCGAGGAAGTCGCCGCCGGGCGCTTCCGCGAGGATTTGTTCTACCGGCTCAACGTGTTCCCGCTGCATCTGCCGCCGCTGCGGGAGCGGCCGGCCGATGTGGAGATACTGGCCACACGCCTGCTGGCGCGCCACGCCGGCGGTCGCGTTCTGGACCTGGGCGCGGACGCCATTGCGTGCCTGCGCGCCCATGATTGGCCCGGCAATGTGCGGGAGCTGGACAACGTCTTGCAGCGCGCGCTGATCCTGGCTGCCGGTGATGTGCTCGATGCGCAGGCGATCCGGTTTGAAGCCATCGACCAGACCCCGGACGCGACTGCCCCGGAACCGCCAGCGACACCGGATACCGCGCCGCCGCCTGCGCCGCTGAATCGCAGCGTGCGCAAGCGCGAAAGCGAGCTGATCCTGGAGGCGCTGCGCGCCGGGCGCGGCAGCCGCAAGTTCGCCGCGGAGCGCCTGGGCATCAGTCCGCGCACCCTGCGCTACAAGCTGGCGCGTCTGCGTGATGCCGGCGTGGCGATTCCGGGGTGATCGGGTGTGGACTATCGCGGCTTCAGTCGCGATTGTGAACAGGCCCTGGTCGAGGAGCGCGGGCGTCCCGCCCGCATGCGGCCGAGACGGCCGCGCTCCCAGGTAGCCATCCTGGCGTGAAATATGCTTATTCAAGCGGCAG
>CAZYIP010000139.1:7491-8739 GCA_964646895.1 uncultured Salinisphaerales bacterium | reverse complement strand
CCAAAGGCCCGCCCTCAGCCAAGCCACAACAATTAAACCAGGTCCTGGAATCTCAATGAACGCCAAACAACCCACTCCACCCCCCCAAAACGCAACTCCGGTACCCGGCGTTCGCCTCGGCGTGGCAGAGGCCGCAATCAAAAAACCCGGTCGCGCGGACCTCGCCGTGCTGGCATTGGACGAAGGCGCCCAGGTTGCCGCCGTATTCACTCGAAACGCCTTTTGTGCCGCGCCGGTGACGCTGGCGCGTCGCCACCTCGCCAGCGGTCAGTCGCCGCGCGCCCTGGTGATCAACAGCGGCAACGCCAATGCCGGCACCGGCGCGCGGGGGGTCGAGTCGGCGAACGCCGTTTGCGAGGCCGTCGCCGCGGCGGCAGGTTGCCGAACGCAGGCGGTGCTGCCTTTTTCCACCGGCGTTATCGGCGAGCCGCTTCCGGTCGCACGCATGTGCGCGGCGGTACCTGCAGCGATCGCCGATCTGGCCGAAGACGGCTGGCTGCGCGCCGTGCACGCGATCATGACCACCGATACGGTGGCGAAGGTGGCATCGCGGCAGGTAACGCTCGGCGACCGGACCGTGACCGTCACAGGCATCGCCAAGGGCTCCGGCATGATCCGCCCGGACATGGCTACCATGCTCGCCTTTGTCGCTACCGACGCGGCAGTGGCACCGGTCGCCTTGTCACGCCTGCTGGGCGATGCGGTGGACGCTTCCTTCAACAGCATCACCGTGGACGGGGACACATCCACCAACGATGCCTGCGTGCTGATCGCCACCGGTGCCGCGGGCGGCGAGGCGATGACCGCCGAACATCCGGATTTTGCGGTGCTGGCGACCGCGGTGGAGTCGGTGTGCGTGGAACTGGCCCAGGCCATCGTGCGTGACGGCGAGGGCGCGACGCGCTTCATCGAGGTTGAAGTGAGCGATGCGGCAAGTATTGCCGAGGCGCGCCTGGTTGCCTATGCGGTCGCGGAGTCGCCCCTGGTCAAGACGGCCGCTTTCGCCGGCGATCCCAACTGGGGGCGGATTCTCGCCGCAGTGGGCCGAGCCGGTGTTCCGGAGATGGATATCGGCGGCGTCGACATTCATCTCGATACGGTGCGTATCGTCCGCGCCGGAGAACCGGATCCGGACTACAGCGAAGCCGATGGCGCCGCCGTCATGACCCGGCCGGAATACGCCATCCGTATCGCTCTCGGTCGCGGAACCGCCCAGGCGCGCGTGTGGACCTGCGACTTCAGCTACGA
>CAZYIP010000139.1:0-7391 GCA_964646895.1 uncultured Salinisphaerales bacterium | reverse complement strand
CCATGCCCGCTTTGACCACCACCTCTCCACTCCACATCGCCGTCGGAATTGTCGAAGACGCCGCCGGGCGGGTGCTGCTGAGCCGGCGACGACCGGGCACACACGGCGCTGGTGATTGGGAATTTCCCGGCGGCAAGGTCGATGCGGGTGAAAGCGTTTACGACGCGCTTGCCAGGGAGCTGGCCGAAGAGCTGGGTATTCGCATGATTGCGGCACGGCCCCTGATCCGGGTGCGACACGAATATCCGGAACGCGCAGTGTTGCTCGATACGTGGCGGGTTACCGCGTACGACGGTGTGCCGGATTCCCTTGAAGGGCAGGTGCTGCACTGGCTCCCGCTCGACGAGTTGCGCGCCTGGCCGCTCATGGCGGCGGATGGGCCGATTGTCACCGCATTGTGCCTGCCCGACCGCTATCTCATCACCGGAGCGCACCCCGGAAACACGGCGGATTTTCTGGCACGTCTGGACAGAAGTCTGGAACGGGGCATGAAGCTCGTGCGGTTGCGGGTACCCACCCTCGATGACGAGGCCTACCGGGCGCTCGCAAGGCGGGTGATCGCGCGTTGCCGGCATGCTGGAGCGGCCTGTCTGCTGGACCGGGATGTCCACATGGTGGCGGAACTCGGAGCGGGCGGCCTGCATGTGCCCTCCGTACGCCTGGCACAGCTTGCGGCGCGACCGCTGCCGGACGATCTATGGTTTGCCGCATCCTGTCACGATGCTGCAGAGTTGCGCCACGCCGTACGCCTCGGCGCCGACTTCGCCGTGCTGTCGCCCGTGCGCCCGACGGCGAGCCATCCCGGTGCCACAGGCCTTGGCTGGAATACGTTTCGAGACCTGGTGGAAGCCGTCAATCTGCCCGTCTACGCGCTCGGCGGCCTCGGTCCGGAAGACCTCGACAGTGCATGGGGCCATGGCGCCCAGGGCGTTGCCGCGATCCGCGGGCTGTGGGGATAGTGCTACTCCCACGGAGTGGACGCGATAATCTGAACTGCGGAATCGAATCTAGTAGTCGTCTTCGTCCGGCGGCACTGGCGGGGCATTCGTGTCGTCGGGTATGCGGTGCTCCTCCCGAAACCATTCGCCGAGATCGATCAGCTTGCAGCGCTCGGAGCAAAACGGGCGCCAGCGGTTTTCGGGTGTCGCCTTGGCCGGCTTGCCGCAATTGGGGCAGCGGGTGATGCGTGCGCGTTTTCCATTCATTGTGCTAAATCACACAGCAGGCGAGTTTGAATTCCACGTCCTCGGTCGTCGGTATCGCGCGCTGATTGGCGTCGCGGCGCTCCATGAAACGGATGGTAAACCGGTGCTTGCCTGCGCTGATTTCCGGAAACAGATAGGTTGGCGTCGGCGTCAGCACCCGTACCAGCTGACAGGGGCTCTCCAGATTCTGAATGAACACCCCGCCGGCGGCCACTTCGTCGACCGGTTTGCTGCTCTGGCGTATCAGGCGAAGGATCAGTTCCACCGCGTCCTTGAACGGCCGGATGTCGGACGCCCAGCCGGCCAGGTCCTCGTCCTGGCGCTCGGGCGGCTGCCCCAGCCAGTGATCGTAGCCGGGCAGGTCGAAGCTGCAGGTGCCGCCCGGAATCGCTGAGCGGTGCAACACGCTGTTCAGGAATTCGTTCGTCTTCAGAATGGTGCCGGCCGACTGCGCGGACAGGCCGTGCATGGTTTCCAGCACCGCGTCGAGTTCGCTCAGCACTTGCCCCAGGCGATCGCTGTCGACGCCGCGCCGACGCTCCAGGCGGGTGAGCGACTGGCGCTGATCGCTCAACTCCTTGAGGACGTCGGTCTTGATATCGCTGCGGCTGAGCAGAATGAGCACGTCCAGCAGGCTATGGATCGCGGCACGCCGGCCCCACCGGGCGGGGTCGGGGAGATGGTAATCCACCTGCCGGAACAGAAACTCCAGACGCAGAAATGTCCGGATACGCTCGGTAAGCGGTTGCTCGTAACACAGAGTGTCTCGGGTTTTCGCCACAATGCCTATTCGCCAGGGAGGTTCACCGGCAAAGCCGGCGTCGTCTACGTCAGGGCAACGAAGCCGCCATTGTCACTCACTCATCCAAGGCTGGCAAATGTTGTCCGGCGAGGTGTTGTGTCTCGCCCCGTTGCAGGCTTAGATAGGCTTTGTGCAGTTTTGCGACCAGATCTGGCAACCGGTTGCGCGGCACGGTATTGCGCAAAACATCGTCGGCGCGCGCCAGGCGTTGCTCGCGGCTGGCCTGGGCCTCGATCATGCGCCGCGCCTGCTCCTCGTCCACGGTATCGCGGGCGCGCAGGCGCTCGATCTGTACCTCCTCGGGCACGTCCACCACCAGTACCCGATCGACCAGCGCTTCCATGCCCGCTTCGATCAGCAGCGGCACCATCAGCACGACATAGTCGCCGGTTGCCTGTTCCCGTGCCCGCTGCAGCTCCTCGCCGACCCGCGGATGTACGATGGCGTCGAGCTTTTTCCGGGCTGCCTCGTCGGCGAATACGATCTGGCGCAGACGTTGGCGGTCGAGTGCGCCGTCTGCCTGAATGACGTTCTGGCCGAAGGTATCGCGGATTTCCGCCAGCGCCGGTTGCCCCGGCCTCACCACGTCCCGCGCGATCTGGTCCGCATCGATCACCGGCACGCCGAGGCGCGCGAATTCATCGCCCACCGCGGATTTGCCGCTGGCGATACCGCCGGTGAGGCCTATGGTCAGGCGTGGTTTCATGCGGATAGGGTAGCCGGTCTGCGGTGCAAGCTGCGAGCCATGGCGTTAGATGGTTGTGTCGGCATTGTCGCGACCGATTCACCCGTGGAGTGAAAATGTCTCTGGATCGCGGGCCTCTGGCCCGCATGCGGGCGGGACGCCCGCGCTCCCAATCAGGCATGCCGCGGGTTACGCGAGGCCCGCGAACGAAAAATACCCGTTCACGATACTGTCGCCAGCCACCATGGCGATCCAGCCGGCGCCGGCAAGGTACGGGCCGAAAGGGATCGGCACCTCACGCGTGATGCGGCGGGACATCAGCAGCGCGATTCCGACCACCGAGCCGGAAAGGGCCGAGAGGATCAGAACCAGCGGCAGCGCCTGCCATCCGAACCAGGCGCCAAACAGGGCGAACAGCTTGAAGTCGCCATAGCCCATACCCTCCTTGCCCGTCAGCAGGCGAAACAGATGATACAGGCTCCACAGGCTCAGGTACCCCGCCATCGCGCCAATGATGCTGTCGCCGGGTGTGCTGAATATACCGAACAGGCTCAGCCCCAGCCCCAGCCACAGCATGGGCAGGGTGATGTCGTCCGGCAGCAGGTGGTGGTGCAGGTCGATGCCGGCCAGCGCGATCAGCCCCCAGGTGAGCAGCAGCGCCGGCGCCAGCTCCGGCGAGAGGCCGAATCGCCACGCGACGGCAGCCGACAGCACGGCGCAGATCAGCTCGATCAGCGGGTATTGTGGCGATATGCGCGCGCCGCAGTCGGCGCAGCGCCCGCGCAGGGCGACATAGCTCAGCACCGGAATGTTGTGGATTGCGCGAATGACATGTCCGCAGTGGGGGCAGCGCGAGCGCGGTTGCGCCAGATTGAAGACTTCGTCGGCTGCATCCGTGCTGCCTTCCAGTTCGGCCCGCCAGGCCCGCTCCAGCATGATCGGCAGGCGATGGATGACCACGTTCAGAAAGCTGCCGACAACCAGGCCGAGGATGGCCGAGATGACGACGAGTCCGGGGGACGCAAGGAAGTGAATGCTGTTTGCCAACGCGGCAGGCCCCGATTATTGGTCCGGAACGAAATTGTGTTGGAACAGACCACATGGTGGGAGCGGCTTCAGCCGCGACAAAGCCCGACGATCGCGACTGAAGTCGCTCCCAAGGACAATGCCGAGCCGCGTGCTGCCGATACGATCAATAAACGTGATCGCCGGAACTGATCGCGGCCTGCGGCACTGGCGGCTCTGCAGCGGCAAAAGCCGCGATTACACCACCGATCCGAGCTTGAATATCGGCAGGTACATGGCAATCACCAGGCCGCCGACCATGATGCCGATGATGACCATGATCATCGGCTCCAGCAGGCTGCTCAGGCCATCCACCTTGTTGTCCACGTATTCCTCGAAGAAATCCGCAACCTTCGCGCACATGGTGTCCAGAGCGCCGGATTCCTCGCCGATGGCAACCATCTGCGTTGCCATGCTTGGAAAGATGGCGGTCTGCTGCATCGAAAGGTGAAGCTGCTGGCCGGTGGAAACCTGATCGCGCATCTGGAGGATGGCCTCGGTGTAGACCACGTTACCGGACGCGCGCGCGACCGAATCCAGCGCCTCCACCAGGGGCACGCCCGCGGCGAACATGGTCGACAGCGTGCGCGAGAAGCGTGCCACGGCGGCCTTGTCGAGAATATCGCCCAGGATCGGGATGCGCAGCAGCACGCGATCGACCAGCCGCCGAAAGCGGAGCGAGCGCCGCCGCGCCTGGACGAAGGCGACGCCGATCGCCACCATGACCGCGAGAATCAGCCACCAGCCGTGCTGCACCATTTCGGACAGGTGGATCACCATCAGGGTGAAAGCCGGCAGGTCGGCGCCGAAGCCCTGAAACAGGCTCTGAAACTGTGGCACGACGAAGTACAGCAGAATGCCGGTGACGATGATCGCCACGATGATCACCGCGGTCGGGTAGAACAGCGCCTTCTTTACCTTGGACTTGAGCGCCTCGGTTTTTTCCTTGTAGGTGGCGATCTTGTCCAGCAGCGCCTCCAGCGTACCCGAGCGCTCCCCGGCATCCACCAGGTTGACGAACAGATCGTCGAAGTGCTTCGGATGTTTGCGCAGACCCTCCGCCAGCGCGGAGCCACCTTCCACGTCTTCCTTGATCGATACGACCATCTTGCGCATCGACGGGTTCTCAAGCCCTTTGCCGATGATGTCCATGGCCTGCACCAGCGGGATACCGGCGGCCATCATGGTGGCAAGCTGACGGCTGAAGACGGCAATGTCGCCCGGCCTGATTTTTTTCTTGCGCTTGCTGAAGAGCTCGCTTTTCTTCGACACCCGCGTCGGGGTGATGCCCTGGCGGCGCAGCATGGCCTTGACCATGGCCTGATTGAGCCCCGTGGATTCTCCCTTGACTCGGGTGCCGTTCCGGTCGGTGCCTTGCCAGCGGAAGGTATCCTGACGCGCCGGCGCTTCCGTTGCTGCTGCTGCTGCCTGGACCATGGTTGTTCTCCCTCTGTTTCTCGCCGTAGGAGCGTGGGGTCATGACGTGGCGGTCGGCGATTCTGCCATTGGTGACCGCTGCCAGCCGTGACTTCCGCTGCTTCTACTTTCCCTTAATAGCGAGCAAAAATATAACACTTGGCGATTCTTAACAACTTTCATTCCACCGTCACACGATTGATCTCGGTCAGGCTGGTCACGCCCTGGCGCACCTTGTTCAGCCCGGACTCGCGCAGGTCGTGTACGCCTTCCTTCTTTGCCTGCGCTTCAATATCGTGCGAGTTGCCGCCTCCCATGATGACCTGGCCGATGGCCTCGGTCACCGGCATGACCTGATAGATACCCACACGCCCCTTGTAGCCCTGGTGGCAGTGATCACAGCCCTCCGGCTCGTAAATCTTGAGATCGTCCAGCTCGTCCTCGCGAAAACCCTCCCGCACCAGTTCTTCGCGGGGAATGTCGGCCAGCTTCTTGCACGAGGAGCACAGGCGCCGCGCCAGGCGCTGGGCGATGATCAGGCTGACGCTGGACGCGATGTTGTACGCCGGCACGCCCATGTTGACCAGGCGGGTCAGCGTTTGCGGCGCGTCGTTGGTGTGTACCGTGGAGAGCACCATATGGCCGGTCTGTGCCGCCTTGATCGCGATTTCGGCGGTTTCCAGGTCGCGAATCTCGCCCACCATGATGACGTCCGGGTCCTGGCGCAGAAAGGCGCGCAGCGCCGAGGCGAAAGTCAGTCCGACCTTGGGATGCACGTTGACCTGATTGATGCCCGGAAGGTTGATTTCGGCCGGGTCTTCCGCAGTGGAAATGTTGCGGTCTTCGGTATTGAGGATATTGAGCGCGGTATACAAGGACACCGTCTTGCCGCTGCCGGTCGGGCCGGTGACCAGTACCATGCCGTAAGGCTTGTGAATGGTCGACAGAAATATCTGCTTCTGCTTTTCCTCGTAGCCCAGCGCATCGATGCCGAGCTTGGCGCTGTTGGGGTCGAGGATACGCAGCACGATCTTCTCGCCGAACAGCGTGGGGCAGGTGCTGACGCGAAAGTCGATATAGCTGCGCTTGGAAAGGTTGAGCTTGATGCGCCCATCCTGCGGGATGCGTCGCTCCGCCAGATCCATCCGCGACATGACCTTGAGTCGCGCCGCCACGCGCACGCCGAGGCTCGACGGCGGCGACGCGATCTCGCGCAGCACGCCATCCTGGCGCAGGCGGATGCGGTAGAGGCCCTCGTAGGGTTCGAAATGGATGTCGGATGCGCCCTTGCGAACCGCGTCCACCATGACCTTGTTGACAAAGCGCACGATGGGCGCATCTTCCACCGCGGCCGAACTCGCTTCGGCTGCCTCCTCGGCATCCTGGTCCTGGAACTCCAGATCCTCGAGTTCCGCCTCGTTGAACGCCATCAACGACGCATCGGCCGAGGTCAGGGCAGCCTCGATCGCGCTCGCGAGCTTGTCCTCCTCCACCACCACCGCTTCGGTGGTCAGGCCGGAGTAGAACTTGATCTCGTCCAGCGCCTGCAGGTTCGTGGGATCGGAGACGCCGACGAACAGTCGCGAGCCATGTTTGACGAGGGGCAGGGCATGATGCGTGCGGATGAGCTTTTCGCTCACCTCGCGCACCGGGGAGTTGCTCAGATCGAACGCCCGCAGGTCCAGCAGCGGCACGCCGAACTCGCGGCTTGCGGCCTCGGCAATGGTCAGCGCTGGCAGCACTTTCTGCTCTACCAGATAGCTGACGAAGCGCTGCTTTGTCTGTATCGCTTCCTTTTGCGCGTCGCGCGCCTGCGCTTCGGACAAGAGCCGGTCCGCCACCAGCCGCCGTGAGAGTCCGCCCAGAAACCCACGGACCGATCCATCGATTACGCTGTTCGCCATGAGCCCCGGCACCCCCCTGACGCCGATTACGCTACCCTGCGATCAAATCTCGTCCGTAATAATAGTACAAAGTCCCGCACCGGCGAAACAAATCGTCATCCCGCCTCGTTCAGGGGGCGGATTGCGGGTGTGTGCAGTTATAGCGGCCCGAGCGGAAATTTATTAAGGCCGCGCGTGAAATTTTTTCCTGACTGCGGCTAAAAGCCGCTTTTTCCCCCTCCCGCTGGCGGGAGAGGGCTGGGGAGAGGGGATCTGTGGGAGCGGCTTCAGCCGCGATGAGCCGGCCTACCGGCAGACGGCAGGAAGATATCTCT
>CAZYIP010000138.1:0-8745 GCA_964646895.1 uncultured Salinisphaerales bacterium | reverse complement strand
GGAGAAGGGGATATTGAAGGTGCCTTGAGTTCGAGATGACCGCAACCCGCATTGCGCTCAAAGTCGATGTGGATACCCTGCGTGGCACCCGCGAAGGCGTTCCGGCGCTGGTCGCGCTGTTCCAGCGACATGGGGTTGGTGCCACGTTTCTGTTCAGCCTCGGACCGGATCACACCGGACGCGCTATCCGGCGGGTGTTCCGGCGTGGTTTCCTGAACAAGGTCGGGCGCACGTCGGTGACCCGGCATTACGGCTATCGTACCCTGCTGTACGGCACGCTCTTGCCTGGCCCGGACATTGCCCGCCGTGCCGGAGACGTCATGCGCGCGGTGGCGGCCGCCGGTTTCGAGACCGGCATCCATACCTTCGACCATGTGCGCTGGCAGGACTTCGTCGCCCGGCGCAGCGAAACATGGGCGCGTCGCGAGATGGACAGGGCCGCGACTGCGTATCGGCGGGTATTCGGCTGCGATGCGCGTGTGCATGGCGCCGCCGGCTGGCAGATCAACGACGCCGTGCCGGAGCTGGAAGCGGAACTCGGCATGCGCTATGCCTCCGACACCCGGGGCACGCGACCGTTCGTGCCGCTGGTGGGGGGCAGGGCGCGCGGTTGCCCGCAGTTGCCGACCACCCTGCCCACGCTGGACGAATTGATCGGCCGCGACGGCTGGACAGAAGACAACGTGGACCAGGCGGTGACGGCCGCAGCCGTTCCCACCCGCGAGGGGCATGTCTATACGCTGCACGCGGAACTGGAAGGCATGCGCCTGCTGCCGGTCATGGAGCGGTTGCTGCGGGCCTGGACGGAGGCGGGGCACGAACTGATCAGCCTGGAAGCGCTGTTTCGCAGCCTCGACCCCTCTCTCCTGCCTGTTTGTCCGATTGTCCGCGGCACGGTGCCTGGCCGTGCCGGCATGCTGGCGATGCAGGGAGAGTCACTTCAGCAGTGATTTCTCCATATCCAGATATACCCGATAGGCGTTGCGCTTGTTGATTTCCTTGAAGGTGGGTTTGTTCGCGTAGCGCGACCAGTCGACCTGCTGGTAGGCGTCCGCAAAATCCACCCAGTTCTCAACGGCTTCGCGCATGTGATCGCGAACGTACTTTAAATAGGTGGCGGTAAAGTCGATGGCTTCTCTGGCGTTTTTCTCCGGGTTGCCATGACCGGGGATGATGAAGTGCGGATCGAGCTTGCGCACGGTCGCCAGGCCCTTGAGCCAGTTCTCCACATGGACATTCGGCCCGTCCAGCACCGGTATGCGGTGGTTCTGTACGATATCGCCCGTAAACAGCACGCTGGCCGGTTCGACCATCATCATGCTGTCGCTGGGCGAATGGGCCGGGCCAGCGTAGACGATCCTGAAGCGGGTATCGCCCAGCTTCAGGGTAATCTGGTCGCTGAAGGTGATATCCGGTTCCACCACACGGGTTTTTTCGTTCACCCACGGGGCCAGCGATTCCCGCCGCTGCGCCAGCCGGCTGTCCGCCGCGCCGCCGGCAATGCCCGCGGAGTTGCCCCGAAGGTACACATAGGCCTTGTCCTGCGCGATGATTGCGGCGTCGGTGTGGTCCTTGAATGCCTGCAGGCCGTAAATGTGATCGGCATGGTAATGGCTGACCACCACATACTTGACCGGCTGATCGGTGACCTTGCGGATCGCCTGCAGCAACGCATAGCCGAGGGAGGGAGTGCCGAGCGCATCGAAGACCACCACGCCGGCCTTGGTGACCACGAAGCCGGCGTTCGACGTGAAGCCTTCGTTGGTCTTGCCGGGGACGGCCGGATGTCCGAGTACGTAGTAGACGTTGGTATCCGCGACGCGTTGCACGTGAAACGGCACGTCGATCGGCGGGTAGGGATCGGGTTGAGCTGCGAGCACCCGCGGCGCCAACAGGCTCAGCACCATCGCGACCGCCGTGATGACGCTGCCTTTCATGCAGTATTCAATCCACCGTAAGTTCACTGGAATGCTCCGTTTTTTCTGATTGGCCGCCGTATTCGCAGCGAAAGTGACCAAAAAAAATTCGTTTTGAGGGTTGCGATGTTACCCTAACGCTTGTTATAACTAAATCATAGTTGATCATATCCGAAAGCAATATGTGTTCAGCGATGGATGCTGAACGGGTGACAATCACGCCGCTAGCCGATGGATCAACGAACGAGTGGCGGTCAATCAAAAATCATCAATCTGCTGTCAGGATTTGCCGGTCGCGTCTCTTCCGACTTGATCCGTGAAAGAAGAATCGCAGGGCCGAGGCGGTGGTGTTTCCGCCTGTTCATGGCCTGTTGGCCCGACACCGTGCAATTGCCTGTCAGTGTTCAATCTGGAGGAGTCGAATGAGCGAAGAATCTCCAGGGAAGACCGGACCACTACACCGCGACGCGCTGCAAGAGGCGCAGCGGTTGCCGTCGGCGGAGCGCCGGCGATTTCTGAAGAAAGGACTGTTTACCACCGGTAGCGTCATGGCGGGCGGCGCGCTCGCCGGCCTCGCGCCGCGCGCGTTTGCCAGCGAGAAGGGCAAGGGGGTGCCGCCGGAGGTGCCGCAATGGACCCGCACGCTGGGCCCCGGCGTGGTGGACCGCCCCTATGGCACGCCCTCCAAATTCGAGAGCGGCGTGATCCGGCGCAATGTACCCTGGCTCACGGCCACGACCACCTCCTCGGTCAGTTTCACGCCGCTGCAGGATCTGCACGGCATCATCACCCCCAACGGGCTTGTGTTCGAGCGCTACCATGCCGGCCGGGCCACGGTCGATCCGCAGGTGCACCGGCTCATGATTCACGGCCTGGTCAAGCGTCCGATCATCCTCACCATGGAAGATCTGATGCGCTTTCCCAGCGTGTCGCGAATCCAGTTCATGGAGTGCGCGGCCAACGGCGGCATGGAGTGGCGCGGCGCGCAGCTCAATTCCGTGCAGTTTACCCACGGCATGCTGAGCTGCTGCGAATGGACCGGCGTGCTGCTGTCGACGCTGCTCGACGAGGTCGGGCTGAAGGGGGATGCGGCGTGGGTGCTGGCCGAAGGTGCCGATGGCGCCGCCATGACGCGCAGCATACCGCTGGACAAGGCGCGCGACGATGTACTGGTTGCCTACGCCCAGAATGGCGAGGCGCTGCGCCCCGAGCAGGGTTACCCGGTGCGCCTGGTGGTGCCCGGCTGGGAGGCGAACGTCAACATCAAATGGCTGCGCCGGCTCAAGATCGACACCCAGCCGTGGTACACGCGCGAGGAAACCTCCAAGTACACCGACCTGATGCCGAGTGGGAAGGCGCGCGAATTCAGCTGGGTGATGGAAGGGAAATCCGTCGTCACTTTTCCCTGTCCGGAAAAGCCCCTGCCCAAGCCCGGACGCTATCAGATCCAGGGCCTCGCCTGGTCCGGCCGCGGCAAGGTCAAGCGGGTGGATGTCTCCGTCGATGGTGGTGTGACCTGGCGTCCGGCGCAGTTGCAGGAGCCGGTGCTGTCCAAGGCGCTGACGCGCTTCGTTTTGCCGTGGCAGTGGAAAGGCGAGCCCGCGCTGGTGCAATCGCGGGTCACCGACGAAACCGGTTACGTGCAGCCGACCATGGCTCAACTGCGCGCGGTGCGTGGCACCAACTCCATCTATCACAACAATTCGATCCAGACCTGGCAGGTGAAGCCGGACGGGAGTGTGTACGATGTCCAACTCGGCTAAGGCACTTGTGAACGGACGAATACTGGCGGCGGGTATTGTGCTCGGCATGCTGAGCCTGCTCATCCCCGTGACCCATGCCGGCGAGCCGGTCGGTTATTACGGCTTCGGCACGCCGGCGACGCCGGAGCAGATTGCCGGCTGGAACATCGACGTGCGGCCGGATGGCAAGGGCCTGCCCGAGGGCCACGGTTCGGTGGACGAGGGCGCGGAGGTCTTCCAGACGCATTGCGCCTCCTGTCACGGCATCTTTGGCGAAGGCATGGGCCGTTATCCGAAGCTGTCCGGCGGCAAGGGCAGTCTGACCAATGACCGGCCTGAAAAGACGGTCGGCAGCTACTGGCCCTATGCCACGACCCTGTGGGATTACATCCATCGCGCGATGCCGTTCTATGCGCCGCAGTCGCTGTCGGATCACGAGGTGTACGCGCTGGTGGCGTACATCCTCAATCTGAACGACATTGTGGACGCGGATTTCGTCGCCAGCCAGGCTAATCTGGCCTCCATAGTCATGCCCAACCGCGACGGGTTCTATCGCCCGGATCCGCGGCCGGACACGCACAACACGCAATGCATGGAAGATTGCAAATCGCCGGCGGACGTGAAAATAGTGTCCACCGCCGAGGGCAAGAAGCTGACACCGCGCACCACTGGCCCGCTCGACGAACAGAAGTAGCCGGGCCTTCGCAACAACAGTCATATATAAAGTACTTGTTAATAGTTCATGTTATGGACGTGCAGCGTTAGGATATGCCCGACGCCAAGTGCTTCAGGCGCATCCTAAGGGGAGGAGATCATGCGACGATTGAGGTTCTTCAAGACGTTGGCGGCCGTTGTCCTGGCAGCCTGCTTTGCCTTGCCGCAATGGGCTTGCGCCAACACGCAGAAGGAGAGCGCCAGCAATGCCGAGCAAGGCAAGGCGCTGGCGTTCGGCCGCACCAAGGGCAACTGCCTGGCGTGTCACAAGATCGAAGGCGGCAAACTGCCCGGCACAGTCGGTCCGGAGCTGGTCAACATGAAGGAGCGCTACCCCGATCGGGAGCTGCTGTTCAAGCGAATCTGGGACGAGTCGAAGTTCAACCCGCGGACCGTGATGCCGCCCTTCGGGCGCAACATGATCCTGACCCGGGACGAGATTCAGAAGATTGTTGATTTTCTGTACACCCGATAACGGTTTTTGCAGATGGGAGGAATATCCATGATCGACGTAAAGCGTCGGCTTTTGCTGAAGTATGCGCTGGGCGCCGGTGCGGCCGGCATGGCGGCCGGGGCGGGACTGATTTCAGTACCGGCCTGGGCCGAATCGGCCGAGTCGCAATGGCCCAAGCGCGCGTTCAAGCAGAAAGAGGTCGATGACGCCATTGAAGCGCTCTACGGGCAGAAGGCCATCGACAGTGACAAGATCAAGCTGCGCGTACCCACCATTGCCGAGAACGGCGCGGTGGTGCCGGTGAAGGTGGAGGCGGACCTGCCGGACGTGAGTTCGATCTCTCTGATGGTCCCCAAAAACCCCTATGCCCTGACGGCGTCGTTCGAGATTCCGGAGGGGACGCTGCCCTATGTGTCCAACCGTTTGAAGATGGCGGAGACCTCGGACGTGATTGCGCTGGTGAAGTCGGGCGACAAGCTCTACCGCACATCGCAAAACGTGAAAGTCACCATCGGCGGCTGCGGCGGCTGAGCAGGCGAGGATAAAGACAATGGCATCCAGCATTCGAGTAAGAGCGATCGCCGGTGACGATGGCGTGACCAATTTCAAATCCCTGATCCGCCATCCCATGGATTCCGGTTTCGTGAAGGATTCCAAGGGCAAGCTGATTCCCGCTCACTACATCGAGGTGGTCACGGTCAAGCTCGGCGACAAGACCGTCCTGACTGCCGACTGGGGACCGGCGGTGTCCAAGGACCCCTACCTGGAGTTCAAGTTCAAGGGCGGCAAGAAAGGCGACACGCTGACGGTGAGCTGGGTCGACAACAAGGGCGAGAGCGACTCGACCACAGCCAAGATCATGTAAGTGCCGCTGCGCCAGCGGCGAGGCTGGCGCAGCCGGGACACAATCACCGGGAATCGGTGCGAGAAGGGAGGAACAGACAATGCACAAGGGCATGGCAGTAATCGGAGCCATGGTAGCCGGGCTCCTGATGTTCGGCGCCACGGCTCAGGCGGCGCCTGCGGCGTCATCGCCGGAGCAGGACCGGCAGGCATTCCGGGACTATTACAAGCAGCGCTTCCCGGACGTCAAGATCGACGACTACGTGAACGGCTCCTACGCGCTAGATGAGGACATGCGCAACCAGTGGAAGCAGATCATGGAGTTTCCGCCGTATTCGTTCGCGCTCGACGCCGGCAAGGAGCTGTTCGAGACGCCGTTCAAAAACGGCAAGACCTATGCCGACTGCTTTCCCAATGGGGGCATCGGCATTCGCCAGAACTATCCCTACTTCGATGCCGACAGCGGACAGGTGATCACGCTGGAGCTGGCGATCAATCAGTGCCGCGAGCGCAACGGCGAGAAGCCGCTGCCGTACAAGACGGGCAAGATTGCGGCAATTTCCGCCTATATGGCCTATACGTCGCGCGGCAAGCGCTTCGATATCAAGATTCCGGACGATCCCCGGGCACTCGCCGCTTACCGCGAGGGCAAGGAGTTCTTCTACTCCCGCCGTGGTCAGCTCGGATTCTCCTGCGCAAGCTGCCATGTGCAGAACGCGGGCGAAGATGTGCGCACGCAGAAACTGTCGCCGGCCCTGGGCATCGTGGCGTCTTTTCCGATTTATCGTTCCAAGTGGGGCAGCATGGGCACCCTGCACCGGCGCTTCACCGGCTGTAACCGCAACGTGCGCGCCAAGCCGTTTCCGCCGCAGAGTGAAACCTATCGGGATCTGGAATATTTCCTCACCTATATGAGCAACGGTCTGCCGGTCGCCGGACCCGGCGCCCGGCCCTAGTGCGAAGGAGGCCCCATGTTCAGGAACATGATTGTCGCGGTGCTGGCCGCGTTGTGTGTCGCGGTATTGTCCACCGCCTACGCGGGCGGTACGCAGGCGGACTACGAAACGGCCTATAACCAGGCGCTTGCCGCACACAAGGAGGCGGCGGCCGTCGATAACCAGTGGACGACGACCGACAGAGTGCTCGAGTCGGCCCGCGCGGCCGCGAAAGACGGTGACTACGAAAAGGCCACCGAGCTTGCGCACCAGGCGCAGAAGCTTGCACAACTGTCGGTGGAACAGGCCAAAACCCAGTCCGAGGTCTGGCAGAAGGCGGTCGTGCGCTGACACGATCCTTGCGGGAGCGACTTCAGTCGCGATTCAGGCGTATCTGTCGCGACTGAAGTCTCTCCGGCAACAACAGTGGTCTGTTGCGCCACACGGGCGCAGGACACCCAAGGCCGCTGCCTCACACGCAGTTCGCGAGATGCGAAGCGACGGCAACGCGAAGGCGCCCGCTCCGCAGCCCGACACGTTCGAATCACCACGTGGAGAATTTGGCCCATGTCGATGAATCGCCGGGAATTCCTGAAACTGATGAACCTGGCCGCCGTGGCGGGCCTGGCGCCGGCCTCGGTGCTTGCGAAGGGCGAGCCGGGGACGGATCTGTATGACATCGGCCATCATGGCAACGTGCGCCTGCTGCACCTGACCGACATTCACGCGCAACTGCTGCCGGTCTACTATCGCGAGCCCAACGTCAACATTGGCGTAGGTCCGAGTCGCGGGCATGCACCGCATCTGGTCGGGCGCCATTTCCTGGAGCATTTCGGCGTACGTCGCGGTACGCGCGAGTCCTATGCATACACTTATCTCGATTTCGCGGAGGCGGCCGAGCGCTACGGGAAGCTGGGCGGTTTCGCGCATCTGAAGACATTGATCGGGCAATTGCGCGCCGAGGCGGGGCCCGGCAATTCGCTGCTCCTCGACGGCGGCGATCTGTGGCAGGGTTCCGGCACGGCTTACTGGACGCGCGGGCGCGACATGGTCGAGGCGAGCAATCGCCTGGGCGTGGACATCCTGACCGGGCACTGGGAGTTCACCTATACCGAAGACGAGATACGCGCCAATCTCGACGCCTTCAAGGGCGAGTTTCTGGCGCAAAACGTGTACCTGTCGGAAGATGCGCTGTTCGAGGGCGCACCGGCCTTCGACGAAATGAGCGGCCGCGTGTTCAAGCCGTATACGGTGCGCGAACTCGGCGGGCGGCGCATCGGCATCATCGGGCAGGCGTTTCCGTACACGCCGATCGCCAATCCTGCCTATTTCATCCCGGACTGGCGCTTCGGGATTCACGAGGCGGAGTTGCAGTCGCTGGTCGACCAGGTTCGCAAGACCGAGAAGGTGGATGCGGTCATACTGTTGTCGCATAACGGCATGGACGTGGATCTGAAGCTTGCCGGTCGCGTCAGCGGGATCGATATCATCCTCGGCGGACACACTCACGATGCGGTGCCGGTACCCACCGTGGTGAAAAACCGTACGGGCAAGACGGTGGTGACCAATGCCGGGACCAATGGCAAATATGTCGCGGTGGTGGATCTGGACGTGGGCGCGGGCGGCGTACGCGACTTCCGGTACCGGCTGCTCCCGGTGTTCTCGAACCTGATCGAGCCGGACGCCGAGATGGCGGCGACGATCGAGAAACTGCGCGCTCCGTACGCCGACAAGCTGGCGGAGAAACTGGCGGTGACGGATGAACTGCTATACCGGCGCGGTAATTTTGCGGGTACCATGGATCAGGTGATCTGTGATGCAATGCGCGAGGTGCTGGGCGCGGATATCGCATTCTCGCCGGGTTTCCGCTGGGGTACGACAGTGCTGCCGGGGCAGGCGATCACCCTGGAGGACGTCATGGCGGAGACCGCGATTACCTATCCGGAAACCTATGTGAACGAAATGACCGGGGAGCAGATCAAGGCGATCATGGAGGACGTCTGTGACAACCTGTTCAACAAGGACCCGTATTACCAGCAGGGCGGGGACATGGTGCGCGTCGGTGGCATGGACTATACCTGCGACCCCACGCAGACGATCCAGCATCGCATTTCCGACATGCACCTCGACAACGGCAAGCC
>CAZYIP010000137.1:0-8790 GCA_964646895.1 uncultured Salinisphaerales bacterium | reverse complement strand
CCGCGAGACGGTGCACCAGAGTCGTTTTGCCGACTCCAATCGCACCTTCCACCGCCACATACCGAAAGGCCGGCATCTTCATTCAACATTCCCAAAGGCTTACACCGGTGCGATCGACCTGACGCAACAGGTCGGCGACCTGTCCGTGCCCCGGAATCTCACGCGCCGGGTCCAGGTCGGCCAGAGGCACCAGCACGAAGGCCCTTTCATGCAGGCGTGGATGGGGCACGCACAAGCGTGGATGGCGAATCACACGTCCGCCGAGCAGCAGAATGTCCAGATCCAAAGTGCGGGCCGCCCACTCCCCGGGTGGGCGCCGGTTCGCCGGGGGCCGCCCATGCGCCACTTCGATCGCCTGCAGACGATCCAGCAGCTCAAGCGGTTCCAGGACAGTGCGGACATCGGCTACCGCGTTGCAGTAGTCGGGCTGATCTGCCGGTCCGCCCACCGGTGCGGTGCGATACAGGGCGGACACCGCCAGCAGGACCAGCGACGGCGGGTCATCCAGGGCTTCGATGGCCGTGCGAACCTGGCACTCGGGTTGATTCAGATTGCTGCCAAGCGCGATGGTCGCGCGCACGGTTACCGCCACGCTATGCGGAATCCCCGTTGCCGTCCGCCGCGGTTGCCAGATGCCGCCGACGGCGACGGCGCCGACGGGTGGACTTTCGCCGGCTGGACTCCGCCATGGCCGCGCGTTCGCCCTCCTCGCATTCCTGAAACTCCGTCCACCAGGTGGCTATTTCCGGATCGATCTCCCCGGCCTCGGCGCGCAGCAACATGAAATCGTA
Organism: uncultured Salinisphaerales bacterium; assembly: GCA_964646895.1. Taxonomy (GTDB): domain Bacteria; phylum Pseudomonadota; class Gammaproteobacteria; order Nevskiales; family CAZYIP01; genus CAZYIP01. Next base: position 7,999 of record CAZYIP010000137.1, on the reverse strand, counting down.
GGCGGCCCGGAAACGCGGATGCGTCATCAGCCGCAGCGGTCTCTGGCCGCGACGCTGCAGGAAGCGGTGCTGCAATTGCCAGATCTCGCGCATGGGCACGGAAAACCGCTTGGGAATCATGACGGCGGCCACCTCGCGCGCGACGATCTCGTGAATGGCGATGGCGCGCGCCTGTGCCGGTGTCATGGCTTCGTCGTCCTGCTCCAGCGCCGCAACGCTCTGCTGCACCGGCGCCCACAGCAATGCAGCGAACAGGAAGGCCGGCGTCACCGGCTTGTCCGCGGTGATTCGTGCCGTCGTATTGGCCAGCGCGCGATGCAGAAAACGCAGGGCGACTCCATCGTCGGCGGCACGCAGCGCAGACTCGGTGTCCGGAAACAGATGTTCGAGCAGCCGATAATGTCGCAACTCGTCGAAAACCTGTACGGCGGTTGTGCTCACGAACATCTTGAGCACTTCATCGAACAGGCGTGCGGGCGGTACGTTGCGCAGCAGGTGGCCGAGTTCGAAAAGCGGGCTCTCCGAGTCCGGATGGATGCGGAAATTCAGCTTGCACGCCAGACGCACGGCGCGCAGCATGCGCACCGGATCTTCGCGGTAACGCGTCTCCGGGTCGCCCAGCAGGCGCAACACCCGGTTGCGCAGATCCGGCATGCCGCCGACCAGATCGCGGATGGCGAAATCCTCGACACTGTAATACAGGCCGTTGACCGAGAAATCCCGCCGCCAGGCGTCTTCTTCCAGCGTGCCGTAGACATTGTCACGGAGGATGCGCCCGGACTCGTCGATGCGGGCATCCATCTCCTCCTGACCATCCGCAGCGCCGCTGCGAAAAGTCGCGACCTCGACAATTTCGCGTCCGAAGCGCACATGGGCCAGACGAAAGCGCCGCCCGATCAGACGACTGTTGCGGAAAAGGCCCTTCACCTGTTCCGGCGTCGCCACCGTGGCAATATCGAAGTCCTTGGGCTGCACATTCACCAGCAGATCACGCACCCCACCTCCGACCAGATAGCTTTCATAGCCCGCTTCCTTGAGCCGGTAGAGCACGTTGAGCGCGCCACGCGAGATATTGGCGCGAGAGATATTGTGTTCGCTGCGCGGAATGATGACAGGTTGACTGGAATCGCTGCTGATCGTGATGCCCCCTTGGCCACAGAAAGCCGCTTGAGTCGAAGCGGTAGCCCTGTATAATACACGGCTCGCGCCAATCGACGCACGCTCCCTTCGTCTAGCGGTCCAGGACGCCGCCCTCTCACGGCGGTAACACCGGTTCGAGTCCGGTAGGGAGCGCCAATTTCTTTCGCTCTGCCATGCCAGCTTCATACGCCGGGTTCTGGGTACGCGTCGCCGCCGGCGTCTACGATGCCCTGCTTCTGATCGCGCTGTGGATCGCAGCCACCGCGGTGCTGATGCCCTTCAGCCACGGCGCGATCCACTCCGGAACGCACTGGTACCAGCTTTATCTGCTGGTTGTCGCCTTCCCCTTCTTCGGCTGGTTCTGGACCCACGGCGGCCAGACCCTTGGCATGCGTGCCTGGCGGCTGCGGGTTTTCACCCGTAACGGGACCGCGCTGACCTGGCGCCACGCCCTGCTGCGCTATCTCGCGGCCGTGGTCGGGGTAGGCGCCTGCGCCATCGGGCTGCTCTGGTGCCTGATCGATCCGGACAAGCGCGCCTTGCAGGATATCGTCTCCGGTACCCGCGTGCTGCGGATGCCGAAAGGCACGGCCGACGTCCCGCGGCAGCGGGCGTAGAGCGCTTTCCGTGTTACGCCGCGATAACCCGCTCCATCGTTATTGCCGCACTTCAAATCGCGGCTGAAGCCGCTCCCACAACGCTGGCGATCACCACTGCGCTCGTGGGAGCGGCTTCAGCCGCGATCAAGGCGAATATCCCACGCAAGGCTTCCCGCATCAGGCCCCAGTCGCCTGTGCCACAGCACGGCGCGCCATGACGTTGATCAGGTGTGCGCGATATTCCGCCGACGCGTGCAGGTCGGAATTCAGCTCGTCGGCAGGCACCTGGACGCCCTCGATCGCCTCGGGGGAAAAGTCGCCTGCAAGCCGCTCCTCCATGGCGGGCACGCGAAATGCACACGCGCCAGCGCCGGTCACCGCCACCCGCACCTGCCCGCCGTTTTGCGAGACGAAAACCCCGACCAGCGCGAACCGCGATGCGGGCTGCGCGAATTTCTCGTAACCGGCGCGGTCGGGCACCGGGAAGGATACCGCGCGGATGATTTCGCCCTCATTCAGCGCCGTTTCGAACAGTCCGAGAAAGAAATCGTCGGCAGCGATTTCGCGCTGGCCCGTTTGCACCGTCGCCCCCAGCCCGAGCACGGCGGCCGGATAGTCGGCGGCCGGGTCGTTGTTGGCCAGCGAACCGCCCAGGGTGCCCCGATTGCGCACCTGGTGATCGCCGATGTACGCGGCCAGATGGGCCAGCGCCGGTATGCTGCGTGCGACCTCGTCCGAGGCCGCCACCTCGGCGTGGCGAGTCAGCGCGCCGATGGTCAGACGCCCGCTATCCAGGTGGATGCCGCGCAACTCGTCAATGGCGTTCAGGTCGATCAGGTCCGATGGCTGGGCCAGGCGCTGCCGCAGCGTGGGGATGAGGCTTTGCCCGCCCGCCAGCAGGCTCGGATCCTCCGCGCCGCCAAACAATGAGGCGACCTCGTCGAGGGTCCGGGGGCGATGATAGTTGAATGCGTGCATGATCCAGTCCCTCGTTGTCGTCAGGCTGCCTGGCCGCGCCGGGCATCGCGAATGGCCTGCCAGACCCGCTGCGGCGTGGCCGGCATGTCCATGCTCGTGATGCCGATCGGGGCCAGAGCGTCGATGACCGCATTGATGACGGCGGGTGGCGCGCCAATGGCGCCGGCCTCGCCGCAGCCCTTTACGCCGAGCGGATTATGGGTGCATGGCGTCGAGCGCGTGCCGACCTGAAAATCCGGCAGATCATCGGCGCGGGGCATGGTGTAGTCCATGTAGGTGCCGGTCACGAGCTGGCCGCTGTCCGGATCGTAGTGGCAGCCTTCCAGCAGCGCCTGCCCGATGCCCTGCGCCAGCCCGCCATGGACCTGGCCCTCGACGATCATCGGGTTGACGATGTTGCCGAAATCGTCACAGGCGGTAAACCGCACCACCTGCGTCACCCCGGTTTCCGGGTCCACCTCGACCTCGCAGATGTGAGTCCCCGCCGGATAGGTGAAGTTGGTGGGGTCGTAGAATGCGCTCTCGTCGAGTCCCGGCTCCAGCTCCTCCAGCGGATAGTTGTGCGGCACATAGGCCGAGAACGCGATTTCCGCCATGGTGAGCTGACGATCGGTGCCGGCGACCTTGAAGATCCCGGACTCGTACTCGATATCCGCCTCCGCGGCTTCGAGCATGTGCGCGGCGATCTTCCTGCTCTTGTCGATGATCTTGTCCAGCGCCTTGCAGAGCGCCGAGCCGCCGACCGCGAGCGAGCGCGACCCGTAGGTGCCCATGCCGAAGGGAATGCGATCGGTATCACCGTGTACCACCTCGACGTTCTCGATGGGCACGCCAAGGCGGCTGGCAACCACCTGTGCGAAGGTGGTTTCGTGGCCCTGTCCGTGGCTGTGCGAGCCGGTGAACACCGTGACGCTGCCGGTCGGATGCATGCGAATCGAGCCCGCCTCGTACAAGCCGGCACGCGCGCCCAGGGCACCGGCAATATTGGATGGCGCGAGCCCGCATGCTTCGATGTAGGTCGAGTAGCCGATGCCGCGGTACTTGCCGCGCGCGGCCGCCTCCTTGCGCCGCCCCTCGAAACCGGCCACATCCGCCATCTCCATGGCGCCACTCAGGGTCGCTTCGAAATCGCCCGTATCGTAGGTCAGGCCAACCGGGGTGGCATACGGGAACTGGTCCGGGCGAATGAAGTTGCGGCGCCGGATTTCCGCATCATCGATCCCGGTTTCGCGCGCCGCCGCACTCACCAGACGCTCGACCACGTAGGCCGCCTCCGGACGGCCGGCGCCGCGATAGGCATCCACCGGCGCCGTATTGGTGAAAACGCCCGTGACTTCGGCAAAAATCGCCGGTGTGGCGTACTGGCCCGCCAGCAACGTCGCGTACAGAATGGTCGGGATGCTCGGCGCGAAGGTGGACAGATAGGCGCCCAGGTTCGCCTTGGTGTCCACCCGCATCGCGAGAAACCTGCCGTTTTCGTCCAGGGCCAGTTCCGCGCGCGTGACGTGGTCGCGCCCGTGCGCATCGGAGAGGAAGGACTCGCTGCGCGCGGCCGTCCACTTGACCGGCCGCCCGACCTTGCGCGCCGCCCAGGTCACCACCGCCTCCTCGGCATAGTGGTAAATCTTGGATCCGAAACCGCCACCCACATCCGGCGCCACCACCCGCACCTTGTGCTCCGGCAGATGCAGCACGAATGCGCTCATGAGCAGGCGGATGACATGCGGATTCTGGCTGGTCGTGTACAGGGTGTAGGCATCCTCCCCGGCCGCATAGACGCCGATCGCCGCGCGTGGCTCGATGGCGTTGGGGATCAGCCGGTTGTTGACCAGATCGAGGCGGGTCACGTGACGAGCCCGGGCGAAGCCCTGCTCGGTCGCCGCCTTGTCGCCATGCTCCCACACGTAGCAGACGTTGCCGGGCGCGTCCTCGTGTACCCGCGGAGCACCCTCGCCCAATGCGTCCAGTGGCGAGACCACCGCGTCGAGCACATCGTAGTCCACGTCGATCAAATCGGCGGCATCGCGCGCCTGCGCGTAGGTTTCCGCAATCACGACCGCGACGTGATCCCCCACATAGCGCACCTCGCCCTGCGCCAGGGGCGGATGGGCCGGCTCCTTCATCGGCTCGCCGTTGCGATCGGTGATCAACCAGCCGCACGGCAGTCCGCCGATGCCGTCCGCTTCGAGATCCGCGCCGGTAAAGATGGCTACCACGCCAGGCGCCTGCTCCGCCTCCGTCTTGTCGATGGAGACGATGCGGGCATGGGCGTGGGGGGAACGCAGAAAACAGGCGAAAGTCTGGCCGTCGAAATGAATGTCATCCGTGTAGCGGCCATTGCCGGTCAGGAACCGCTGGTCCTCTTTGCGCCGGACCGGGGCGCCAATGCCGGTATCACCCATGTCACTGCTCCTTCATCGCGGCCGCGCCGGCCTTGACCGCCGCGACGATGTTCTGATAACCGGTGCAGCGGCACAGATTGCCCACCAGCTTTTCGCGGATACCGCTGTCGTCCAGATCCGGGTAACGCTTGACCAGATCCACCGCCGTCATCACCATGCCCGGCGTGCAAAAGCCGCACTGCAGACCATGATGTTCCTTGAATGCCGCCTGCATCGGGTGCATCGTGCCGTTGGTCGACAGACCTTCGATGGTGACGATATCCGCCCCGTCGGCCTGCACCGCGAGCATGCCGCAGGACTTGATCGCCTGGCCATCGACGTGAATGGTACAGGCACCGCACTGGCTGGTGTCGCAGCCGACATGGGTACCGGTAAGACCCAGGTGTTCGCGCAGGAAGTCGACCAGCAAGGTGCGGGCCTCGACCTCGCCCGTCACCCCCCTCCCGTTCACGGTCATGGAAAGTGGGATCCCCATCGGCTCCTCCTTGTGGAATCATTGGAGAGGCGGCTGTCTGAGCGCGGCCTCGTTTCTTGTTATCGTGACGTCCGTCGCTCCCGCAACCGCGCCACTCCCGGGCAATGCTGCTCAGCCCTCTCAGGGCAACTATGAAGAAGTTAGGCTGCCGCCACAAGCGAGTCAAGCATCGCTAGGTAAAACCGAAGTAGGCGATGACCAGCACGACCACGATCGCCCCCGCTACCCACAGTGCGCGCCGATTCTCCTTCTCCGTGACACCGGCGCGAGCGGGCCCGGAACCGGCGGGCTGCGAACGCGGTTCGCGCTGGTCCGCAGCGGCTTGCGGCAGCGGTTGCTCCTCCACCACCTCCGCCTGGGGTGCCGGGCCCGCGCCCGAGGCATCATCCTCATCTGTCGGCGGCATCGGCTCTGCCTGCGCTTCCTGGTCCGGCGCTGCCGTCGCCGGCGGCGCTTCCGGGCCGGTCGCGTCCGGCTGGCCCAGTTCGCGACCAAGGCTGGTAAAAAATTCGTTCGCCATCTTGCGGGCGGCGCCATCGATCAGGCGCGAACCCACCTGGGCCAGCTTGCCGCCCACCGTCGCCCGGGCGGTGTATTCGACGATGGTCGCCGCGTCTCCGTCGGGCTTCAGCCGGACATCCGCTCCGCCCTTGATGAAACCGGCCGTACCATCGCCCTTGAAGGACAGGGTGTAGCTGTTTGGCGGATCCATGTCCGACAGGGTGATGGTGCCCTTGAAGCGGGATTTGACCGGGCCGATCTTCGTGCTCACGGTCGCCTTGAACTCGGTATCGGACAGCTTTTCCATGTCCTGGCAACCGGGAACGCAGGCCTTGAGCAGGTCGGGATCGTTGAGCGCGTTCCAGACCTCGTCCCGGCTCCGCGGAATCCGTTGCTCTCCAGTCATTTCCATAGCAATCTCCCGGCGGCTGGCATCGGTTAGCCGCGAAATTCGCGCATGAAAAGAGTTTCCCGGAAATACTTCAACTCTGCAATCGATTCCCGAATATCATCCAGGGCCAGATGCGCTGACTGTTTGTTGAAGCCGGATGCGATCGCAGGTGCCCACCGCCGTGCCAGTTCCTTGAGGGTGCTCACGTCGATGTGCCGATAATGGAACCAGGCTTCCAGGGCCGGCATGTAGCGCGCGAGGAAGCGCCGGTCCTGGCAAATGGTATTGCCACACATCGGTGATATCCCCGCCGGCACATGCCGCGCCAGAAACTCGATCGTGCGCCGCTCGGCCTCGGCCTCGTCGATCACGCTGGCACGCACCCGCTCGCTCAGGCCGGACGCTCCGTGATGGCGGGTGTTCCAGTCGTCCATGCCCTGCAGCACCGATTCCGCCTGATGGACCGCCAGCACCGGGCCTTCCGCGACCAGTTCCAGTTGAGCAGTGGTCACCACGGTGGCAATCTCGATGATCCGGTCCCGCTCCGGGTCCAGTCCGGTCATCTCCAGATCGATCCAGATCAGATTGTGTTCGTCAGGGGGCATGGATGAGCGTCGCTCGCAGGTTTTGAGCGCAGTGTAGCAGAGCTTTGACCAGGGGAAATGTTGCACGTGCGCCGCGCGGCCCGCTACGATGGAACGTGACATTTCGAAATTGCCGCGAGGCTCTTCCGATGGACGAATCACTCAGCGCCCGGCAGTGCAAACCTTGCGAAGGTGGCACGCAACCCCTGCAAGGGGAAGAACTGGCGTCCTATCTCCGCCAGATCGGAGACGAGTGGAAACCGGCCGCGGACGCAAAATCCATTACGGCCGGATTCAGGTTTCGCAACTACTACGAGACCCAGGCCTTCGTGAACGCCGTGGCATGGATCGCGCACCGCGAAGACCACCACCCCGACATCAGCTTCACGTACAACCGGGCCACCGTCAGCTACAGCACCCACGCAATCGGCGGACTGTCGGAAAACGACTTCATCTGCGCCGCAAAGGTGAATGCACTGCTCCACGCGCCCTGAAGCCGGTTACGGCCTTTATCGCGGCTAAAGCCGCTCCCACAACGGGGAGATTGGCCACACTCGATGGACGCCGGTTTCTAGCCCGGCGGCCAGCCGAGGCGTCTGCCGCCGAGCAGGTGCAGATGGATGTGGGGAACGGTCTGCAGGCCGTCTTCGCCGCAGTTCATGACCACGCGGAAGCCGGATTCCTCGATACCCTCCCGCGCCGCAAGCGCCTTGGCCGCCAGAAACAGCTTGCCGGCCGTCGACTCGTGATCGTTTTCCAGATGATTGATGCTGACGATGTGCTCACGCGGAATGATCAGCAGATGCGTCGGTGCCTGCGGGTCGATATCGCGGAAAGCGAGAACGTACTCGTCCTCGTAGATGATGTCCGTATCCATCTCGCCGCGAACGATTTTGCAGAAAATACAATCAGCCATGCTTCGCTCCTTA
>CAZYIP010000136.1:0-9202 GCA_964646895.1 uncultured Salinisphaerales bacterium | reverse complement strand
TTGCGATCCGCGAGGGCGGGCGCACCGTGGGCGCCGGCGTCGTTACCAAGATTATCGGCTAGGGCGGTGGCGGGCTGCCGCTACGCCCGCGGGCCATGGGGGCTTCCTTAGACGCTGGTTTCGCTGTATACTGTACGGCTTCCTATTGATAGAGAGTCAGGCAGGGATTCCGGGGCACGGCTGAGCGCGCCCCGGATGGCTGGCAGAGGATTCTAACACAGGCCAGTAGCTCAACTGGTAGAGCAGCGGTCTCCAAAACCGCAGGTTGGGGGTTCGAGTCCCTCCTGGCCTGCCATTGCTGGCATGCCGTGCAGATGCATGTGTCCACGGGCTTCTCCGAGAAGGGTTCATGAGTTCCAGGAACGAAAGCGCAACCTCCCCCTTCGATACCGCTTTGCTGTCCGCGGCGGTTGTAGTGCTGGCGGGTAGCATCTTCGGCTTTTATTACTACGAGGGCGCGGTGGCCGATCCGGTACGCGTGCTCGGTATTCTGGTCGGTGCCGCCATCGCTGCCGCCATTGCCATGCAGACGCAGCTGGGCCGGCTGGTATGGAGTTATATCCAGGGGTCGCGGACGGAGTTGCGCAAGGTCGTCTGGCCGAACCGGAAGGAAACGGTGCAGACAACGCTCATCATTCTGGTCGTGGTGCTGCTGGTGGGCGTGTTTCTGTGGGGCCTTGACGCGACGCTGCTGTGGGGCGTGCGTTCGCTGACCGGTGTGCGGAGTTAGGCCATGAGCAAGCAATGGTATGTAGTTCACGCTTACTCCCAGTATGAAAAGCAGGTGCAGCGTTCGCTCACGGAGCACATTCAGCGCAGTGGCCTGCAGGATTACTTCGGCGAGATTCTGGTCCCGACCGAGGAAGTGGTGGAAATGCGCGGCGGGCGCAAGCGCACCACGGAGCGCAAGTTTTTCCCCGGTTACGTACTCGTGCACATGGAGCTGAACGACGAAACCTGGCATCTGGTCAAGAACGTACCGAAGGTGCTGGGCTTCATCGGTGGCGCCGCGGACAAGCCGGCACCGATCAGCGAGCGGGAAGCCGAACGCATTCTCAACCGGGTGGAAGAAAGTGTCGAGAAACCCAAGCCCAAGGTGCTGTTCGAGCCGGGCGAGGCAGTGCGTGTCAACGACGGTCCGTTCGCCGATTTCAACGGCGTGGTGGAGGAAGTCAACTACGAAAAGAGTCGCCTGCGCGTAGCGGTGCTGATTTTCGGTCGTTCCACGCCGGTCGAGCTCGAATTCGGGCAGGTCGAAAAAGCCTGAGTTCCACTCCTTTATTCATCGACAACAGGGGAGCCTGTGACCGCAATGACGGTCGGGCGTTAACACCCATACCTGAAGAGGTTACGCATGGCAAAGAAGGTCAGCGCCTATATCAAGCTGCAGGTGCCTGCCGGCAAGGCGAATCCGAGCCCGCCGGTCGGGCCCGCGCTGGGGCAGCACGGCGTCAATATCATGGAGTTCTGCAAGGCGTTCAACGCGCAGACGCAGTCGATGGAGGCGGGTCTGCCGGTGCCGGTGGTGATCACCGTGTATGCGGATCGCAGCTTCACATTCGTGACCAAGACGCCGCCGGCGTCGGTGCTGCTGCGCAAGGCGGCGGGTATTGCCAAGGGTAGCGCCACGCCGCATTCGAACAAGGTCGGCACCGTGACCCGCGCCCAGGTGGAAGAAATCGCGCAAACCAAGATGCCCGATCTGAACGCGGCCGATCTCGACGCTGCGGCCCGTATCGTCGCTGGAAGTGCCCGCAGCATGGGCCTCAAGGTCGAGGATTGATGGCATGGCGAAGCTAAGCAAACGCATGCGCGCATTTCGCGAAAAAATCGATGCTCGGCGTCAGTATCCGGTAGAGGAGGCGGTTGGCCTGCTCAAGGAAATGGCGACGGCGAAGTTCCGGGAATCCCTGGATGTGTCGGTCAACCTCGGCGTTGATCCGCGCAAATCCGATCAGGTGGTGCGCGGCTCCACCGTACTCCCCCACGGCACCGGGAAAACCGTGCGGGTGGCGGTATTCGCGCAGGGCGCCAACGCCGACGCGGCACGTGAAGCGGGCGCCGATGCGGTGGGTTTCGAGGATCTGGCCGAACAGGTGCAAAAGGGTGACATGCCATTCGACGTGGTGATTGCCAGTCCCGATGCCATGCGCGTGGTCGGACGCCTTGGCCCCATTCTGGGTCCGCGCGGGCTGATGCCGAACCCCAAGGTCGGCACCGTGACTACGGATGTGGCGACCGCGGTGACCAATGCCAAGTCGGGCCAGGTGCGTTACCGCACCGACAAGGCGGGCATCATCCACTGTGCGATCGGCAGCGCCGACTTCGAGGGGTCGGCACTGATCGAAAACCTGGAGGTGTTGCTGGCGGCTCTGCGCAAGGCCAAGCCGAGCAGTTCCAAGGGTATCTACATCAGAAAGGTGACGCTGTCGACAACCATGGGTCCCGGCGTGGTCGTGGACCAGTCGACGCTTGCCTCCTGACTTGAAAGGCTTGTCGGTCATGCCCGCAAAGACGGACGTGACACGATGCAATGAACTTTGTCGCGTTCGTGACAGCCGGTCAGAGCGGCTTCGCGAACGCCTGTCAAAGACCGCAGGTGCGGTTGGCGCCGGAGGCGCCACCGCTTAATGGCCGATGCCGGCCTGCGCAGACGGTGTTACCCGCTTGCCAGCAAGACCTGGTGACGGTCGCCGTAACCGGAGGATGCCGATGGATGGGCGTCCATGTTGATGGTCGTGGAATCCTGGATTCAGGGTTCCATAAGCATCCGGGAGGTAAATGGGTGGCTTTAAGACTGGAAGACAAGAAAGCCCTGGTGGCGGAAGTCAATGAAGTCGCCGGTCGCGCGCATGCGCTTGTCGCTGCCGAGTATCGCGGCCTCAAGGCCGGCGAACTCGATCAGCTGCGCAGAAACGCCCGCGAGGGTGGTACTTATCTGCGTGTGGTGAAGAATACGCTGGCGCGTCGTGCGCTGGAAGGTACCGCCTTTGAGTGCATGGGCGAGGCGCTCGCGGGGCCGCTGATTCTCGGCTTCTCTCTGGAGGAGCCCAGTGCGGCGGCGCGGGTGCTGCGCGATTTCGGCAAAAAGGCGGATGCGCTGTCGATCAAGGCGGTCGCGGTGGGCGGAAGGCTTTATCCCGCTGCCGAGGCAGAGCGCCTGGCGACCCTGCCCAGTCGCGAGCAGGCGCTGGCCATGCTGGCGGGTGTCCTGCAGGCGCCGATCAGCAAGTTCGTGCGTACGCTGGCAGAGCCCAACGCGAAGCTGGCCCGCACCCTGGCCGCAATCCGCGATCAGAAGCAGGCGGCGTAAGGCTTCCACCACTTTACTAATGCCGGACATGGTTCCGGGTAGCAGACAGATTCAGGAGTAGATGAGCAATGGCTGTAACCAAAGAAGAGATTCTCGAGGCGGTCAGCAACATGTCCGTCATGGACGTAGTCGACCTGGTGTCGATGATGGAAGAAAAATTCGGTGTGTCGGCCGCAGCGCCCGTTGCGGTGGCGGCCGGCGCGGCGGCGAATGGCGGCGAAGCGGCTGCCGAGGCCGAGGAAAAGACCGAATTCGATGTGGTGATGACCAGTTTCGGCGCCAACAAGGTCAGTGCGATCAAGGCGGTGCGCGCCATCTCCGGCCTTGGTCTGAAGGAAGCCAAGGAGCTGGTGGAAAGCGCGCCGGCGACCATCAAGGAAGGCGCCAGCAAGGAGGAGGCCGACGAGATCAAGGCGAAGCTGGAAGAAGCTGGTGCCTCGGTCGAGGTCAAGTAATTCGCTTGTATCGCGCTTTTGCTACAAAACGCGTTGTTGTGCCAGGGGCTGTTGACGTTTTAGACGGCACGGCGCCGCATGAAACATTGGCAGCCCTCAGGGCTGGTGGCCGCAGGCCACCGGCCTTTTGCCGCTTTAACCTTGTATATATCCGCAGAGGTGACAGGCGCGGGATCGCTTCCGTTCGGCGGCGTTCGGCGTGCCTGATTGGCCCCTATTCTGTTCCGGTTCTTCGTTGAGGAAATAGTTTGATGGCCTACTCGTTCACCGAGAAAAAACGCATCCGGAAGGACTTCAGCAAGCGGCCGCCGATTCTGGACGTGCCGTATCTGCTGGCAACGCAGATCGAGTCCTACCGCCAGTTCCTGCAACGCGAGCGCAGGCCGGAGGATCGCCTGGACGCCGGCCTGCACGCGGCGCTCAATGGTGTATTCCCGATGCGTAGCCACTCGGGCAACGCCGCACTCGAATACGTGAGCTACCGCCTTGGCGAGCCCGTATTCGACGAAAAGGAATGCCACTTGCGGGGTGTCAGCTACACTGCGCCGCTGCGTGTCACCGTGCGCCTGATCATCTACGATCGGGACAGCAAGGCGGACCCCAAGCCGGTGAAGGACGTGCGCGAGCAGGAAGTCTACATGGGCGAGCTGCCGCTGATGACCGAGCACGGCACGTTCATCATCAACGGCACCGAGCGGGTGGTCGTGTCGCAGCTGCACCGTTCGCCGGGCGTGTTCTTCGACCACGACAAGGGCAAGACGCACTCCAGCGGCAAGCTGCTGTATTCCGCGCGGGTCATCCCCTACCGTGGCTCCTGGCTCGACTTCGAGTTCGACCCGAAGGACGCGGTATTCGTGCGCATCGATCGCCGGCGCAAGCTTCCGGCGACGATTCTGCTGCGCGCGCTCGGCTACGACAGCGAGCAGATGCTGGAGCTGTTCCACGATTTCAACACCTTTCACCTGGACGGCGACGGCGTGCGACTGGAGCTGGTGCCGGAGCGCCTGCGCGGCGAGACCGCGGCGTTCGATATCAAGCTGGGTGACGACGTTCTGGTCGAAGAGGGGCGCCGCATCACGGCGCGCCACATCCGGCAGTTGAGCCAGGCCGGTGTGGAGAGCCTGGATGTGCCGTGGTCGTATCTGGAAGGCAAGATTCTGGGCCATCAGATCGCTGACACCGAAACCGGTGAAGTCATCGCCGAGGCCAATACGGAAATCGACGAGGAAATGGTCACGCGCCTGCGCGAAGCGGGTGTGGAGACGGTCCGGACCCTGTTCGTCAACGATCTGGACAACGGTCCGTACATTTCGAATACCTTGCGTATCGATCCGACGCACACCAAGCTGGAGGCGCTGGTCGAGATCTACCGCATGATGCGTCCGGGTGAGCCCCCGACCAAGGAAGCGGCCGACACGCTGTTCCACAACCTGTTCTTCAGCGAGGATCGCTACGATCTGTCCGCGGTCGGGCGCATGAAGCTCAACCGGCGTCTGGGGCGCGAGGAAGTCACCGGCCCGAGCGTGCTGACGGTCGACGATATTCTCGATGCCTTGCGCGAACTGATCAGCATCCGCAACGGCAATGGACAGACCGACGACATCGATCACCTGGGCAACCGCCGTGTGCGCTCGGTGGGCGAGATGGCGGAGAATACCTTCCGCACAGGCCTGGTGCGCGTCGAACGTGCCGTGCGCGAACGCCTGAGCCTGGCCGAAAGCGAAGGGTTGATGCCGCAGCAGCTCATCAACTCGAAGCCGGTGGCGGCGGCCGTCAAGGAATTCTTCGGCTCCTCGCAACTGAGCCAGTTCATGGACCAGAACAACCCGCTGTCGGAGGTGACCCACAAGCGCCGGGTATCGGCACTGGGGCCGGGTGGCCTGACGCGCGAGCGCGCCGGGTTCGAGGTGCGTGACGTGCATGCCACCCATTACGGCCGCATCTGCCCGATCGAGACGCCGGAAGGGCCGAATATCGGCCTGATCAACTCGCTGGCGGTGTACGCACGCACCAACGAGTATGGCTTCCTGGAGACGCCGTACCGCAAGGTGGTGGACAAGCGCGTGACCGACGAAGTGGTGTATCTGTCGGCGATCGAGGAAAACCGCTACGTGGTCGCCCAGGCCAACGCGCCGCTGGACGAGAACGGCTATCTGAGTTCCGAGCTGGTCTCGTGCCGCTTCCAGAACGAGTTCACCATGTCCACCCCGGACCGGGTGCAGTTCATGGACGTGTCGCCGCGCCAGATCGTGTCGGTGGCGGCGGCGCTGGTGCCGTTCCTGGAGCACGACGACGCCAACCGTGCGCTCATGGGCGCGAACATGCAGCGCCAGGCCGTGCCCTGCCTGCGGGCGGAGAAGCCGCTGATCGGCACCGGTATCGAGCGTCGCGTCGCGACCGACTCCGGCGTGGCCCTGGTGGCCAGGCGCGGCGGCGTGGTGGAGAAGGTCGACGCCTCGCGGGTCGTGGTCCGGGTCAACGACGACGAGACCTCGCCCGACGAACCCGGCGTGGACATCTACAACCTGATCAAGTACACGCGCTCGAACCAGAACACCTGCATCAACCAGCGGCCCCTGGTGCGTCCGGGCGACGTGCTGGCGCGTGGCGACGTGCTCGCCGACGGCCCCAGCACCGATCTCGGCGAACTGGCGCTGGGACAGAATCTGCTGGTCGCGTTCATGCCGTGGAACGGCTACAACTTCGAGGACTCCATTCTGATCTCGGAGCGTGTCGCCGAGGAGGACCGTTTCACCACGATTCACGTGGAGGAAATGACCTGCGTCGCGCGCGAAACCAAGCTGGGACCGGAAGAGGTCACCGCCGACATCCCCAACGTCAACGAGTCCGCGCTGCGCAAGCTGGACGAGGCGGGCATCGTGTACATCGGTGCCGAGGTCAAGGCGGGCGACATCCTGGTGGGCAAGGTCACGCCCAAGGGCGAGACTCAGCTCACCCCGGAAGAAAAACTGCTGCGGGCCATCTTCGGCGAGAAAGCGTCGGACGTGAAGGACACCAGCCTGCGGGTGCCGCCGGGCATGGACGGCACGGTACTGGACGTGCGCGTGTTCACCCGCGATGGCATCGAGAAGGACGCGCGCGCCAAGTCCATCGAAGCTTCGGAGCTGAAGGAGGTACGCAAGGATCTGAACGATCAGCTGCGCATCTTCGAGGACGACATCTTCGATCGCATGCGTCGCGTGCTGGTTGGCCAGACCGCCGATGGCGGGCCGGACAAGCTCAAGGCCGGCGCGCAGGTGACCGAGGAGTATCTGGATGGCCTCAACCGCGACAAGTGGTTCGATATCCGCCTGCGCGACGAGCAGGCGCAGAAGAGCCTGGAGGCCGCGGCCAAGCGGGTGAGCGACCAGCGCGCCGAATTCGATCATCGCTTCGACGTGAAGAAAGGCAAGATCACCGCCGGCGACGAACTCGCCCCCGGTGTGCTGAAGATGGTCAAGGTCTATCTCGCGGTGAAGCGGCGGGTTCAGCCGGGCGACAAGATGGCGGGCCGGCACGGTAACAAGGGCGTGATCTCCCAGATTGTGCCGGTCGAGGACATGCCGCACATGGAAGACGGCACCCCGGTCGACATCGTGCTCAATCCGCTGGGGGTGCCGTCGCGCATGAACATCGGCCAGATCATGGAGACCCATCTGGGCTGGGCATCCAAGGGCCTGGGCCGGAAGATCGCGGCCATGCTCGATGCCGAGCGTGAGCGCCGCGAGCGCGTCGGGCAACTGCGCGAGTTTCTGGGCAAGATCTATCGGGACGAGTCGGCCCAGCCGGTGCCCCTGGATCAGTTCTCCGACGATGAAATCATCGTCCTGGCGCAGCACTTGCGCGAGGGTGTGCCCATGGCGACACCGGTGTTCGACGGTGCCAACGAGGCGGAACTCAAGCGCATGCTGGAGCTCGCCGAGCTGCCCCGCGGCGGTCAGTGCACGCTGATCGACGGACGTACCGGCGAGCCGTTCTCCCGCCCGGTAACGGTGGGTTACATGTACATGCTCAAGCTCAATCATCTGGTCGACGACAAGATGCATGCGCGCTCCACCGGACCGTATTCGCTGGTGACGCAGCAGCCGCTGGGCGGCAAGGCCCAGTTCGGCGGCCAGCGCTTCGGCGAAATGGAGGTCTGGGCGCTGGAGGCCTACGGTGCCGCGTACACCCTGCAGGAGATGCTGACGGTGAAGTCGGACGATGTCTCCGGGCGTACGCGCATGTACAAGGCGATCGTCGATGCGGACCATCGCATGGATGCCGGCATGCCGGAATCCTTCAACGTACTGGTCAAGGAAATCCGGTCGCTCGGACTGGATATCGAGCTGGAGCAGGATGAGTAAAAGGGGCGTGATAGCTATCCGCGAAAGCGGATCATGGGAACGAGGCGCGCGAGCGCCTTGCTCCTCACACTTCACGCCTTACGCCTAACGACTTTGGAGTAGGCAATGAAAGATCTCTTGAATCTGTTGAAGCAAAATGACCATGTCGAAGACTTCGACGCGATTCGCGTCGGGCTCGCTTCGCCGGAAACCATTCGCTCGTGGTCGTATGGTGAGGTAAAGAAACCCGAGACCATCAACTACCGCACCTTCAAGCCCGAGCGTGATGGCCTGTTCTGCGCCAAGATCTTTGGCCCGGTCAAGGACTACGAGTGCCTGTGCGGCAAGTACAAGCGCCTCAAGCATCGTGGTGTGGTGTGCGAAAAGTGCGGCGTGGAGGTCACGCAGGCCAAGGTCCGGCGCGAGCGCATGGGCCACATCGAGCTGGCCAGCCCGGTGGCGCATATCTGGTTCCTCAAGAGCCTGCCGTCGCGCATCGGACTGCTGCTCGATATGCCGCTGCGCGCGATCGAGCGCGTACTCTATTTCGAAGCCTACGTGGTTGTGGATCCGGGCCTGACCCCCCTGGAGCGCGGCGCGCTGCTGTCGGAAGAAGAGTACCTGGATGCAGTGGAAGAGTACGGCGACGACTTCGATGCCCGCATGGGCGCCGAGGCGGTGCTGGAGCTGCTGCGCGGCATGGATCTGCAAAAGGAAGCGGCGCAACTGCGCGAGGACATTGGCGCGACCGGCTCCGAAACCAAGATCAAGCGGCTCGGCAAGCGTCTCAAGCTGATCGAGAGCTTCATCGACTCCGGCAACCGTCCGGACTGGATGATCCTGCGTGTGCTGCCGGTGCTGCCGCCGGATCTGCGGCCGCTGGTGCCGCTGGATGGCGGTCGCTTCGCCACTTCCGACCTGAACGACCTGTACCGCCGCGTGATCAACCGCAACAATCGCCTCAAGCGGCTGCTGGAGCTGAACGCGCCGGACATCATCGTGCGCAACGAAAAGCGCATGCTGCAGGAATCGGTCGACGCGCTGATCGACAACGGCCGCCGCGGTCGCGCCATTACCGGCAGCAACCGGCGTCCGCTGAAGTCGCTGGC
>CAZYIP010000135.1:0-9203 GCA_964646895.1 uncultured Salinisphaerales bacterium | reverse complement strand
GCATCACCCGCATGGAGTCACTATACGTCAGGGTAAGATGCTCCATGTCCATGACCGGGTCGGCCAGTCGAGCGGCGATCAGGGCGTCACCCAGATTGTGCATGTCCTCGAACTGATGCACGCGCGGATATTCGTCGACGGCGCCCCAGGCACTGCGCAGCTCACGCAGGGTATCGGGGCCGAGGCTGGTGAACATGACCAGCCCGTCGGGCCGGAGCACACGCTGAAATTCGCGGAAGACCTGGTCGAACGCCTCGCACCACGGCAGCATGAGGTTGGAGAAGATGAGGTCGACCGATGCATCCGCCAGCGGCACCTGCCCGGCGTCCCCGTTGACAGCGCGAATGCGGCTGAACAAGGGTGCATTGCGGCGCGCGGCACGCGCCATTGACCACGTGACATCCAGTGTCACGATGCGCGCCCGCGAATAACGCCGCGCCAGACTCACGCTGGCCTGACCGGTACCGCCGCCCAGATCGAGCACGACCGCGGGTGTGAGCCGGACGAGATCCAGCCGTTCCAGCAGGCGCCGCCGCACCTCCGCGTGGAGCGCACCCGAGACATCCCGATGGCTCGCTGCGCGTGCGAAAGCCCGGCGCATCTGGCGTCGATCGAGTTGCGCGGGTTGGGGCTCGGTCACGGCACCATCTGCCCGATCCGGGGCACGACGACAGCGGCCGGCGCGGGGCACGCCGCTATAATCGCGGCTCGCGCCGCTACCACGACGCAGGGGAGCCGGTACACTTGCGGGAGCGGCGCGAGCCGCGATAGCAGGCGAAGTCCATGAATACTGTCAATCCAGTCGTACCACCGTTCCCGCAAAAGCGGTGATCCAGTGCCCTCCGTGCATGTGGACGACCTGATTGAGAACATGGCATTTCCCACAACGTGTATCCGGATACGCAGCCATCATAAAGGTCGCCAACCGGAAGCCAAAATGCCCGCAGGGAAGCTCATGGATCACCGTTGGCTCGGACACGTCCGCGATTTGATACTGCCGCCAATCTGCTGCCTGTGTGGCGATCCCGCCACCGATTCCATCAATTTGTGTCACGGCTGCCGCGACGACCTGCCCTGGAACACCCGTGCCTGCCGGCGTTGCGCATTGCCCCTGCCTTCCGGGGCCGGGCACGGCGAATGCTGTGCCCAATGCCTGCGCCGGCCACCCCCATTCGACACTGCCGTGGCCGCCTGGCGTTATGCGTCGCCGGTGGATTTTCTGATCACCGGCCTCAAGTACCGCAGCCGCCTCGACTATGCGCGCCTGCTGGGAGAGCTCCTGGCCGCAAGCTTACGCGCGGAGCCGCGGCGATCGTGGCCGGATTGCCTTATCCCGGTTCCGCTGCACCGGGAGCGTCTGCGCGAACGCGGCTTCAACCAGGCGCTGGAGCTTGCGCGGCCGCTCGCGCGGCACCTTGATCTGGCACTGGATCAGGCGCGTTGTCGCCGGACACGGGCGACGCCGCACCAGACGGATCTCCCGGCTCGCGAGCGCCGGAGCAACGTCGGCGGAGCGTTCGCGGCAACCTCATCGCTGGCCGGGGCGCATGTCGCGATCGTCGACGATGTCATCACGACCGGCCATACCGTATCAGAGCTCGCGCGTACGCTGAGGCGCGCCGGCGCGAGCCGTGTCGAAATCTGGGCCTGCGCGCGCGCTAGTGCACCAGGTAATCGATGACCATCCCGGCAAACACGGCCGCACCGAACCAGGTATTGTTGAGAAACGCGCGGAAGCAGGCCTGCGGCTCGCGATCCCGGATCAGATACTGTTCGTAGCAGGCGATCACGAGCGCGACCAGCAGGCCGATCCCGTAGATGACCCCCAGTCCCGCCATGCGGCCCGCCAGCCACAGGGTAATCAGAACCAGACCCTGCAACAGCGCGGTGATCGCGCGGTCCCAGCGGCCAAACAGGATGGCGGTGGATTTGACGCCAATCTTGAGATCATCGGGCCGATCAGCCATGGCGTAAAAGGTATCGTAAACCATGGACCAGAAAATGTTGGCCACGAACAGTATCCAGGCCAGCGGCGGTACGCTGCCGGTCTGGGCCGCGAAGGCCATGGGAATTCCCCAGCCAAATGCCATGCCCAGCACCGTCTGCGGGAAATGGGTGTAGCGCTTGCTGAATGGATAAATTGCGGCCAGGGCCAGGCCGGGAATGGACAGCAGGATCGTCAGCCGGTTCATGGTCAGGACCAGCGCGAAAGCCAGCAGACACAGAACCACGAACAGGGTCAGAGCCTCGCGCACGCTGACACGGCCGGTGGCGAGCGGCCGCGCGCGTGTGCGCGTTACGTGCGGGTCGATACGGCGATCGGCAAAATCGTTGATGATGCAGCCAGCCGCGCGCATCAGCTCGACGCCGAGTACGAACACGACCAGGATGCCCAGGTCGGGTACTCCGCGCGCCGCCATCCACAACGCCCATAGCGTCGGCCACATCAGCAGCAGAACGCCGATCGGCTTGTTGATACGCATCAGCAGCGCGTACTGGATCAGGCGCTCGCGCCAGTTCCAGGAGCGCCCGGAAACCGTTTCCAACATCGCTTTCACCGTACCTCGGGTTGTCTCCGGCCTCGCGCCCGGAGCCACCGCTCACATCGTTGCAATCCCGTGGAAGCGGTACAGACCGTCACAAATGCGGTATTCGACTTTATCAATCGCGGCTTGCATCGCCCCGGCGCATTGTATCCTCCCGGCGCAGACGTGCCTCCAGCGCGGGAAGGAAGAACTCGCAGACCAGCAGTGGGCGCTCGCCGACGTAAAACAACGAGCGCCGCCCCCAGTAGGCGGGCGCCTGCGCGGTCGCGTCCACCGCTGCAAAACCGGCGTAGGGCATCGCCTCCGCGGACACGCGCGCCAGCTCGATCGGTCCTCTTTGTATGCCCGGATCGCTGAACAACACCGCACCCAGCGGGTGGTGTCCAAGCCGCGCGAGCCGCCGGCCACCACCGCTCAAGGTGCGTTGCGGAATGACGCTGTGCGCAAACACCCAGGCGCCGCTTCCGCAGTGGAGGCACACCTCGCGCACCCGCGAGCGTTCCCGGACCCGCAGGCCCAGCACCCGCGCCTCGTCCGGTGGTACCGGATGACGCCCTTCACGCAATACGCGTACGGTGATGCACTGCGCCGCACACAAACTCCGCAAACGCGCGGTCAAAGAGCCGCGGTGCAACAGACACGCGCGCAGCGGCCGTTCCACCTGCCACTGCCAGCCTCTGCCATGCCAGTGAATCGGGCGGCTCATCTGCGATCAAACCTGCGCATACTCATCCACCTCGCCCAGCCACCGCCGCACCAGCGGAATCACGGCCTCCGGACGCTCCGCCAGCAGCCGATCGGCCAGAGCCTGCACTTCGGGAATCCATCCTGCATCCTGCACCAGATCCGCCACGCGCATGTCCATCAACCCGGTCTGGCGAGTGCCCAGCACCTCCCCGGGGCCACGCAGGGCCAGGTCGCGCCGGGCGATCTCGAAACCGTCTCCGGTCTCGCGCAGCGCCTGCAAGCGGGTATGCGCGGCCTCCGACAGCGGCGAATGGTACAGCAGCACGCAGTGGCTGCGATGCGCGCCACGGCCGACGCGGCCGCGCAGCTGGTGCAGTTGCGCGAGCCCCATGCGCTCGGCATTCTCAATGACCAGCAGCGACGCCCGCGGTACATCCACACCCACCTCGATCACGGTCGTCGCGACCAGCAGGTTGATGGCGCCCTCCTTGAAGCCGGCCATCACCCGCTCCTTGTCCACCGCCTTCATTCGGCCATGCACCAGCCCGATCGCCAGGTGCGGCAGTTGCTGTGTCAGCACAGCGGCGGTCGCTTCCGCGGCTTCGCACTGCAGTTTTTCCGATTCCTCCACCAGCGTGCATACCCAGTAAGCCTGGCGGCCCTCGGCACAGGCCGCGGCTACCCGATCGAGCACTTCCGCCCGGCGGGTGTCGGGAATGACGACGGTCGTCACCGGTGTGCGCCCCGGCGGCAGTTCGTCGATCACCGATGTATCCAGATCCGCATAAGCGCTCATTGCCAGCGTGCGGGGAATCGGCGTGGCGGTCATCACCAGCTGGTGTGGATGAAATCGACCGTCGCTACCCTTGTCGCGCAACGCCATGCGCTGGTGTACTCCGAAGCGATGCTGTTCATCGACAATCATCAGCCCCAGGCGGGCGAAGCTCACCCCGGCCTGAAACAGCGCATGAGTGCCAACGACGATGCCGGTCTCGCCGGATTCCAGCGCCGCCAGCTCGCGCTCGCGCTGCGCCTTGCGAGTCCGTCCGGCAAACAGCCGCACGTTTATACCAAGCGGGGTCAACCAGGCCTCGAAGCTGCGGTAATGCTGCTCCGCCAGCAGTTCCGTGGGTGCCATCAGTGCCACCTGGCAACCGGCCTCGAGAGCACGCACGGCGGCGGCGGCGGCAACCACCGTCTTGCCGGAGCCCACGTCGCCCTGAACCAGACGCAGCATCGGCTGCCCCCGCTGCAGATCGGCCATGATCTCGTCTGTCACCCGCCGCTGGGCCGCTGTCAGCTCGAATGGAAGGCCCGCGAGAAAACGTTCCAGCAATGGCGACGGCCCTGCCAGGCGCGGTGCCCGCTGACTTTGGGCGCGGCGGCGTACCTCACGCAAACTCACATGGTGGGCAAGCAGCTCTTCCAGAATCAGCCGCCGGCGCGCCGGATGATCCCGCGCCTCCAGATCGGCCGGCGCAATCTGCGGCGACGGGCGGTGCAAAAAGATGATCGCCTCGCTCAAACGCGGCAAGCCCAGCGCATCCAGCCAGGGCTCCGGCAACAACTCCGGCAGCCCGTCGTCGTTCAGCAGGGCCAGAGCCTGCGCCATCAGCGCCCGCAAGCGTTGCTGACTGACGCCCTGGGTCACCGGGTACACCGGCGTCAGCGTCTGCTCGACCGCCTCCGGCGACGTCGGCCCATCGATCAGCGCATGCTCCGGATGCACCATTTCCAGTGCGTACGGGCCTTGACGTACCTCACCGAAACAACGCAGCCACACGCCGGGCCGGAAACGGCCCATCTGCGTCGCGGAAAAATGGAACAGGCGCAGGATCAGGCGCCCGCTGCCGTCGGTGAGGGTTACCAGCAGGCTGCGGCGCCGGCCATAGCGCAAATCGACGCTCTCTACCCGGGCCACGACCAGCACATGCGCGCCGGCGCGGGCTTCGCCCAGGGGAGTGATCCGGGTGCGATCCTCGTAGCGCAGCGGCAGATGGAACCAGAGGTCCTGCACGCAGGCCAGCCGCAATGCCAGCAACCGCTTCGACAGGGTCGGACCCACCCCCTTGAGTTCCGCAAGCGGTGTAAGGGCCTGTTGCTGCTTCCTCACAAGGCCGCGCCGGCGCTCTCCACGATGACGCGAGCTCGATCAGCCCAGCACCATCACGCCTTCCACCTCCACCATCGCGCCTTTGGGCAAGGCGGCAACGCCAAACGCCGCGCGCGCCGGGTACGGCTCGCTGAAATACTCGGTCATCAGCTCGTTCACCACACCGTAGTGGGACAGATCGGGCAACAGGACGGTGAGCTTGACCACGTCCTTCAAACTGCCGCCCGCTGCCTGGGCGACCGCGGAAAGGTTCTCGAACACCTGGCGCGCTTGCGCCCGGAAGTCGCCCGCGACCATCTCCATGGTCTTCGGATCGAGCGGGATCTGCCCCGACAGGTAGACCGTATCGCCGGCGCGCACGGCCTGCGAATAAGGGCCGATCGCCGCTGGCGCGCGGTCGCTGTGGATAATCTGGCGCTGCATGGTTTCTCCTTGATGCAAGGTAGGTAATCTATCGATTCGAATCACGTGCGCGAGACGCGCTCGACGGAGCTGACCCGGCGCAGGCTGCGAATGACCCGGGCGAGATGCACGCGGCCGGAGACGGTGACCAGAAACACCATGTTGGCCATGGTGCCGCTACGCTCCGATACGACCACATTCTCGATATTGGAACCGGTATCGGAGATCACCGAGGCGAGTTTTGCCAGTGCCCCGCGCTCGTCGCGCGTCTGTACCCGCAGCTCGACCGGAAAGTCGCCCTCCACCCGTTCCGACCAGCACAGGTCCACCCACTGCTGCGACGCCGCCTTTCTGCGCGGTCCGTGCTGGCATCCCAGCCGATGAATGACGATACCGCGACCGATGCTGACATGGCCGTGGATGGCGTCGCCGGGAATCGGATGACAGCAGCGGGCGTATTCGACCACCAGCCCCTCGGTCCCCTCGACCGCCAGCGGCTGCTTCTTGCCGGGCGCCGCGTCGGCCTCGCCGCCCGCGAGGAAATGGCGCGCAACCAGAGGTGCGAGCCGCTGCCCAAGGCCAATATCGGCATACAGGTCCATCAGGTTTTTCTCGCCCAGATCCTCCAGTGCCCGCTCGATCTGGTGCTGGCGCAGCCGCCGCAGGGACAGCCCCAGTTCCTGCAGCGATTTGCCCAGCAAACGCCGGCCCAGGCGGACCGCCTCATCCTGGCGCAGATTCTTGAGATGATGGCGGATCGCCGAGCGCGCCTTCGCGGTCTTGGCAAAATTGAGCCAGGCCGCGTTGGGTCGCGCATAGCGGGCGGTCATGATTTCCACCATCTGGCCATTGGCCAGCGGCGTATTGAGCGCGGTCAGGTGATTGTCCACCCGCGCCGCCAGACAGCGGTTGCCCAGGTCCGTATGCACGGCGTAGGCAAAATCGACCGGCGTGGCTCCGCGCGGCAAGCCCAGGATGTGGCCCTTGGGCGTGAACACGTAGACCTCATCCGGATACAGGTCCACCTTGACGTTCTCGACGAACTCCAGCGAATTGCCGGCGCCCTTGTCCATCTCCGTGAGCCGGCCCAGCCAGTCGCGTGCCCGCAAATGCGGCGCCTGGGGTGCGACCGTGTTGCCGCCATCCACCTTGTAAAGCCAGTGGGCAGCGATGCCGCTTTCCGAAATCTGGTGCATGTCGCGGGTGCGGATCTGAACCTCGATCTTCAGGCCGCCCGGCCCCAGCAAGGTGGTATGCAGCGACTGGTAGCCGTTGATCTTGGCATTGGCGATGAAGTCGTTGAACTGCTCGGCGATCGGCCGATAGACGTGGTGAACCACGCCCAGCGCGCGGTAGCACTCGTCGACGGTGTCGACCACGACACGAAAACCATACAGGTCGAACACCTCCAGAAACCGCCGGTGCTTCAGGCGCATCTTGCAATAGATGCTGTACAGGTTTTTCTGCCGCCCGACGACCGTGGCACCGATGCCTTCCTGCGCCAGAGCCTGCGAAAGCCGCCCCTCGATTTCGCGCAGAAGGTTGCGGCGGTCGCCGGCGACCTGCGCCACCGCCTTCTTCAGTACCCGGTAGCGGTTCGGGTGCAGCGCTTCGAAACCGCGATCCTCGAGTTCCAGGCGTATGGTATTGATGCCCAGCCGATACGCTATCGGCGCATAGATGTCGAGTGTCTCGCGGGCCACGCGGCGACGCTGGGCGGCCGATACCGAGCCCAGCGTGCGCATGTTGTGCAGACGATCGGCCAGCTTGATGAGGATCACGCGAATATCCTGCACCATGGCCAGCAGCAGCTTGCGCAGGCTCTCGGCCTGCAGCTCGGCGCGGGTCCGGAACTGCGCTTTTTCCAGCTTGCTGACGCCGTCGACCAGCGCTGCCACGTCGCGCCCGAAAGCGGCAGCCACCTCTTCCTTGGCGGCTGGCGTGTCCTCGATCACATCGTGCAGGATCGCGGCCATGAGGGTGACGTGATCCAGGTGCATTTCGGCCAGGATCCGCGCCACCGCCAGCGGATGATAAATGTAGGGCTCGCCGGATTTCCGGTACTGCCCTTCGTGCATGCGCGCGCCGAATTCGTACGCGCGCCGGACCTTGTCGATCTGCTCCGGTGGCAGATAGGTTTCAAGAAGCGCGCAGAGGGCTCCGATTCCGTAAGCGCGTGAAATGCGCTGGGTACGGAAGGCGGTGTTGATACGCTGGATGACCGAAAGCTCCATGCCTCTCACCACGCCCCGGCGATCCGGGTGATAAAACGGCCTCCAAGCCGTATCAGGACTCGGAGTTGAGGTCGAGCGCCGCGAGCTCTGTCTTGATTTGGGGGATCAGGGGCAGATCCGCTTCGTCGAGTACCTCGGTGCCGACTTCGCCCTCGGCGATCTCGCGCAGGGCCACCACGGTCGGCTTGTCGTTGTCCCACGCGACTCGCGCATTGGCGCCGCGCGCGAGCTGACGCGAACGCTTCGAAGCCACCAGGGCCAGTTGAAACTGATTGCCGATTTCGCCCAGGCAATCTTCCACGGTTACACGCGCCATTGCTACCTTACCTCTTTATAAATAACAGGAAACTCTTCGCCCTGTAAGTTTAACCCGAATATCGCATGAATTGTGCGCCGGCGCCCGATTATCGACCCCGACAGCGGGCTTTTGCGGTGGACCGCAATCACCGATGCGACCTTGCCTTCCAGGAATCCGCGGCGGAGCAGTGCCTTGCGCGGGTTCGCGGGATATCCCGGCCAGGTGCCACGCTCGACCCGCGCCAGCGCGCAACTCAGCCCGTTCCCGGCCCGTCCGCAAGCAGCCGCTCCAGCATCGGCGCCAGCCGCGGCGCCTGAAACTCGCGACGCAGCCGTGCGCTGAGAAAGACCGCCTCCAGTGCCACCACCGCGCGCTCGAAATCCTCGTTGACTACCAGATAATCGTATTCCTGGTAATGCGATATCTCGTCGGCCGCGCGGCGCATGCGCGCCTCGATCGCGCCGTGATCATCCTTGGCGCGCAGACGCAGACGCCGTTCCAGCTCCTCGCGCGAAGGCGGCAGGATAAAAATGCTGACCGCTTCCGGCATCCGCTCGCGCACCTGGCGCGCACCCTGCCAATCGATGTCGAGCACCACGTCGCGTCCCTCGCGCAGCAGTGCTTCGGTACGGGCACGGGCGGTGCCATAGCAGCGATCGAACACACGTGCATATTCGAGAAACGCGCCCGCTTCGACCATCGTCGCAAACTGCTGCTCGGAGACGAAATGATAGTCGATCCCGTCGCGCTCGCCCGGCCGCGGCGCACGCGTGGTATGCGATACCGAGAAGCTGACCGGCACCCGGTGTGCGGTGAGCCGTGCGATGACCGCATGCGTGAGGCTGGTCTTGCCCGCCCCCGACGGGGCCGATATCACGTACAAGCGACCACCGGTGGAGTCACTCGACATTCTGGACCTGCTC
>CAZYIP010000134.1:0-9354 GCA_964646895.1 uncultured Salinisphaerales bacterium | reverse complement strand
ATCGATACGCTGATCCATGCGCGCTGGATACTGCCCGTGGAACCGGCGGACGCGGTTTGGGAAGATCACAGCGTGGCCGTTCACCAGGGACGTATCGTTGCGGTGCTGGCCAGGGCCGACGCCGACGCCGCCTGGCGCGCGCGCACGACGGTAGAGCTTTCGAATCATGTACTGTGCCCCGGCCTGGTCAATGCACATACTCATGCCGGCATGAGCCTGATGCGCGGGCTGGCGGACGACCTGCCGTTGATGGAATGGCTGCAGGAGCACATCTGGCCGGTGGAAAACAGCCTGGTCTCGCCGGAATTCGTCGCCGACGGTGTCGCCCTCGCTGCCGCCGAAATGCTTCGCAGCGGCACCACATGCTTCAGCGACATGTACTTCTTCCCCGACATCGTGGCCCGGACGGCCGCACAGGCGGGGCTGCGCGCCTGCGTCGGCCTGATCGTCATCGACTCCCCGACGCCATGGGCGAGCGCCCCGGACGAGTACCTGCGCAAGGGGCTGGAGGTACACGACCGCTTCCGCGACCATCCGCTGATCACCACCAGCCTGGCGCCGCACGCGCCGTACACCGTCTCGGACAAGCCGTTGCAACGGGTTGCCATGCTTGCGGAAGAACTGGACGTCGCAGTGCACATTCACCTGCACGAAACCGCCGCAGAAATCGAGCATGCGCAACGCGACGGCGGCGAAAGGCCGCTGGCCCGGCTGCGCCGCCTCGGCCTGGTATCACCGCGGCTGGTGGCAGCGCACATGACCCAGCTGACATCCGACGAGATCGCTGCGTGCGCCGAAGCCGGTGTCAATATCGTCCATTGCCCCGAATCCAACCTCAAGCTCGCCAGTGGCTTCTGCCCGGTGGCCGAGCTCGTTGACGCCGGCGTCAACGTCGCACTGGGTACCGACGGCGCCGCCAGCAACAACGACCTGAACATGCTTGGCGAGATGCGCACCGCGGCACTGCTCGCCAAGGCCGTGAGCGGCCGCCCTCACGCGCTGCCGGCATTGCAGGCACTGCGCATGGCAACGCTGAACGGCGCACGGGCGTTTGGCCTGGAAAGCGAGATCGGTTCTCTGCAACCGGGGAAATGGGCCGATCTGTGCGCTGTCGACCTGTGCGCACCTGAAACCGAGCCGGTCTATAATCCCGCTTCACAGCTCGTCTACGCCGCTGCACGCGAGCAGGTCAGCGATGTCTGGGTTGCCGGCCGGCACCTGCTCAAACATCGGCGCCTCACTACCCTCGACGAGACGGCCGTGCGCGAGCGCGCGCGTGAGTGGGGCCGCCGCATCGCCACCCGTCAACAATAGGATCAGCGATGGAGCCCTCAAAATACACCAACATCGAGCACTCGGAGATCGCCAGATTCGACGCGTTGGCGAGCCGCTGGTGGGACGTGGACGGCGAAATGAAGCCGCTGCACGACATCAATCCGCTGCGCCTGCGCTACGTCGAGAGCCGTGCCGGTGGCCTGGCCGGGAAAAAGGTACTGGATATCGGCTGCGGTGGCGGTATCCTGAGCGAGGCCATGGCCGCCGCCGGAGCCGAGGTCACCGGCATCGACATGGCCGCGGAAGCGCTCAAGGTTGCCCGCCTGCACCTGCTGGAAAGCCGGCGCAAGGTGGAGTACCGGCACGTGAGTGCGGAAGCGTTCGCCACCGAGGCGCCGCATGAATTCGATGTCGTCACCTGCATGGAAATGCTCGAACACGTCCCGGATCCGGCGTCGGTGATCAATGCCTGCGCCACGCTGGTAAAACCCGGCGGCGCGGTGTTTCTGTCCACCCTCAACCGCAACCCGAAGGCTTTTCTGATGGCCATTGTCGGCGCGGAATACATTCTGCGCATGCTGCCGCGAGGCACCCATGAATACCGCCGCTTCATCCGCCCCGCCGAGCTCGAGCGCTTTGCGCGGGAAGCCGGCCTGCGGCTGGAGGATCTGACCGGGCTGCACTACAACCCGCTGCTGCGCAGCTACCGCCTTGGCAGCGGCGTGGACGTGAATTATCTGGCTTACTGTCGGTCGCCGGCATGATCCGCTGCGTCCTGTTCGACCTCGACGGCACCCTGCTCGACACCGCGCCAGACATGGCGGACGCGCTCAATGCCCTGCGCGCGGAGCTGGGCAAGGCGGCGCTGCCTTTTGCCAATCTGCGCCCGTTCGTGTCGATGGGCAGCCGTGGAATGCTCGGCGCCGGGCTCGACGTTCATCCCGAAGACGCCGACTACGAGCGGCTGCGCGACCGGTTTCTCGAGATCTACAGCCAGGGCCTGTGCGGCGAGACACGCCTGTTTCCCGGCATGGATGATGTGCTCGCCGCAATCGAGCTCCGGGGCATGCGCTGGGGCGTGGTCACCAACAAACCCGGCTGGCTGAGCGAACCCCTGCTGGCATGGCTCGGTCTGGACCGGCGCGCCTGCTGCATCGTCAGCGGCGACAGCGCGGAGCGCCCGAAACCACACCCGGATCCGCTGTTTCTTGCCTGTCGCCTGAGCGGCGTGCAACCGGACGAGTGCATTTACGTGGGCGATGGCGATCGCGACATCACCGCCGGGCAGAGGGCCGGCATGCGGACGCTGGCGGCGGCCTACGGCTACATTCCCACGGGTGACGCCGCGACCGCCTGGGGCGCGGATTACGTGCTTGAGCAGCCCGCGGAGCTGCTCGAATGGCTGAACCGGCAAACTGCGCAGCCGCCTCCCAATTGAGCGGTGGACGCGGATCGCTACAGCGCCCGGCGTGTCGCCGCCACACGGTCGAGCATTTTCTACGCCTCGCTGTTCGCCGCGCGGGAAGCACGTCCCGGACTGAATGCCGTGTTCGCGCTCTGCACCGAATTGCGCGCGGTCACCGAGATTTCCGATCCCGGTGTCGCCTCCACAAAGCTGCAATGGTGGCGCAGCGAGATCCGGCGCGCACTGGAAGGCGGCGGCGAACATCCGCTGGCACCCGCGCTTGCACGACTGGATGCCCTGCCGGTGGAGTATTTCATGCAGATCGCCGATGCGGCGCAAATGGACATCGATCGGCGGGAATACGCCAGTCTGCCGGAGCTCGACCTTTACCTGCATCTCAGCGGCGGCGTCCCGGCGACACTCGCGGCCACCATCCTCGGCTACTCCGAGCCGGCTACGGAACGCTTCGCGCAACAACTCGGCAGCGCCGTACGCCTGGTGGAAATCATTCGCGGCCTGCGCACCGACGCGCGCCATGGGCGCATCTATCTCCCGCGCGAGCGCATGGCGGCACTGGCCATCCAGCCCAGCGACCTGAGCAGCGCATCAACCACTCCGGCACTTGCGCGACTGCTCGCGGAGCTGGCGGACACTGCCCGCAAGCGCCATCGCCAGGCGCTCGACGTGCTCGCACCGCGGGAGCGCGCGCGCCAGCGGCCGTGCATTATCGCGGGCGCCCTGTACATGCGACTGCTCGACCACATCGAGTCGAGCGGTTTTCCGGTCGTCGAACACACCATGAGCCTGTCGCCCGCACGCAAACTCTGGCTGGCGTGGCGCACCGCGCGGCGGGTTCACGCTCGAGGCGCACGCTGGCCTTCACGGCAATGACTCGTGCGCTGCTACAATAGGGGACCGTTCGCAACCAGGCCATCATGACGTCCTTACTCGACTATCAGGCGCACCCGGACCTCCTCCAGCACCGTACCATTCTCTTGACCGGCGCCGGCGATGGCATCGGACGCGCGCTCGCCACCGGCGCCGCGGCCCATGGCGCGACCGTCATCCTGCTCGACCGCACCATCAGCAGACTGGAAAAAGTCTACGATGAAATCGTCGACGCCTCGCACCCCGAGCCCGCCATCTACCCGATGAATCTCGAAGGCGCGAGCTGGAAGGACTACGAAGACCTCGCCGACAAACTGGCCACGGAGTTCGGGCACATCGACGGACTGGTACACAATGCCGCTCATTTTCATTACCTGACGCCGCTGGCACAGCACGACGTGGAGGCGTGGGTGCGCACGCTGCACGTCAATCTGACCGTTCCCTTTCTGCTCACCCGCGTGTGCATGCCATTACTGCAGTCCGCACCGAGCGCGTCGATCATCTTCGTCAGCGACAGCGCCGGCCGGCATGGCGAGGCCTACTGGGGCGCCTACGGCGCGTCCAAGGCGGGCCTGGAAGGATTGATGCAGATATTCGCCGACGAAATCGAAGTCAACACGCGCATCCGCGCCAACAGCCTCGATCCCGGTCCGGTACGCACGGAAATGCGTCGGCGTATTTACCCGGATACCGAAGCCGATACCTCGGCCCGGGCGCCACAGGACGTCGTGCCGGCCTTTCTGTATCTGCTCGGCAGCGACAGCGAAGGCGTGTCCGGGCGCGCATTGAGCATTGATTCAGACCTTGCCTGTTAACATCGCCATACATTAAGGTTTTTGTCCTTATGTCCAACCTCTCATTCATCCGGCTCATCCGGAAGGCTACCCGAAATGGCTGAAAAGTCCGCTACCATGGATGAAAAGTCCGTCGTTACCGCCTACCGGCGCTGGGCGCACAGCTACGATCGACTATTCGGCCCCATCTTCGAACCCGGGCGCAAGCTGGTCGTCGACCACATGCACTGCAAGCCCGGCGACCACATTCTCGAAGTCGGTGTCGGCACCGGCCTTGCCCTCCCCCACTACCCGCCGCAAAGCCAGGTGGTCGGGATCGATCTCTCCCCACACATGCTCGGACGGGCCCAGAAGCGTGTCGCCGACAAGGCGCTGCGCAACGTCCACCTGCAGATCATGGACGCGCAAAACCTGGCGTTTCCCGACGGCTGCTTCGACAAGGTCACCGCCATGTACGTGGCGTCGGTGGTCCCCGATCCGCAGGCCATGGTAGCGGAGATGAAGCGGGTGTGCCGGCCGCATGGCGACCTGTTCATCGTCAATCACTTCAGCCACACCAACGGGATCGTGCATGCATTCGAGCGGCTGGCCTCGCCCCTGTCCAAGCTGATCGGATTCCGCCCGGTATTCCCGCGCGACAAGTTCATCGAAGACAGCAGGCTCCGCGTCACCGAAGTGATACCGGTGAACCTGCTCAACTACTGGACCATGGTGCACGCCGTCAACGATTGACCCGCAAATCGGAGATCGTGGAGAACAAGGCGTGCATGGCGTCAAGCCACCCGGACGCTGCCCCGCATCCTGATGTCATGCCTGCTTCAATCGCAGCTTCACATCGACCATTTTATGTTGCACTGCGGCATAACACGGTATAATTAACGGAAGCCACCCAACACAACAGAGGCAACATCATGAATCTGAATGGCAAGGTGATCGCGATAACAGGCGCCGGTGGCGGTCTCGGCCGCGCCATGGCATGGGCATTCGCGGACCGCGGCGCCCGCCTCGCATTGATCGACATCAATACCGATACGCTGGCCGAAACGGCCGCACACTGGCAGAACAACGGCGTCGAGGTACGTACCTACGCTGCCGACGTCGCCAACGAGTCGGATGTGGTGAGCGCGTTCTCAAGCATCGTGAAAGACTTCGGCACGCTGGATGGGCTGGTAAACAATGCCGGCATCACCCGCGACGGGCTGCTGGTCAAGGGCAAGGACGGCGAGATCGAAAAGAAGATGTCGCTGAAGGACTGGCAGGAAGTGATCGACGTCAACCTGACGGGCGTCTTTCTATGCGGGCGCGAAGCCGCCGTGCGCATGATCGAATGCCACTCGCAGGGCATCATCCTGAACATCTCCAGCATCTCGCGCAATGGCAACCCGGGTCAGACCAACTACGCGGCCTCCAAGGCCGGCGTTGCCGCCATGACCATCACCTGGGCGCATGAGCTGGGCCGGCACGGCATTCGCGTGGTCGCGATGGCACCGGGCTTCGCGGATACCCCGATGGTGCAAAAGATGAAGGAATCGTCCCGGGAAAAGCTGATCAAGAGGATTCCCATGGGCCGCCTGGCGAGACCCGAGGAAATTGCCCATTCGGCGCTTTACATGTTCGATAACGACTACTTCGCCGGCCGCGTTATCGAAATTGACGGCGGTTTGCGCCTGTAGGCCCGGTCCGTCCCACCAGGATCAGGCCGCTCACGAAACCCGGCCATTCAGCCGCCCTGGCACGGCACAACCCGCCAGGCTACTCGCCGCATGCCGTGTTCCGACTCGTGCCGATGCGCGGAACTCCACCTGAGAGCCGACCAATCCATCATGCCCGCGCAGGCGGGCGCCGGTCCATTTCTGCGGCCGGTTTGTCGCCTGCGCGGGGTCTGCCGAGACTTCTTTAACGAGGCTGGCGCGTAACGCGCAAATACGGCTTCTTGGTTTCCCAGCCGGCGGGGAACTGCTTTTTCGCCTCCTCTTCCGACAGCGACGCGGAGATCACGACATCGTCGCCGTCCTGCCAGTCGACCGGCGTGCCAACCTTGTAGTTGTCGGTAAGCTGCAACGAATCGATGACGCGCAGAATTTCATCGACATTGCGGCCGGTGCTCGGCGGATAAGTCAGGGTAAGGCGTACCTTCTTCTTCGGGTCGATGACGAACACGGTACGCACGGTGACCTTGGCGTCGGCATTGGGATGAATCATGCCGTACAGATCGGCTACCTTGCGATCCGGGTCGGCCAGCAGCGGATAGTTCAGGGCAGCACCCTGGGTCTCCTCGATGTCCGACGCCCAGCCCCGGTGGGAGTCCAGAGGATCCACCGAAACGCCGATCAGCTTGACGTTGCGCTGATCGAATTCCGCCTTGCGATGGGCGAACGCGCCCAGCTCGGTGGTGCAGATGGGCGTGTAGTCGGCGGGATGAGAAAACAGCAGAACCCATTTATCGCCCGCCCACTCGTGGAAGCGGATCGTGCCCTCGGTTGAATCGACAGTAAAATCGGGCGCGGTATCGCCGAGTTGAAGTGCCATGATGAAACCCTCTTGTAAAGCGCCGGGTTTTGATATCAACTATCACGCCACGGAGCGCTGATGCACAGATGCGCCGCTACGCCAGCCTGCACCGGATCCCCGGCGGCTGCACACGCAAGCGGCTTGTGGTGAACGGGGATAGTTTAGCACCTCCTCTTAATACAAAAAATAATATATTATTATATTTTAATTCTTATTTGGAATAAAACACACTGCAAGCGCCGCTCCGGTAGCCACTCTCTCAGCACCACGCCAGCCCGCCCTTCGCAGCACCGTAGCGCGGGCGCTCCGCGAGTACGAAACCGTGCCCGTGACTGAGGCAGTACTCCAGCCATTTGTTGAGGAGCAGGTTGCGCCCCCAGCGCCGGCATACATATTGCCGCGCCTGCGGACTCAGATCGCGTGACAGGACGGTGCGCAGCTTCGGCCCGCAGTGCAGCGCTTCGGCAAGACCGGCATCGTGATAGATGCGCACCACCAGATCCGGGTGCGCCTCGACCCCCGAGGCGACGGAAAACCAGTAGGTCAGATGAACGTCGCTGGTGTACTTGCAACGCGACAGCACCCGCAGATGCAGATCCGCGTCACGATCACAGCGGGAGACGGCCCGCTCGAACGGCAGATCGATCTCCGGCGCCAGTTGCACGAGGCGCTGATAGCTGCTTTCGTACAGGCTCATGAGGCCGCTGAAGCTGCGTGGGCGTCCCCATTCGAGCAATCGTTCGTAAATACTTTCATTCATACGCGACCTATAACACAGGCGCGGCGTCAAATCACGTCAACGGGCATCATGATGAGGGCGGTTTCATGCGGATAAAGCGGGTTTCCACGCGTCCCTTTGCCGACCAGAAGCCGGGTACGGCGGGGCTGCGCAAGCGCGTCCAGGTATTCAAGCAACCGCATTACCTGGAAAATTTCGTTCAGGCCGTGCTCGAGAGCCTGGACGGCCTGCAAGGGGCGAGCCTGGTCGTCGGCGGTGACGGCCGCTATCACAACCGGGAAGCCATTGGCACCGTGCTGCGCATGGCTGCCGCGCACGGGGTCGGGCGCATTATCGTCGGACAGGGCGGCCTTCTGTCGACTCCGGCGGCCTCGCACCTGATTCGCCGCTATCGGGCACGCGGCGGCTTCGTACTCACCGCGAGCCATAATCCGGCCGGTCCGGAAGGCGATTTCGGCATCAAGTTCAACGTCGCCAACGGCGGTCAGGCATCGGAAACGCTCACGACGGCGATCCACCGGCGAACGCGCAGCCTGCAGTCTTACCAGATTGCGGACCTGCCGGACATCGACATCGACCGGCCCGGCGTGCAGACGGTCGACGGTCTGGAGATCGCCGTCGTCGATCCGGTCGAGGATTACGCGGCACTCATGGAGACCCTGTTCGACTTCGACGCCATTTCCGATTGGCTGCAAGGGCCGTTTCGCATGCGTTTCGACGCCATGCACGGCATTACCGGCCCCTACGCGCGGCGGATTCTGGAGCAGCGCCTCGGCGCACCTGCCGGCACGGTCGTCAATGCCGAGCCCCTGCCCGATTTCGGCGGTGGCCACCCGGACCCCAACCTCACTTATGCGCGTGAGCTCGCGGAGGCGGTCATCCATGGCACGGCGCTCGACTTCGGTGCGGCATCGGATGGCGACGGCGACCGCAACATGATTCTCGGGCGCGGCCGCTTCGTTTCGCCCGGCGACAGTCTCGCGGTGCTGCTCGCCCATGCACACCGCATCCCCGGCTACCGCGAAGGCGTACGCGGAGTCGCGCGCTCGATGCCCACCAGCCGCGCCGCCGACCGCGTCGCTCGCGATCTCGGGCTACCGTGCTTCGAAACCCCCACCGGCTGGCGGTTTTTCTGCAATCTGCTGGACGCGGAGCGTATCGATCTGTGCGGCGAGGAGAGTTTCGGCACCGGCTCCAGCCATGTGCGCGAGAAAGACGGCCTGTGGGCGGTGCTGTTCTGGCTCAACCTGCTTGCGCTGCTGAAACGCCCGGTCGCGGATATCCTGCGCGAGCACTGGCGCACGTACGGGCGCCATTATTACGTGCGCCACGACTACATCGGTCTCGACGACGCCACCGCTGCCGCGGTGATGGACGAATTGCGCGGCCGCTTCGGAAGCCTGGACGGGCGCGACTTCGGCGCTCTGCGCGTCACACAGGCGGACGAGTTCAGCTATCACGATCCCGTCGACGGCAGTGAAAGCCATCACCAGGGCCTGCGCGTGGTGTTCGGGGACAGCGCGCGCATCGTGCTGCGCATGTCCGGCACCGGCACCGATGGCGCGACCTTGCGGTTGTATCTGGAGCGCTTCGAGACACGACCGGATGCGCTCGATCGACCGGTCAGCGAGGTGCTCGCCCCGGTCGCCGAAATTGCCGAGGAGCTGGCCGGGATTCGCCGCCACAGCGGACGGGAGCGGCCGTCGCTGGTCACGTGAGGGTGCGTCGCATTATCGCGGCTT
>CAZYIP010000133.1:0-9721 GCA_964646895.1 uncultured Salinisphaerales bacterium | reverse complement strand
GGGCCCGGGGCGGCCCGGCAACCGCTCACTGCTCCTGGCGCTGACGCTGGTAGTGCCGCGCAACGCGCGCACGGTTGCCGCAGAGTGCGGCGGAACACCAGCGGCGGCGTGGGTGCGTCGCAACGAACAGAAGAATGCAATCCGGATGCGCGCATTGGCGCACGCGTTCGCCAGTGGGCCCGGTCAGCAGGTCCAGCGCGTCCAGCGCAAGCTGGCGGAGCAAAGCGCGACGGCGAGCATTGGCAGCAGGCGGAGACTTGCGCGGACCCGCCGATGTCCATGCCAACCGCGGACCCGGCACCGGCGCGGACAGAGCCTGATTCAGACTGCGCACCGCGGCCAGCGGCTGCGACTCACTCCCTTCAAGCCGGGCGCGGAACAACGTATCGATGGCATCGCGCAACGCACGCACGGCTTTCAGGTCGGCCTCACGCGCAGGCCCCTCCCAGCCAATGCGATCGCGCTCGGCGTGCAACCAGGCATCCAGTGCGGCCGGCTCCTCCAGCAAATCGACTTTGGCGCCGCCACGATGCATCCGCGTGTTCACCAGGTCCAGTGCGAGCGGTTCGCCGAGCAGCGGGAACCTGGGCATGACGCTCACTGATTTCATGTGCCTCGTGCACTAATGGACAGAATTCTAATGCTGGAATACATTAGCATGATGAACTGAAAAATGTCATGCAGCCAAGAGCCCGCACTTGTACCGCTGGCTGAGCGCTGACCTGACACCGCCCGATCAGCCGGCGCCGATGCCGGCGCAATGGAGAGAATCATGAACAAGCGCCTGGGAATTTACGTCTTCGACGGTGTCGAGGTCATCGACTTCACCGCGCCATTCGGCGTTTTTGCGGTAGCCCAGCGAATGGATCCCGAGCTCGATGTCTTTCTGGTCGGCGATACCGCCGTGGCCATCGAGACCACTGGGGGCCTGACCGTGACCCCGCGCTACGCACTCGACGATCGGCCCGATATGGACGCCTTTCTGATCCCGGGCGGCATTGGCACACGACGGGAAATGCACAACGGACGACTCATCGAATTCGTGCGCGGACTGCCCGAGAAAACACTGCAAGTGAGTGTGTGCACCGGCTCGTGGATCTACGGCAAGGCCGGCATTCTGGACAACATCCTGGCGACCAGCCGTAAAAACGGTGACCCCTCGGAGCAGCTCGTGCCCATCGACCGGCTGGCCGAAATCGCCCCGAATTGCCGGATCGACCGCCACCGCATCGTCGATCAGGGCCGGATCATTACGGCCGGTGGCATCTCCTCCGGGCTTGAGATGGGCCTTCACCTGCTGCATCGCTTCGGCCACGACGACGAGTTTGTCGACAGCGTCGCCCGCATCATGGAATACGAGCGACAGTGGGAGTTGATGAAGGCCGATCGCGTGGTTGCCTGAGCTTGCGTCGAAACGGTATCGCCCCCTCTTCCCTCGCAAGGGTTTCAGGTAGTGCTGCACTAGTATCTAATGGATTAATGCATTAGAATAATGTCTAGTGAATGAATGAATCCGCTGGCGCAATACGGCGACGGAACCACTCTTTTCACTCGCCTGGTTGGATCGGCGAGGAAGCTTACCCAATCACCCACGAAGCATGACCGAGGAGGCGGCATAGCCGTCGCCTCCGACTGCGTTGCCGCCTGCACGGGATCTACCTGGCTGTCGGGTCCGCCAGAGATGCCAGCAAGCTCAAGGCTCGCAGACAGATGCCCGCCCAATTGCGACGAGCACGAAATTACCGCAACTTGAGAGAGGTACTTTGTCATGAAGAAGACAGCATTGTCGTTGGCCGCAGTTGTCGGGCTATCGCTTTCCGTCCTGTCGATGGGGGCAATGGCCGGCACTGAAAGTACCCACGCAGATAGTCACTACGTGAACTCAACGAAGACGACCCATGTGGTCGAGTGCTCCACCGCACCCCACAATGCCAACTGGGTGCTCTACTGCACCGGCCGATAGTGAGCCGCAATTCAACCATTCTTCATTTTGACGACAACAGAACCTCAGCCTCTTCCCGGGGGCCGAGGTTCTGACTGCAAGGCCCAACGCTGGCTTGCGTCACCCGTGCAGCAGGGCATCAACGCCCTGCCCGACCCGCACCGTATCGCTTTCGTCAAGCACACGAGACCACGAAATGCGAACAGCCCGAATCCGTCAGGCACTGGCGTGCCAGGTCGGCAAATGTTCGCTAACGCCGCAATATATAATGGGGTTATCCATTCACCGTTGGCTGCACGGCGGCGCATGTCCGCTCCAACATACCAGGGCTTCCTGCATCATGTATCGCTTGCTCATTCTGCTTCTATTGCTGCCCTTTTCCTCGGCGACCTTCGCGCACGAAGGCATGCACATGCGCTCGGCGCAACCGGAAGCCTCACCGGGGCAGGCCTCGGCACTCGGCGCCGGTGCGACATTCGATGCTCACGGCCGCCTGTGGGTGGTCACCGTCCACGGCGGCCATGTCCTGCTTCGCCATTCCGATGATTTCGGCAAAACGCTGAACACGCCGGTCCAAGTCAATCAACACGCGGAAAATGTCTTCACCGGCCGCGAGGTCAACCCGAAGGTCGCCATCGGCCCGAAGGGGGAAATTTATGTCACCTGGTCCGAAATGGTGCAGGCGAACCCGCCGCATTGGTGGGACATCAACGTGCGCTTCGCCCATTCCAGCGACGGCGGCCAGCACTTTTCCAAGCCGGTTACGGTGAATGACAACCACGGGCGCTTCACCCACAGCTATGACACGCTCACCGTCGATCGGGACGGGCGCGTGATCGTGGCCTGGCTCGATGCACGCGACAACAAGGCAGCCAGGGCGCAGGACAAGCCTTATCGCGGCCTCACCGTTTACTACACCTGGTCGGACGATGGCGGCAAGACTTTCGTCCCCAACCGCAAGCTCGCGGATCACTCCTGCGAGTGCTGCCGTATCGCCTTGTCTTCCACGCCCGCCGGTCAGGTGGCAGCGTTTTTTCGCATGGTCTATCCGGGGCAAATCCGTGATCACGCTTTCGCGTTGCTGCGCACCGACGGCAAGACGGACAAGCCGCAACGTGCCACTTTCAGCAATTGGCGCATCGAGGCCTGTCCGGAGCACGGGCCGGGGCTTGCGATTGGCGAGGATGGTGTACGCCACGCCGTCTGGTTCGAGGCTTCGCACGGCCCGGCCATCTGGTACGGCCAGCTTGATCCCGGTCAGCCCCCGCAGCACAAACTCGAGATCGGCGGCGCCGGCGCAAGCCATGCCGACGTGGCCGCGCACGACGGCACCGTATGGGTTGCCTGGAATCAGGTGACCGAGCAGGGCTACGAGCTCATGTTACGTGTCTCGCATGACAATGGTGTGAGCTTCGGTACGCCACGCAGTCTGGCGACCACCTCGGGTGCGGCTGATTCGCCGCGATTGCTGATGGACGGGGGTCGCGCCTACATCGCCTGGAACACGACTGACGGCTTTCGCCTGATTACCGCCCGGTCGGCGCAAACCGCAGCGCTCGCGCCGCTCTCCGCCGCCGATGTGCCTGCCCTGCTTGCGCCGCCCGCGCAAGGCACGCGTATCATCGAGTTCTGGGCGCTTTATTGCGTTTATTGCGAACCCAACCTTGCGGCGCTCGCGGACTTGCAACGTTCGCAGCCGCAGCGCATTCAGCTCGTCACCGTCGCGACCGACGGCATCGCCCGACACAAGGCGATCCTGGCTCGGCTGCAGCACATGCACATGACCGCCTACCCGGCGCGCGTCTACGCCAGCGCGGATCCGGCACACATGAATTACCGTGTCGCCCCGAACTGGGGCGGCGCCCTCCCGTTTACAGTCGTCATCCGCGCCGACGGCTCGCGCATCGACTATGTCGGCAAGCTGACTGCCGCTCAGCTGAAGCGCATCGGATCGGGCTGAATCCAGAAACCGATCAAGTGGATGTCAGCTTTCACTTCGTGGCAGTGCCCACGAACTCCGGCGACAATACCGCCCGCCCGTGAATCGCCGACAGATTGATGTTCAGAGCGCGGGTTTTGCGGAGCAGTCGCTATCAGGCGATATCAGCGGCCTTTGCTCAGCAAAAACGGTCGGCTGGATCGAAGGCGTTCCGTACACAGCCGATGATCGCTGCTGAACAGGGTGCGGAACGCGAGCAGCACGACGCCCAGCGTGCCCAGCGCGGTCGCCGCGACGATCATGAACATGATCACGATCTGGTAGCGTACCGCGGAGGCCGGCGCCGCGCCGGCCAGTAACTGTCCGGTCATCATGCCCGGCAGGCTGACGATACCCATCACCATCATGGAGTTGATCGTCGGGATCATGCCGGTGTAAAGACTCGTGGCAACCAGGGAATGGGCCGCCTCCCACCGGGTCGCGCCCAAAGCCAGCGTGCTTTCGATCAACTCGCGGTCACGCATTGCGCCGTCCATGAACCGGTCGAGTGCGAGCGAAACGCCATTCAGAATATTGCCGAGTACCATGCCCAGCAGTGGAATCGCGTACTGTGCCCGGTACCACGGCTCGACGTTGATGATTCCGAGCAATGCGGCGCCGGTAACCACATATGACGCCGCGAACACGCAAAGCACGCTGTCGATATAAATACCGGGAAAGCGGCGCCGGGTGCGGTTCACCGCGGCGATACCGGCAAGCGCTGCCATTACCAGGCCAATGCCGACGACCGGCAGCGGCCGCTCGAGGGCAAAAATGTAGTCGAGAATGAGGCCGACCAGCAGGAGCTGCACCATCATGCGCACGCTGGCCACGATCAAACGCCCGGTCAATCCGAGACGCAGCCACGTCGACAGCACCAGGTTGACCACAATCAGCGCGGCGGCGAAGCCGAGCTGCCAATTACCAATATCCAGGTATTGCGCGTTCACACCGTAGTGCTCCCGAGCACCAGGGATCGATCGCTGACCCGTTCAAGCTGAGCCTGATCATGGCTGGTCCATACGCAGGCGCGTTCGTGGTCACCGGCCATCCAATCGTCGATCAGCGCCTCGATGCGAGCTGCACGCCCGGAGTCGAGCGACGCGGTTGGCTCGTCTAGCAACAGTATGGACGGCTCGATCAACAGCGCACGCAGCACGTTCACGACTTGCGCCTCTCCACCGGATAGCCGGCCAGCGTCCTGTCCAAGAAAGTCGGCACCAAGGCAAACGGCATCCAGGTAACGGCGCACGGTATCCCGCGGAAACTGCTTGTCGCGATGCACCCGCAGCCTGAAGGATGCCGCCAGTGCGGCCTCGACCGTACCCTCCGGCAGAGTCGGCCCTTGCGGCACATAAACGACTTGTGCTCGCCAGGCGGGTGGCCACCAACGCTCCAGAGGCTTGCCGGCCAGGCTGATCTCGCCGCTG
The DNA here is from genome assembly GCA_964646895.1 of uncultured Salinisphaerales bacterium. Classification (GTDB taxonomy): domain Bacteria; phylum Pseudomonadota; class Gammaproteobacteria; order Nevskiales; family CAZYIP01; genus CAZYIP01. The sequence continues at coordinate 4,371 of CAZYIP010000133.1, read as the reverse complement.
TCGCGCGCAACCAGCCCTGCCAGCGTACGCAGCAGCAGCGTTTTGCCGGCCCCGGACGGACCCGCGATGGCCCAGCGATCGCCCGGCCCCACCGTCAGGTGAATGCCGTGCCACAGCTTGCGGCCCCCGATCACGCAGCCAAGATCGCGCACGGACAACGGCATACCCATCGCTTGTCCGGCGTCGCGTTCCCCAGCCAACTCAGATCCGATCCTTCAATGTCGTATTGGATTGCAAAGTCGCAAATCGCAATTTACCGCATTTCATGCGCCGAATGAGCTTGTCCTGCCTTAGCGCATGCGCCGGCACCGGTCTATAGTGGACCCCGGATTGACGGTCATGTGGCTTTTCGGCTTGTTCTACCGGCAACGCCTGCCCCGGTGCCCGCGCCGGACACGTTGCAACCGCCGATGGCCGCACCGGAAGCGTCCGTCGAGACCTGACAGCCGGCAGCCTCACCGGCTATCTTGCGTAAAAGGAAGCATGAACTTCGGGTGTCCGATATGTCACAAGCAACCGCTGCACCTGCGAATGCCGACGGACTCGTCAGCCTGCCCAGCAGCTATCCGGTGGGGGAAACCCTGGATCGCCTGGAATCGCTGCTGCGCGCAAAAGGCGCCACCATTTTTACGCGTATCGATCATGAGGCCGCGGCCCGAGGTGCCGGGCTGGCCATGCGCCCGGCGCAGGTGCTGATCTTCGGCAATCCGCGTATCGGTACGCCGGTCATGAATGCAACACCGACAATCGCCATCGATTTGCCCTTCAAGGCGCTGGCCTGGGAGGATGAGACGGGTCGCACCTGGCTGAGTTACAACAGCACCGAGTATCTGGCCCGCCGGCACGGCGTGCACGCCCATGTCATTCAGCCGCTTACTGTGGTTGCAGGGTTGATCGCCGCGGCGGTGCGGCCATGACGCCTGCTGTTGCCATGCCTCGCTGTCGCGACGGTTGCTCCACCCATGGCGAAACGGCCACCCCGAGGGGTGGCCGTTTGCAGTGTTGATGGTGCCGACTCCCGGATTCGAACTGGGGACCTACGCATTACGAGTGCGTTGCTCTACCTGCTGAGCTAAGCCGGCTTGTCGGGGCGAAGTATAAACAACCGGCCATCCCGGCGGCAATCATCGTGTATTTTGTGCCGCCGCATCCATGATGCTAAAGTACCCGAAAATGGAATTACCTCTCCCGGAGTGTCATGGAAGACCAACGGAAGCAACGCCTTCTGGGCGTAACCCTGTTCGAGCTGATCATCACCCTGGCCATCCTGAGTATTGGTGCGGCCATCGCAATTCCCTCCTTCGCACGTCTCAGCAAGCAGACGCGCGTCACCGCCGAAACAAACCGGCTCGTCGGTACGCTGCGGATGGCGCGCCAACTGGCGGTGCAAACCGGGCGGCGGGTGGTCGTATGCCCCCTTGACGCGACGAACCAATGCACCAGGGACAATTGGCGTAACGGCTGGACTGTATTTCGCAATACACATCGGGAATTTCCGCCTGCGCTGGACCCACAGGATCAGGTCATTCGCGTGTACCAGCAACAGCGCGATACGCTCACTCTGAAGAGCAAACAGGATTATTTGACATTTCGGCCACTCGGCACGGCAACGGCCAGTACTATTCAAGTTTGCTCCGGTGACGACAGCGTGACGCGCGCTGTTATCGTCAGCAGAGTCGGCCGTGTGCGTGCTGCCCGCGAGACGCCCGACAATAAAACGCCAAGCTGTGTCGACGATCCCTGAATGCTATCGAAGTATTTGTGAAATCGGCATTTTTTTGACACCTGACGCCTAAGCCGTTCATCGCGCCACCCCACCCGTATATCGTAGTGCCCCTGTTGAGCCGACACCCCGGAACCTATAAAGCATTTCCGAAAGCTTATTCAGAGTTCGCGGTAGTTACCGCGGGCTTGTACGCCGATGTGCAAAGCTGATGGTGATGCCAAAAATTATCGATATTTTAGTCATATACGATAAATAAGCATGTTTTTGGCTTACCAGAACCGCTTGTCGGGAAAACCTCATGGCTCGTCAGCCACGTCGCGTCAATCCCGACGTCCGTTGCGTATGCTCCCAAAAGTACAGCAAGTTTCAGATTCGACGTATGGACCAGACAGCAAAACAACTCGGACACGCTCAGGGCAGGCCAGCCCATGACCGCGTTCGCGCGTCCGCGGGTTTCACGCTGGTCGAATTGATCGTGACCATTGCCGTGGCCGCGATTCTGATTACCGTCGCGGTACCCAGCTTCAAACACATGATCGAGTCAAACCGTCTGTCCACGACCGCCAACAATCTGGTCAGCGCCTTGCGTACCGCGCAAATGGAGGCGATCAAGCGCAACACAAGCACACAGTTTTGCGGTGACGGCGGCAATGGCGGCGACACTCTCGGCGCCGCCTGCAATGACGATCCGGGTGCCGTCTACGCCTTGGCGCAGGGGGGCGGCGTTACGCAAATCCTGGCTGCCCCGCCAGAGGCCAGCGCAGGATCGCTGCAGCTAACGATCAAACAGGCCACCCGGTTCAACGGCCAGGGTGTGGGACACCTCGTCAGCAACTCGGCGCCTCGCAACGGGTCGATCGCAAAAATCTGCAGCACTGCCATCAGTTCCAACAATGTCCGGACCATCGAGATGGTGACCGGCTCCGCCATCCACATTACAGACCAGGGAGCGTGTCCATGAGGTCACCGGCGCTGTTCGCACCCCTTTCGCGCCGGCATCAAAGGGGTGTTGGCCTCATCGAAGTGCTGATTGCCGTGCTGGTGGTGTCCATCGGTGTCCTGGGTATCGCCGCGTTACAGGCGCGCTCGCTGTCCACCAACAACAGTGCGATGGCGCGCTCCATGGCGACCATAGCCACCTACTCCATCCTCGATGCCATGCGCGCGGACCGCGACAACGCGTTGGATGGTCAATACTCCCGCACCGTCAACGCCAACGATTGCGATTCCGCCGCCGGCGGTAATGCTTTGGCCACTGAGCAGCTTCAGCATTGGTGCAAGCAACTGCGCGAAAAGCTGGGTGGCGAAGCCCAGGGCGACGTCAGCTGCGGCTCCAGCGGCTACTGCACGATCACCATTGAATTCAACGACAGTCGTGCCGGTGGCAGTGATCAGCAGCAAGTCATCACCAAGGCAGGGATATGAATCAGCGCCCCTTGCTCCTGTGCCATTCCCTCGTCGTGGCTCGCCGCCGCAATCGCGGTTTCACGATGGTGGAATTGATGATCGCGATGCTGCTGGGCCTGATCGTCATTGCCGGCGTGAGCAGCGTGTTTCTGGCCAACCTGCGCTCCTATCGCACCAACGATGCGCTGAGCGAGGTGCAGGCCAACGCACGCATCGCCTTCGAACTGATGGCCCGCGACATTCGCCAGGCCGGCCTTACCGGCTGTAACAGTGCAAATCCGCGCATAGCCAATGTGCTCAACAATGGACCTTGGTGGGCCGACTGGGGGAACTCGGTGAAGGGCACGGAGGGAGGCGGTGGCGGTGATAATCCCGACTCCCTGCGAGTAATGGGCGCCACCGGCACGGGATTCGCCGTGCTAGCCCACGACACAAGCGGCACATTCACGCTGGATACAGCGCCGCCCAACATCGACGCCGGCAACATCATCATTGTGTGCAATCCGGACCATGCAGCTATCGTGGAGGTCACCGGCGCGTCCGGGGCCAAACTCGAATATGCAATCGGAAGCAAATCAATTAATTGCACCACGAATCTCAGCTACCCCACCTCGTGCTCTAGCAGCGGTGCTTACAAATTCAGGCGTAACGCCCTGATTTCCAAAATGGCTGCTCATGAGTGGCACATAGACGGCAACGGTGCCCCGGCGGGAAGCGGAAAATCCCTGTACCGGGCTACCCTGATACAAAGCGGTGGCGACCCGAAGATGCAAGAACAGGAAATGGTTCGCAACGTGACCAACATGCAACTGAAGTATCACCTGCGGACCAAGAACACATTTGTAGACGCCGATGCCATCACCTCTCAGACCGACTGGGACACGGTCGATGCCGTGCGCGTCACGCTGACCCTGCAAAGCAACGCGCAGCGAGCCGGCACAGATGCCAAACCGATCCAGCGCGACTTCACTGCCACCATTACCATTCGCAACCGGGTGGACTGACATGCGCGCTTATCCTGATCAGGGTCCTTCGCTCCGAGACCAACGACGAGAGCAACAAGTGCCTGTCAGTCAGTTCAACGGGCTCCGGCCATCGACAGCGCGTACCACACGCCCCAGCCAGCAACGCGGCGTGGCGCTGGCAGTAGCGCTGATCCTGCTGGTGGTCATCACGCTGGTAGGTCTCGCTGCCGTGAGTGGCACCATCATGCAGAACAAGATGGCCTCCAACCAATA
>CAZYIP010000132.1:0-10148 GCA_964646895.1 uncultured Salinisphaerales bacterium | reverse complement strand
ACCACCATCATCACCGATACATTAAAACATAAATATCACAAATTTGACAAAACGATTTTTTTGTATCATACATAGCGGAAACCGCACCCCCATGCGGTCCACGATAACGACACCGACAGAACCTCCCGAAAACCGCTACGCGCAAGGGCAAGCCGGAGGTTCCGCAAGCAAGCTGGAGGAGCAACACAATGAGAAAGGCTTTATGTCTGGCAATCGCCCTGATAGCCGCATGGCTCGCCTGGAGTTCCGTGGCCCAGGCCAGGGACATCATCTGGGCGCGGGACGGCGACATCGACACGCTGGACCCGCAACGCGCCACGTCATCCCTGTCCCGCCAGCTCTGGTACCAGATCTACGACTCCCTGCTGGAATTCAACCAGAAGGGCGAACTGGTACCCAACCTTGCCGAGTCATGGAAAGTCACCGACGGGGGAAAGACCGTCACCTTCCATCTGCACAAGGGCATCAAATGCTCGGACGGATCGGACTTCAATGCCGATGATGTCCTTTTCACCACCAAACGCGCGCTGAGCGACGACCACCCCAGCGTCACCAAGACCAGTTGGGGCCCCATCACCCAGGTCGAAAAGCTCGACCCGCTCACGGTGCAGTTCCACCTTTCCAAACCGTTCGCCGCCTTTGTCTCCTTCATGGCCGACCAGTTCTCCGGCATGATCTGCGACAGCATGAAGGGCAATCAGGACTTCGGCAGCTCGGCCGCCGTCGGCACCGGGCCGTGGAAATTCGTGAGCTGGTCCAAGGGCTCGAAGATCGTGCTCGAACCCAACCCCCATTATCACAACTACGGCCGGCCGGTCGACAACAGCGGTCCGCCCAGGGCCGACCACCTGATCATCAAGACCATTCCGGAGGGACAGACGCGACTGGCGGGGCTGATCACGGGCGATCTCAGCGTCATCGTGCCGCCGATCGAGAACGTCGCGCAGATCCGCGACAACGACCAGCTCGCGCTGCACATCGCACGCAATACCGGCCAGAACATGTTCATCGAGTTCACCGTATCGCGGCCGCCGTTCAACGACGAGCGAGCCCGCCGGGCGGTGGCCGAGGCCATCAACATTCCGGTCGCACTGAAGCTCGTGTTCGGCGATCTGGTCGAGCAGGAGATGTGCCCGCTCTCACCGGGCGTACTGGGCGGCAACGACACCGAGTTCTGCGCCAAGCACGGTATTCACTACAATCCGGCAAACGCGAAAAAGCTGCTCGCGGAACTCGGCTACGGGCCGGACAACCCGATGCAGATCACCATGATGACCTGGAAAGGCGACCAGCGCGGCAAGATGCTGCAGGTGTTCCAGAACATGCTCGCCCAGGTGGGTGTCAAGGCCAAGATCGAAGTCATGGACATCGGCACCCTGAACGCCCGCGTGAAGCAGGAAAACAACACCAAAACCGGCAACGGCACCTTCGACCTGATGGGCTGGACCTGGTTCGACCCGGATGTGCTTTATCTGCTCTGGCACTCGCCCGGCGCCTATGACGGCTTTCATACGCCGGAACTGGACGCCCTGCTGGAAAAGACGCGCACGACCCTCGATCACGACAAGCGCGTGGCCGCGGTGCAGGATGTGGAGAAGTATCTGATGTCCCACGCCGTGCACGTTCCCGTCTACACGCCGGGCTGGCTGTGGCTGTACGCGACGCGCGCGGACCTCGAGGGCTTCAAGCTGGGCCCGTTCAACCGGGTGAACTTCAACGATGCCCATTTCCAGGGAAGCTGAGGCGCCCGTAAAGAGCCCGGAAGCATGCTGAAATACCTGATCAAGCGAATAGCGGTCGCCCTGCTCACGATCTGGATCACGACCATCGCCGTGAGCATGCTCATCCACGTCGTGCCCGGCGACCCCGTGCGGCTGATGTACGCACAGTCGCAGGGCACGACGCCCGAGCAGCTTGAACAGACGCGCCACCGGCTGGGGCTCGACCGCTCCCTGCCGGTGCAATACGGCATGTACATGAACCGGCTGCTGCACGGCGACTGGGGCAAGACCATTCGCGGCGAGCAGCCGGTGCTCGGCCTGCTGCTTCACCGCTTTCCCAACACCTTGCTGCTCGCCGGCACCAGCCTGTTCATCGCCGCCGTGATCGGGCTGGTGACCGGCTTCATCGCCGCTTACCGGCGCAATACCTGGCTCGATACCTCATCCATGGTCGGCGCCATCATCGGCGCTTCCCTGCCGCAATTCTGGCTCGGTCTGCTGTTGCTGTTCGCGTTCGTCGTGCAGCTGCGATGGTTTTCGATCGGCGGCAGCGGATGGGAAAATCTCGTCCTGCCCGCGCTGACCCTGGGGCTGAGCAATGCCGCGATCATCGCGCGGCTGACCCGCTCCTCCATGGTCGACGTGTTCAGCCAGGACTTCATGCGCACGGCCTACGCCAAGGGGCTGCCCAAGGCGACGGTCCTCTCGCGCCATGCCCTGCGCGCGGGCCTGGTCCCGGTGGTAACGATGATGGGCATGCAGTTCACCTACCTGATGGGCGGCGCGATCGTGGTGGAGAACGTATTCGGCTGGAACGGTGTCGGCCGCCTCGCGATCCAGGCGATCACCCAGCGCGACTACCCGGTGATTCAGGGGTTCATCCTCATGTTCGCGATCATCGTGGCGCTGGTTTCGGTCACGCTGGACATCCTGTATGCCTGGCTGGATCCGCGCATCCGATATGACTGACGGGCACACCAGAACAGAGGGGTGTTCCCCATGAGCGAGCCGGCGAGCGCCGCACAGGCACCGATCGAGGCCGTACGCCACGAAGCGCGCCGACACCACCACGCCTGGCGCCTGGCGCGGAAGTTCCTGCGCAGCAAAAGCGGCATCATCGGCCTCGCCCTGGTCCTGCTGCTCATACTGACGGCGATCGTGGCGGGCTGGATCGCGCCGTACGATCCGTTGCAGATGGCCACGGGCGGCATGCTGGAGGCACCAAGCTGGGCGCACCCGTTCGGTACCGACGAGTTCGGGCGCGATCTGTTCAGCCGCGTCATCTACGGCGCGCGGCTGACGCTGCGGGTGGGACTGGTCGCGGTCGGCATCTCGCTGACCTGCGGCTTTCTGATCGGCATCGTGGCCGGCTACGCCGGCGGCTGGACGGAGCGCATCCTCATGCGCAGTTCGGACGTGCTGTTTTCGTTCACGGAAACACTGATCGCGCTGGCCGCGGTCGCGGTCCTCGGCCCCAGCCTCGACAATGCGATCATCGCCGTCGGCATCGCGCAGATACCCTTTTACGCCCGCGTCACGTACTCTGTCGCCCTGGTCGAGATCAACAAGCCGTATATCGACGCGGGCCGGGCGATCGGCGCCGGACACCTGCGCATGATTTTTCTGCACGTTCTGCCCAACGTGGTGCCGCCCATGATCGTCGTTGCCTCGCTCGGCGTTTCGACCGCGTTGCTGACCGCGGCCGGCCTCAGCTATCTGGGCCTGGGCGCGCAACCGCCGCAGCCGGAGTGGGGCTACATGCTGTCAGCGGGGCAGAACTATTTCAAAAGCGCACCGTGGCTGATGATGTTTCCGGGCGTGGCGATCGTGATCGCCGTGCTCGGCTTCAACCTGCTCGGCGACGGGCTGCGCGAAATGCTCGACCCCAGGGGATAAGCAACGCATGCAGGCACAAGCGATCGACACGCAGACAGCGCCGAGCCGCGCGCCGGTACTGCGGGTGGAAGGCCTCACCACAGTCCTGGACACCGAGGAAGGCACCGCGCGCCCGGTGGACGGCATCGACTACGATCTGCATGCGGGCGAGACGCTTGCCGTGGTCGGCGAGTCCGGCTCCGGCAAAAGCCTGATGGCGCTGTCGCTGATGCGCCTCGTGCCAAGCCCGCCGGCGCGGGTGACGGACGGCACCGTCACCTACCAGGACAAGAACCTGCTCGCGTTGCCGGAGCGGGACATCGTCGCCTATCGCGGTGCTCACCTGTCGATGATCTTCCAGGATCCGATGACGTCCCTGAACCCGGTGCTGTCGATCGGCCGCCAGCTCACGGAAATCATGATGGAGCACCTGGGCCTGACGGCTCAGCAGGCGCGCCTGCGCGCGGTGGAGATGCTGCGCCGGGTGCATATTCCCGAGCCGCAGCGCCGCCTGGCGCAGTTTCCGCACCAGCTTTCCGGCGGCATGCTGCAGCGGGTGATGATCGCCATCGCCCTGTCGTGCAACCCCAAGGTGCTGATTGCCGACGAGCCGACCACGGCGCTCGATGTGACCATCCAGGCGCAGATCCTGGCACTGCTGCGGCAACTCCAGGACGAGTTCGACACCGCCATCATCCTGATCACCCACGACCTCGGGGTGGTCGCCGAAGTCGCCGACCGCGTGCTGGTGATGTACGCCGGGCGCAAGGTCGAGGAAGGCAGCGTTTACGACATCTTCGAACGTCCCTGCCACCCCTACACCCGCGGCCTGCTCGACGCCCAGCCCAGTCTCAGCGTGCTGGCCGGCACGGATGCCGCGCCCAATGCGCGGCTGGCGGAGATTCCGGGCATGGTGCCGCCGTTGACGGAACTTCCCGCCGGATGCCATTTCGCGCCCCGTTGCGCGCTGGCGACACCGCGCTGCACGGAAGCGTACCCGCCCTACGAGGAAAAGGCGCCGGCGCAATGGGCCGCATGCTGGGAATCGCAAAGGCTGCGGGAGGTGCACCGATGAATCAGCCCGAATCCGCCGCCTCCACCACTGCGCCGGTACTGGAAGTCCGCCGTCTGGCCAAGCGCTTTGTGATCCAGAGAAGCCTGTTCGGGCATCCGACCGGGTCGGTCAGCGCGGTGGAAGACGTCTCCTTCAGCGTCGGCCACGGCGAGACACTCGGCCTGGTGGGCGAAAGCGGCTGCGGCAAGTCGACCACCGGCAAGACCATCCTCAAGCTGACCGAGCCGAGCGACGGCAGCATACACCTGAACGGCCGTGACATCACTGCGCTGCGGCATCGGGCCATGCTGCCCTACCGGCGGCAGATGCAGATCATCTTTCAGGACCCATACTCGTCGATCAACCCGAGGATGACCGCCGGGAATTACGTGGGCGAGCCCCTGACGGTGCACGGCGTGGCGAAACGCGGTCGCAGCCGGGAAGAACGGGTTGCCGAGCTGTTTCGCCTGGTGGGGCTGCGCCCGGACCAGATGCGCCGCTTTCCGCACGAATTCTCCGGAGGGCAGCGCCAGCGCCTTGCCGTGGCACGGGCGCTGGCGCTGGAGCCGCAGGTGATCGTCGCCGACGAGTGCGTCTCGGCACTGGACGTCTCCATTCAGGCCGCCGTGATCAATCTCATGGAGGACCTGCAACGGGAACTCGGGGTTGCCTATCTGTTCATCGCCCACGATATCGGCGTCGTCGAGCACATCAGTCACCGGGTGGCGGTCATGTACCTGGGCCGGCTGGCCGAAATCGGCCCGCGGGAGACGATTTTTTCGTCGCCCCTGCACCCGTATACGGAAGCCTTGCTCTCGGCAGTGCCCGTGCCCGATCCCCGCGCCCGCCGCCGCTCCAGAATCCTGCTCAAGGGCGAAGTGCCAAGCCCGGTCAACCCGCCGTCGGGCTGCCGCTTCCATACCCGCTGCCCGCTTGCCATCGACCGCTGCAAGGTGGAAGTACCGCAGCTGCGGGAGGTCGCCCCCGGACGGATGGTGGCATGCCACCTGCGCTGAGCGTACGGCCATGACCATCGGCATCGCAGCCTGCGGTCCCAATGCAGGCCTCGCCATTGTGCGCGCGCTGGCCGCCGTCGAAAAGGTCGCAACCGGGGCCATCGGCGGCTATGCGGTGTTCGCCGCGATTGATGCCGGGGGACGCCTGCATCGCGCCGAAACCCAGCGTGGCGGCACGACGACCCTGTTCGTGGACGGCGACACCACCGGGGTGATGCCACCCCCTGCCGTGGCGGAGGCACGCAGCGCCGGCCTGATGTCCAGCGGCCCGGATCGCCCGGCACCGCTGGCGCAATACGTGCCGGCCGAAGCAGGTGTCGGCCTGGTCACCGGCCATCGGCTCCCGAACGCCGCCGGCGTCAGCGGTCAGCCGGTCAACCAGGAAATTCTCATCGGCCTGCGCGCCGGCCTGGATGCACGCACCGCCGTGGACGCGGTTCTGGATGCGAACCCGGAAGCCGATGCCGGCGTCATCGCCATCGACGCCGAAGGCCGGCTCTACGCACGCAACAGCGAACGCGTCGCGCGACGCCCGGATCTCGGCCACGCGCGGCGCGAAATTCCCGAGGCCGGCGCTGTGGTCGAGGTACTGCACAACGCCATTTTCCCGGTCGCCCCGCTGGCAGCGCTGGCCGCGGAAATCGCCATCTCGGTAATGGTGCCGCGGGATCGCATCGATGGCTGGATTGTTGCCGCATGCGGCGTGCCGGTCGTTGCCGGCGGCGCCAACCGGGTCTTCATCGACGACACCGGCGCAATCCAGCGTGTCGAAACCACTGACCACCGTATTACACGTGGCCGCCACAACTGCGCCGCCATCTACATTGGCGCCGAAGTGGTACACGGCGACCGCACGCTCGGTCACACGATGTTCGAACCCAACGTCGTGGTGGAAGACGGCCGTATCGTCTCCCTGAACGGACGCGACAGCCTGCGTATCGGATATCGCACCTAAGGTCACCTGCGATCGCAATGGGCAGTTTTGTGGGAGCGGCTTCAGCCGCGATTGCCACGCGCTAATCGCGGCTGAAGCCGCTCCCACAATCGTTGCTTATCCGTATTGTTTTTTTCCCGGAGCCTATTCATGCACGTCAATATCCAGAGAATCCGCCGCCACATCGAAACGCTGGCCGCCTTCACCACCACGCCGGGGGCGGGCTCGACCCGTCTGAGCTATACGCCGGAGTACCGGCAGGCCTGCGAATACGTCGGCTCCCGCGCCCGCGACCTCGGCCTGAACGTGCGCTTCGATGCCGTGGGCAACCTGCGTGCGCGGTTATCCGGAGGCAATCCGGGCGCACCGGCGGTCATGGTCGGCTCGCATCTGGATACGGTGCTTCACGGTGGCGACTTCGACGGCATCCTCGGCGTCGTATGCGGGCTGGAGACTCTGGAAACTCTGGTCGAGCATGGCGTCCGACCCGTACACCCGATCGAGCTGATCGTGTTTGTCGAAGAGGAAGGGACGACGTTTCGCTGCCCCCTCGCCGGCAGCAAGGCCATCACCGGCTTCTTCGGTGTCGACGATCTCAGGACCCTGAAGAACGAGCAGGGCGAAAGCCTCTACGACACCGCCCGCGCATTCGGACTCGATCCCGATCGGCTGCCGAGCGACCAGATCCGGTCCGGCGATGTCAGGGCCATGCTGGAGCTTCACATCGAACAGGGCGCGGTACTGGAGTCCGAAGGGCTGCCGGTCGGCATCGTGCAGTCCATTGCGGGCAGCGACAATTATCGAATCCGGCTCGGTGGCCGCGCCAATCACGCCGGCACCACCCCCATGAACCTGCGCTACGACGCGCTTGCCGCCGCCGCAGAAATGATCACGGCGGTCGAGCGCATCGCTCTGGAACCGGAGCGGCCGGATACCGTCGCCACCGTGGGACGCATCCACTGCGTGCCGAATGCGGTCAACGTCATTCCCGGCCGGGTCGAATTCAGCGTCGATGTCCGGGACGTCGAGCAGGCGCGCATCGACTCCGCCGCTGCCGCGATCTCGGCCGCCGTCACCCGCATCGCCGAGCGCCGGCGGCTCACCTCCACAATCGACCTGACCGGCCAGTCCGCACCGCAGCCAATGGCGCCTGCGCTGGTCGAGCGGCTGGCGGCGCTGGCCGAACGGATGGATATTGCGCATCACCTTATGAACAGCGGCGCGCTGCATGACGCCGCAATGATGACGAGAGTCGCCGACACCGGCATGATCTTCGTTCCCAGCATCGACGGCAGGAGCCATACGCCCGCCGAGAAAACCGACTTCGGCGATATCGAGGTCGGCGCCAACCTGCTTTTGCACGCGATACGGGAACTGGCGGCGGACTAGCCGACAGCAACTCGCCACCACTTCGGATTGGCGGCCTCAAATCCTGTCGTCCGCTCCTGGGTGCCCATCATTCACGGAGCGGCCCCGGCCCTGCCGGCCTGTGCACTCAGCAACTCAAGAAAAGCAGACTCGACTGCCGAGGGATGCCGGTAACGCACGCGCACCTGGTGCAAGGGCCGCTCCATGCTCAGACCGCGCACGGGGATCGTCCCGATGATGCCACTTTGCAGTTCCGTCGTAATGGCAAGACGCGACATCACGGCAACACAGTCCGAAAGCGGCAGCGCCCGCTTGATCGCCTCGGTCGACCCGAGCGACATCGCTACGCAGGGCGTGGCGCCATGCCGGGCCAGTGCGGCCTCCATGACCGCGAGCGTCCCGGAGCCCGCCTCGCGCACCAGCATCGGTTGCCGGCACAGGCGGGCAATGCTGATTGTCTTGCCGTTGACGAGCGGATGCGTGGCTGCCGCCACGACCGCCAGTTCGTCCATGAAGAATACCTCCGCTTCCAGTTCCGGCGAATCCACGAATCCCTCGGTAAAGCCGATATCCAGCTCGCCGGCCAGCAGCCGCGTCTGTATGAGATGCGTGTTTCCCACCTCCAGATTCAGGTGAATGTCCGGGTAACGCTCGCGAAACGCCACGAATGCGTCGGGCAGCAGATAGCTGCCGATGGTCGTGCTGGCTCCCACCCGAAGATTGCCCGCACGCAGTCCCTGAAGGTCATCGAGCGCATGCTGGGCTTCCTGTTCGAGGATGAATATCTTGTCTGCGTAGGCCGCCAGAACACGGCCCGCTTCGGTCAGTCGCATGCCTCTCGGCAAACGGTCGAACAGCGGCACGCCCTGACGGGCCTCGAATTCGCGCAGCTGACGCGAAACCGCCGGCTGACTGATATGCAGCTTTTCGGCCGCGCCGCTGACGCTGCCGCTGCGGGCCACCTGGTGAAAGATTGCGAGATGACGGATGTTCATCGTATAAGTTTAAGTTAACTCAAATATCGATTATATGTATTTTTAATATACCACGCCACCTTATAAAGTATGTCCGAACGTAGCCGCCGCGCCAGCGGCCAGCCTGGAGAAACTTTATGAGTTGCCCGACTCATGCGTCCAAAGACCTGAACCTGGACACGCATCGCCTTCGGCTTTCCCGTCACGCCCGCATTGGCGTATTTTCCCTCGCAGCCGCTTTCTGCCTGACCCCATGGGCGTCTCCGGCGATTGCGCTGGCCCTGGGCATGGTGCTGGCGCTGACACTGCGCAATCCCGCGCGCCGCCTGAGCGGCCGATGCTCCAGATACCTGCTGCAGGCAAGCGTCGTGTTGCTGGGTTTCGGCATGAATCTCGGCGTGATCCTGACCGCCGGCCGAAACGGATTCGTGTTCGCGGCGGCAACGATCGTCTCCACGTTCATCCTCGGCTATGGATTATCCGTGTGGCTGGGAATCGACCGCAAGATCTCGACGCTCATTTCGGCTGGTACCGCCATTTGCGGCGGTTCGGCAATCGCGGCGGTGGGCTCCTCGGTGGACGCGGATCACGCGGAAATGACGGCTGCCATGGGTACCGTGTTTCTGCTTAACGCCGTTGCCCTTTACGCTTTTCCGGCGATCGGTCACGCTCTGGGCATGTCCCAGGCCGAGTTCGGCACCTGGGCCGGCGTGGCGATTCACGACATCTCCTCGGTGGTGGGCGCGGCCTCGGCCTACGGTCTCGACGCCCTGCACACCGCCACCGCCGTGAAACTCTCGCGGGCGCTGTGGATCCTGCCGATCGCCAGCGCCGCGGCAATCCTGTTCCATTTGCCGCGGCGACACGGCTGGGCAAATTCAAGCTTCGGGTTCGATGTGGAGGATTCGCGGCAGCGCACTGGCGACGGGCCCGCCAAAACCCGCAAGGCCCAGATTCCCTGGTTTATCGGCCTGTTCCTGCTTGCGTCAGTCGCACGCAGCGTCGATCCCCACGTTGCGGCGATGGCGCCGGCACTGACCCGTCTTGCGGAAGCAGGTCTCACGCTGACGCTGTTCCTGATCGGCGCCAATCTGTCCCGGCAAACGCTCAGGGCAGTCGGCGTCAAGCCCCTGATCCAGGGCGTCATCCTCTGGATCGCCATCAGCGCCATTGCCCTGATCGTGATACTCGGGGTCGTGCGCTAGG
>CAZYIP010000131.1:0-10151 GCA_964646895.1 uncultured Salinisphaerales bacterium | reverse complement strand
GGAGCGATATGGATGAGGGCATGGTCGGCTCGGTGCGGGTGTCCGGAAACATTAGACAGGTTGCCGCTGCCGCGTCAACCGAAATGCCCGCTTCTCGTCCACCACTTGGCGAAGCTGGCCAGAAAGCCTACTGTATGGCTCCAAAGCCATCTGTTGGCGCAGGCCACTGCAAAAGATGACTGGTGAGCGTACGGCGTCCTCCGCCCAATCCGAGTATCCGGTGCTGATCCTGATGCGCCGCGAGGAGGCGACCCAGGGTCAGTGGCGTTACTCACGCTGGACGCTGCAAGGCGTGCTGGCCGATAACCCGGTCAAAGAGGCCGGGCCGATCACCTGCCGGCAGGTTCACAGTGTCGGAGACTGCGCCGATTACCTGTGGACCGGTTTCCGTGTGCCCCTGTACAAGGACGCTGCGGAAAGCTACTGGTTCAACCTTACCAGCACCAATCCCTCGCTGTTCGTCATCTGTCGCCCCGGCGCGGAACTCGATCTGGAACCGTGCCTGGTGACGCTGGATCACGACCAGGCCGGCGCCATGATGGAAGCGGACGAGCGGGTATTCGAGGCACCGATACCAGACGCGCTGCGTCCGTGGCTGGAGCGTTTCATCGTACAGTACTATCGTCCCGGCCCACGCAAAAAGCGCAAGCGCGAGGACTGGAAAGCACCATGAGCGAACAGGAAAAAACGGCGTCGGAGCTGCCGCCGCAGGTGGACGACGACCTCGAGAACGAAGGCTTTCTGCAGCGCTGGTCGCGGCGCAAGCGCGACGCCGGGCGAACGCCGGAGCCGGTGGCCGAGGTGTCCGACGAAACCGCGCCGGTCGATGCCGACGCTGAAGAACCGCCCGCGGAGCCGTTGCTGACGGACGAGGACATGCCGCCGCTGGAGACGCTCGATCAGGACAGCGACTTCAGCCCCTTCCTGTCCGCCGGCGTGAGCGAGGCGCTGCGCCGCAAAGCGCTGCGGAAGCTGTTCCTGAGCCCCAAGTTCAACGTCCGCGACGGCCTGTGCGAGTACGACCACGATTACACCGGCTTCACACCGCTGGGCGATGTGATTACCGCGGACATGCGGCTGGTCGGCGAACGCCTGAAGGAGAAGGCAAGGCAGAAAGCGGAGCAGTGGCTCGATGCAAAGGCGAGGGAACTGGCGGCGGAGGAGCCGAAAGACGCGACCGCTGTACGCGGCGATCCATCGCAGAAATCCGTGGACGGCACCGATTCGACTGATCACGAAGCATCTTCTTCCTGACCCTGCTTCCGCGCGCGGAAAAGGGGAAGTGGTGAGCCTGGCCGGGGGATTTGACGACCAATGAACACGTTGCAAGCAGAGGTGTGGCCGCAGACGAGCATCGACGGCGAGGCGCGCGCATCCGCGCTGAGCGCGCATGCACAGACGACCGAACCCGTGGTGCCGGTCGCGTCGGTGACCTACCGCTCTTCCGGGCGCGCGCTGCTGATCGGCGATATGGGCGCGCTCGCAGCGGCCCTCCCGGAGCTGTCCGGTCTGCAGTGCGTGGCGGTATGCACGGCCGCCGGTGATGAAACGCCTGCCGACATCGAGGACGGCGCGGTCGCCTGGATGAGCGGCTCGGTGACCGGGGTGACCGGGCATCTGGGCATGTACACCGCGACGGTGACGACGACGGCCGGGGAGGAACGAAATCCCGCCGCCGCGCTGGGCGCGCAGAACACCACATTCGACCTCGTGCTCGACCTGCAGCCGCAGCCGTCGCTGGATCGTGAAAAGCTGCCGCCCGGATACTTCGCGACCCGCGGCGATGCCGCCGCGGTGCGGGAGGCGCTCGCGCAGCTGCCGGAACTCGTGGGCGAGTTCGAGAAGCCGCGCTACTTCGCTTACGACGCGGAAATCTGCGCCCATGGCCGACGCGGTCTCAGTGGCTGCCACGCCTGCATCGACGCCTGCGCGACCGACGCCATCCGCTCGCTTGGCGAATCCATCGAAGTCGATCCGTACCTCTGCCAGGGCTGCGGAAGCTGCGTCACGGTCTGTCCCACCGGTGCCATGACCTACGCCTACCAGCCGCTGGATGAACTGCTCGCGACAGTACGGCGCACGCTGCATGCATACCGGCAAGCGGGCGGCAGCCATCCGTGCGTGTTGCTCTATGGCAGCGATGCCAGCGCGGAGCAGGTCGCCATCATGAGCGAGCGACTGCCGGAGCGGGTATTGCCGTTCGCGCTGGAGGAGGTCGGAGAGGTCGGTATCGAAGCCTGGCTGGCGATGCTCGCCTACGGTGCCGACCACGTGGTGCTGCTCGCGGGCGCGGAAACGCCGCGGCGCGAACGGATGGCCACCGCGCGCCAGATCGAATACCTGACCCCGGTACTGGCCGGTCTGGGTGGCCATGCCGAGCGGGTACGCCTGCTGGGCCCGGAGGATGATCCCGTCGCCTGCCTGACGGATCTGCCGCCCGTACCGCCACAGCCGCTGGCGACCTTTGCGGCAGTCGGCGGCAAGCGCGCGGTATTCCAGCTTGCCCTGGAGCATCTGGTGCGACAGGCGCCGGAGCCGCCGGAGCCCGTCGCGCTGCCGGCCGGTGCGCCGTTTGGCGCGATCGAGGTCAAGCGCGACGCATGTACGCTGTGCATGGCCTGTGTATCCGTATGCCCGAGCATGGCTGCGGTCGGTGGCGGCGACCAGCCGCGGTTGCTGTTCCACGAGGACCGCTGCGTGCAGTGCGGCATGTGCGAAACCGCCTGTCCCGAAGATGCGATCACGCTCGCACCCCGGATGAACTACGCCGCGCATGTAACGCCGGCCCAGACCGTACTGAACGAAGAGGAACTGTTTCACTGCGTCTCGTGCGGCAAGGCCTTCGCCACCGTCAAGCTGATCGACCGCATGACGCAGAAGCTGGCCGGGCACTGGATGTTTCAGGATGAGCGTTCGCGGAGCCGCATCCGCATGTGCGAGGATTGCCGGGTGAAGGATCTGTTTGCGGACGAAGCCGGCATGCAGGTCCACAAGCAAGGGTGAAAATGCGCCGCGGCTGGTTCGAATGATGCGGGTTGCACCGCTTGATATAACGAATTGCCCTGAGGTAGGATCGGGGCTATAGTCGGCGTGACGGGATATCGCGACACAATAACAACAGCGCCTGTCACGGTAATAAACGCGAAGCTGACGAATGCGAACGAGGAGGAGGCCAGACGCCCGCGGTCTTGCGCGGGGCGTCCCCCTTTGATGCGTCTTGACTGAATCCGGACACGTAGCGTCTACGCTCGGCTCCATCGGTTCCCCCGAAGGTCGGACGGACGACGCCGCGCGCGCATATACCTGGTCGCTGCTGGCCCGACTCTTGAGTCGCCCGCCAGACGAGGCCCTGCTCACGCAGCTCGCGCGGATTGAAGTCCCCGATGCGACGGCGGATACGGCCCTCGGCCGATGCTGGCAAACGCTCGGCAAAGCGGCGGCCGGCGCTCCCGTCTCCGATCTGGACGACGAATTCCATACCCTCTTCATCGGCGTCGCCCGGGGCGAGCTGGTGCCTTACGGCTCGTGGTACATGACCGGCTTCCTGATGGACAAGCCGCTCGTCTCCCTGCGCGAGGATCTGGCCGGGCTGGGCATTCAGCGGCGCGACGGCAACAAGGAGCCGGAAGACCACGCCGCGGCGCTATGCGAGACGATGGCATTGCTGGCCGAACCAGAGGAGCCGGCCAGCATGGAGATTCAGCGGCGTTTTTTCGAGCGTCACGTCGGCGTGTGGATGGAGATTCTGTTTCGCGACATGCAACAGGCGCGCAGCGCCGACTTCTATCGCGCGGTCGGCGCACTCGGCGAGGCGTTCATCAAACTGGAAGCGACCTATCTGGCGATGGCGGCCGGGGTCGCGTAGCAACGATTTGCAGCATCAGTGGGAGAACAGGCATGAAAACGACGGATACGCTCAAGACCGATCGGCGCGGCTTCTTCAAGCGGCTTGCCGGTGTCGGGGTCGTCGGCGCCGGCGCGGTGGCGCTGGCGAAGGCGGGCGCGAGGGAAGCGGTGCCGGAAGCCGGCGCGGTGCCGGAAGCACCCAAAGCGAGCGGGTATCGCGAAACCGAACACATCCGCCGTTACTACGAAACGGCCCGATTCTAGCGCGCAGGTGAGGGGAGCCCCATGAAACTCATCAGAAAGCAGAATACGAACGTTGAGCACACGGGTGGCGCGCCGGTTTTCGCGGCGCTGGGACGGGCGGTGGATCGACGCACCTTCCTGCGCCGTTCCGGACTGGCGGTTGGTGGTGCCGCGGCGGCGACCGCGTTGCCGCTGACGATGATGCGCAAGGCCAGGGCCGCGGACCGCATGGAGTTCGCGCCGAAGGCCGGCGTCAAGACGGAGATTCGGCGCTCCATCTGCACTCATTGCTCGGTGGGTTGTGGCGTGATCGCCGAAGTCCAGAACGGCGTCTGGACAGGACAGGAGCCCGACTTCGATTCCCCGTTCAACCTTGGGGCCCACTGTGCCAAGGGTGCGGCGATCCGCGGTCATGCCAAGGGCGAGAAGCGCGTCCGTTATCCGATGAAGCTGGTCGATGGCAAGTGGAAGCGCCTGTCCTGGGACGAGGCCATCGGCGAGATCGGCGACAAGCTGCTGGAGATTCGCAAGAAATCCGGCCCCGACTCGCTGTTCTTCTGCGGCTCCAGCAAGGCCAGCAACGAGGGCGGCTATCTGCAGGCCAAGTTTGCCGCCATGTGGGGCACCAACAATACCGACAACCAGGCGCGTATCTGCCATTCCACCACGGTGTCCGGCGTTGCCAACACCTGGGGCTATGGCGCGATGACCAACTCGCTGAACGACATCCACAACACCAGGGCGATGATCTTCATCGGCAGCAATGCCGCCGAGGCGCATCCGGTGGGCATGCAGCACATTCTGCGCGCCAAGGAAAAGGGCGCGAAGATGATCGTCTGCGACCCGCGGCGCACGCGCACCGCGGCCCATGCCGACCAGTACATCCGCTTCCGGCCCGGCACCGACGTGGCGCTGGTCTGGGGCCTGCTGTGGCATGTGTTCATAAACGGCTGGGAAGACAAGGAATACATCAATCAGCGCGTCTACGGCATGGATGACGTTCGCAAGGAGGTGGCGAACTGGACGCCGGACGTGGTGGAAAACGTCACCGGCGTGCCCGAAGCGGAGATGCGCAAGGCCGCCGAGACCATGGCCAAGAACCGGCCCAGCACCCTGATCTGGTGCATGGGCGGCACCCAGCATCACATCGGCAACAACAACACCCGCGCGTACTGCGTGTTCCAGCTCGCGCTCGGCAACATCGGCGTGTCTGGCGGTGGCGCCAACATTTTCCGCGGCCATGACAACGTGCAGGGCGTCACCGACCTGGGGCCGAACTCGCATACCCTGCCGGCGTACTACGGCCTGTCCGAGGGCGCGTGGCAGCACTGGGCGCGTATCTGGGACGTGGAATACGAGTGGCTGCTGAGCCGATTCGATCATGCGAAGAAGTACGACGCCGGCTCCGGCAAGATGGATTACACCATGCACATGCCGGGTATTCCCGTGTCGCGCTGGATCGACGGCGTGCTCGAGGACAAGGAAAACATCCAGCAGAAGGACAACCTGCACGCCATCATCTTCCAGGGCCACGCGGTAAACAGCCAGTCGCGCGGCGGCGACATGGCCAAGGCGCTGGAGAAGATCGAGCTGGTTGTCGTGTCCGACCCGCACCCGACCGTGCTCGGCGTGATGGGGGACCGGAAAAACAATACCTACCTGTTGCCCACCGCAACCCAGCTGGAGAGCGAGGGCTCGCTGACGGCCACCAACCGCGCACTGCAATGGCGTGAACAGGTCATCGAGCCGCTGTTCGAGTCCAAGCCCGACCACGAGATCCTGTATCTGCTGGCGAAGAAGCTGGGCTTTGCCGACCAGATGTTCAAGCACATCAAGGTGGAGAACGGCGTACCGTCGGTAACGGACGTGACCCGCGAGATCAATCGCGGTTCGTGGACCATCGGTTACACCGGCCAGAGTCCCGAGCGGCTCAAGATGCATGCGAAGTACCGGCATACCTTCGATACCACCACCCTGCGCGCGGTTGGCGGACCGGTCGATGGGGATTATTACGGTCTGCCATGGCCGTGCTGGGGTACGCCGGAACTCAAGCATCCGGGCACTCCGATTCTCTACAACACCCATCTGCCGGTGGCCGAGGGTGGCCTGTGCTTCCGCGCGCGCTTCGGCGTGGAGCGCAACGGTGTCAACCTGCTTGCCGAGGGTTCGTACCCGGTGGGGTCGGAGATCAAGGACGGCTACCCGGAGTTTTCCTACGGCATGTTGCGCCAGCTCGGCTGGGATGGAGATCTGACCAGGGACGAGCTGGAGAAGATTCAGCACGTGGCCGGGGTCAAGCTGGGACCGGGCGGCGCCGCAATGCTCAGCCCGGACGAACAAAAGAAACTCGACTCCGTGCTGTGGAAGACGGACTACTCGGGCGGCATTCAGCGGGTCGCGATCAAGCATGGCTGTGCGCCGTTCGGCAACGCCAAGGCGCGTGCCCTGGTGTGGAACTTCCCGGACCCGGTACCGGTTCACCGCGAGCCGCTGTACACGCCAAGGCGCGAGCTGCTGCCGAAGTATCGCACGTACGAGGATCGCAAGGCGTTTTACCGGCTGCCGACCCGGTACGAGTCGATCCAGGATGTGGATCACTCCAAGGAGTATCCGCTGATCTACAGCACCGGGCGGCTGACCGAGTATGAAGGCGGCGGCGAGGAAACCCGCTCCGAGGCGTGGCTCGCCGAACTGCAGCAGCACATGTTCGTCGAGATCAATCCGGCCGATGCCAACGACCGCGGCGTGCGCGACGGTCAGTGGGTATGGCTGGAGGGTGCCGAGGGGTCGCGCATCAAGGCGATGGCAATGGTGACCGAACGAGTGGGGCGCGGCGTGGTGTGGTGCCCGTTCCACTTTGGCGGCTGGCTGCACGGCGAAGACCTGCACGACAAGTATCCGGAGGGCACTGCACCGTGGGTGCGTGGTGACGCGGCCAACACGGCCACCACCTACGGTTACGACTCCGTCACCCAGATGCAGGAAACCAAAGTCACCCTGTGCCAGATAACACCGGCTTGAGCCTGGAGGGAGAACGGCCATGGCAAAAATGAAGTTTCTGTGTGATGCCGAGCGCTGCATCGAATGCAACGGCTGCGTCACCGCCTGCAAGAACGAGAACGAGGTCCCCTGGGGGGTCAATCGTCGCCGGGTGGTCACGCTCAACGACGGACTGCCGGGGGAGAAGTCCATTTCGGTCGCGTGCATGCACTGCACCGACGCGCCGTGCATGGCGGTGTGCCCGGTGGACTGCTTCTACTACACCCCCGACGGCCTGGTGCTGCACGACAAGGATCTGTGCATCGGCTGCGGCTACTGCTACTACGCGTGCCCGTTCGGCGCGCCCCAGTATCCGCAGCAGGAAGCCTTCGGCATTCGCGGCAAGATGGACAAATGCACCTTCTGCGCCGGTGGCCCGGAAGAAGACAATTCGGATGAGGAATACCGCAAATACGGTTCCAACCGGATTGCCGAAGGCAAGCTGCCGGCCTGCGCCGAGCAATGCTCCACCAAGGCGCTGCTTGCGGGCGACGGCGACATGGTCTCGGATATTTACCTCAAGCGCGTCATGGGGCGGTCCGGCCGCCCGGACACCTGGGGCTGGGAGAAGGCATATGGCAAGGGTCTCTCTTAGCGGCCGCGATGGCAGATCGCCGTTGCCGGGGCGGACATCGGCGCGCGTGCTGATGGCCGCTGCGGTGGCCCTGGCGCTGGCGTTCGGACTCACGGGCTGTTACGACTCGGTCGAGGCCGGTCCCCATGAGGCGAAAGGCGTCACCCTGGCGAGCCCCGGACAATACAAGGGCAAGGTCGATCCGCTGATTGCGAAACTGGAGCCGGGCTCGGAGCTGCCCAAGAAACTGAACGAGCGTTTCGAACTCGTTCAGGCAGCCCAATAATCGAAACCCCCACCTCTGCCGGAGGGTTGGACATGGCAAGCAACGCCGTGAAACAAATCAGTACGCGCGCCGCCGCGCACAAGAAGGCGATGTTGTGGAGTATTCTCCTGATCGTGTTGGGGGCGCTGGTGTTGCCGTTGAGCGGCTACGTGTACGTCGGTGTCAGCAACGCCTACGCGGCATGGCAGAACCCGGACGAAAATCCACGTGCCAACTACTGGGGCGCGGTGCACCGGGGCAACGCGGGCACGACCACCATCGCGCCCGACAGCTCCGGCGGCGGGGAGGCCAACGTGCTGATACAGTACGAGGGCCAGAACTGGCGCCAGATTCGCAATGGGCCGGTTGCCAACATCACGCCCTGGTTCATGCTGGCGATGCTGGTGGCGATTGTCATTTTCCACCTGGTGATGGGGCGCAGCCGCGTCAAGGAGCCCCTCTCGGGGCGCAAGATCAAGCGCTGGAGCCTGTATTCGCGCACGTTGCACTGGTACACGGCGCTGCTGTTTCTGTTCATGGCCATCACCGGTCTGAGCATTCTGTTCGGACGCGCCCTCATCATCCCGTGGCTGGGCAAGGAGGGCTTTGCAGCCTATGCCATGGTCGCCAAGACCGTACACAACTTCCTCGGCCCGCTGTTCACCCTGGGCGTGCTGCTGATGATCCTGTCGTGGATCTGGTGGAATATTCCGAAAAAGGTCGACTGGCAATGGTTCAAGGCATTCTTCAGCAAGAGTGCGCACGGTTCGGCGGGGTTTGTGAACGGCGGTGAGAAAGGCTGGTTCTGGGTCGTCGCCATTTTCGGCGCGGCCGTGTGCGTGACCGGGATCATTCTCGATTTCCCGCTGATGGGCCAGACGCGTGGAACCATGCAGGTTTCGAACGTGATTCACTCGGTGGTCAGCATCCTGTGGATTTCGATTCTGTTCGGCCACATCTACATCGGTACCCTGGGCACCGAAGGCGCGCTAGAAGGCATGACCACTGGCGACGTGAGCGTCGAGTGGGCGAAGCAGCACCACGACCTCTGGTATGAGGAGGAAGCGGGCAAGCAAGGGGCGAGCGGATCGTCCGAGCCCGCGGGGTCGGCGACTCCTACCGGTAGTGCGTCGCCGCCGAACTGACGGAAGGATCGCGGGCGTCCCGCCCGCCTGCGGGCCGGAGGCCCGCGATCCCGGGATCAGGGCGCAAGCCCGAATGCCTCGTCCAGGCGGATGCGGCGCACCTGTCCGTCCTCGCTGGCGAGGCACAGGGCGCCGTCCGGTCCATACCGGTCGATGTGGCCGCGCAAGACGGTATCGCCGACGCGCAGCACCAGCGCCGCTCCGGGATCGTTGGCGCGCAACCGCCACGCATGCAGGATCGGTTCGAAACCCTCTTCAGCCCAGCGGTTGACCCAGGCGAGAAAGGCGCGGCTGAAGGTTTCCAGCAGTTCCGCCGGCGTCACCGTGCTGGCGCCGTCGCCGCGCAGTGATGAGGCGTTGAAGCCGAGCGAGCCGGGCCTGCCCGCAACGTTCGCCTGAAGCACGATTGCAAGCCACCCGGGCTGGTCGTGACCATCGTCGGCGATCAGGTTGACGGTCGCCGCCTTGGCGTGACCGACCAGCACATCGTTGGGCCAGCGGAAGCGCAGTTCCGTCGGCGGCTCCACCCAGTCCGCAATCGCCTCGCCCAGACTCACGCTGGCGACCAGCGCCAGTTCTGCCGCCTGCACGCGCGGGCACTCCGGCCGCATCAGGAGTGCGGCGTAAAGGCCACCCGCTGGCGATTCCCATGTTTGTCCGCCACGAGCGCGCCCGCGGGTTTGAGCGCGCGCCCAGATCAACGTGCCTTCATCCGCGCCGCTTTCTGCGAGGCGTGCCGCCTCGGCCGAGATGTCGTCCACGTGTTCCAGCTTTACCACTTCGTACAGCGGGGGCACATCCAGCCGGGTCATGTCCGTCATGATTCCTCGTGTACATCACTGCTCGTGGGAGCGGCGCAGGCTGCGATTTGCGGTGTGCCTGTGACGGGCGCCACCAATCGCGGCTGAAGCCGCTCCCACAAAATGGGCTGCCGTCGTCGTGGGAGAGGCTTCAGCCGCGATAACGATGCCTCCTGCAACCTTTACACGTCATCCCGATCCAGCGCCTCCAGTTGCCGCCGCACCTTCTGGATACGTGG
>CAZYIP010000130.1:0-10156 GCA_964646895.1 uncultured Salinisphaerales bacterium | reverse complement strand
ACTGGCCCCCCAACTGGCGCAATGACATGGCCGACATCGTGCCGAAACCTGAACAAGAAGATGCTCCGATCTCTCCGAAATGAGCCAATTGCGGTCCGGCCAGCCTGGAAGCCCATGGCAATATCATGCATATCCTGAGTGATGACGGTTTGCCCGTAACCAGCTCGGATGAAGCTACCAACGTCTTCGCCAACAAGACAATCACCCTGATTTCCGGACAGAGCAAAGTGCGCCTTGACGGCGCGAGTATCACCTTTGAGTGCCCCGGGACATTCACGGTCAAAGGCGGCAGCCACGCCTTTGCCGGGCCGCGTGCGCAACCGGCGATATTGACAAACCTGCTGATGCTTTATAAAAGAAAATACTTTTTGCAATAAACCTGGAACGTAAAAGCCCATGGTCAATAAAAAATATCATAAGAACTTATTTATCCTGATCATAGCGATATCTTTGTCGATTTACTCCGGAGCCGCACTTAGCCACTTGTAATCGTGTACAGAGATTTGCGTGGATATATATGGTGAAGTAGCCCTCAATCCTCGGGCAGCACGACAGCCCGCCCAGAGTGGAATCTACCCATTCCTGCTGGCCTGCATTTCTCACCAGCTCTGGCGCATCCAGGCAAGTTTGGCAACGGGACACGTGGGTGACTCCGTGTGATGACTGCCACCGACAAGTGCCACCGGAATGGGTCGCACCGTTGTTATTCTGCTCCAGGCCGGCGCCAGTTTAGCGCCCATGCGGCCGCTCGCGCCAACACTGGTGCAGGTGATACCTGTACCGGACCGGGATATCAGGGAGATGGGTGGAATCAGCGCCGCCTGGGTAGCGCACGAGTCTTCATCCAGAGCGGGAGATCCGGATATCAGGCGGATATTTTTGCATTGGCGCGGTCAGATACCGGTACGGGTTTTGCGGCAGGACCTCGAATCGGCCGTGCTGGACACGCAGCACGGCAGCAAGCGCAGGTAACGCTGCGCTCGCGACAAAGCCGGTCCGATCAGCGTCGCATCTGCAGGCGATGCGCCAAAGCCGGCAGCCCCTCAGGAAACCCCGAAAGACAGCTCCACGCAGTCCGAAGCGCAGGCCCCGGGCGCGGCGGCTTGCGCTTGCGCTGCGGGTACTGACGGGCTGCGGTGCAAAACGGCGCGGGTCGGGCTGACAAGCAGGCCATCACCTCGAGGCTCGGCATTGCCGTCGACGATCAGGGAGTGGTCTTCCGGCGTCGCGGGTGGCCAGAGCAGGGTGACGAATGCACGCGCCGCGGCGTTGGTCATCGAGCGGCGGCCAAGACCGTTGACGATGATTTGTCCGCCCTCCAGGGTCGCGGTGACCGCGACCACGTGAGCGCGCTCGCGGTCCGCAAGCGTGATCAGGTAGGCCAGATCATATTCACGCAGGGCACTGGCCAGATCGGCCGGTTCAGTCTCGACGCTCATGGTGTATACCTCCGTCGCCGTACAAGTAGCAGCGCACGCTGTGCTTCGGTCCGAGGGGCGTCTCGCCGGGATAGGACTTGCGACACACATCCATCACATGCGGACAGCGGGGCGCAAAATGGCAGCCGGGGGGCGGCCGCGCAGGCGATGGCGGATCGCCCGATGCGCCGCCGGACGGACCGCCCTCAGTATCCTCCAGAGTCGGCGCAGCCGCCAGCAAAGCCTGAGTATAGGGGTGTTTGGGATGATTGAGCACCTCGTCGGCGCTGCCATATTCGACGATGCGCCCCAGGTACATCACCGCGATTTCGTCGGCCACGTAGCCCACAACCGCCATGTTGTGACTGATGAACAGGTAGGTCAGGCCCAGTTCGCCCTGCAGGCGCCGCAGCAGATTGAGCACCTGTGCCTGCACCGAGACGTCGAGCGCACTGGTCGGTTCGTCGCAGATGATCAGGCGCGGCTCGACCGCCAGCGCGCGGGCGATGCAAATGCGCTGGCGCTGGCCGCCGGAGAACTCGTGCGGATAACGTTCCAGGGCCTCGGGGCCGATCCCGACCTGTTCCAGCAACGCAACGATGCGCTCGGTACGCTCGCGCGTGTTGCCGCCCAGCCCCTGGGCACGCAGGCCTTCCGCGACCACGTCGACCACGCGCATGCGCGGATCCATGGACGAGAAAGGATCCTGAAAAATCATCTGCAACTGCCGCCGGTACCGGCGCAGCTTGCGCCCGCGCAAGCGCGCGAGATCCAGATCATCGAAGCGGACGCCGCCGGCCGTTGGCCGGATCAGTTGCAGCACGGCGCGGCCGAGGGTGGTCTTGCCGCACCCGGATTCGCCCACCAGCGCCAGGGTGCGGCCGCGTTCCAGTGCCAGCGAAACGCCATCGACGGCGCGCACGTGACCGATGGTGCGCTTGAATACGCCGCGCCGGATCGGAAAATGCACCTTCAGATCGTCGATCGCCAGCAACGGCCGGCCGGCATCGCTGGCGGACGGATGCCGGTCGCCTGCATCGCTGTCCTGCTGCGCAGGCGGCGTATTCGGTCGCCGATCCGCAAAACGCGGATCGAACATGTGACAGCGCACGCCGCCGTCGCCTACCCGATCCCATACCGGCGCCACCCGGTGGCAGTCGTCCCAGGCGAACGGACAACGGGGCGCGAAGCGGCAGGCAGCGAACTCGCGCGTCAGCGGCGGCACACTGCCCGGGATCACCGACAGCAGGCGGTCACGCCGCCCGCGCGCCGGCAGGGATTCGAACAGCTTGCGCGTGTACGGGTGGCGCGGCGTCGAGAACAGCTCGTCGCGGCTGGCCTCCTCCACGATCTCGCCGGCGTACATCACCGCGACCCGATCGGCAACCTGGCTGACAACCGCCAGATCGTGAGTGATGAGCAGCAGCGCCATGCCGCGCTCCTTCTGCAGGCGCGCGAGCAGGGCGAGAATCTGCGCCTGAATGGTCACATCCAGCGCCGTGGTCGGCTCATCGGCAATCAGCACCTCCGGCTCGCCGGCCAGGGCCATGGCAATCATCACGCGCTGCTTCATGCCGCCGGAGAGCTGATGCGGATAGACGTCCACCCGTTCCTGCGGATCCGCAATCCCCACTTCGCGCAGCAGTTCGATACTGCGCTCGCGGGCGCGGCGACCGCGCAGCCGGTGATGGCGGCGCAGCACCTCGCCGATCTGCTCGCCCACGCTTTTCACCGGGTTGAGCGAGGTCATCGGCTCCTGGAAGATCATCGCCATGCGCCGGCCACGGATGGCGCGCATTTCCATCTCCGACAGGTCGAGCAGATCGACGCCCTCCAGGCGCACGCTGCCGCCGGCGATGAACCCGGCCGGCGCCGGCACCAGGCGCATGAGCGAGAGCGCGGTCATGGACTTGCCGCAGCCGGACTCCCCCAGCAGTGCCATGGTCCTGCCGCGTTCAAGCGCCAAGGACACCCCGTCCACCGCACGCACGCGCCCTTCCGGCGTATCCAGAAAGGTGCGCAGATTCTCGACCTGAACGACAGGATCAGCCATGGCGGGCGCCCTCACCCGGCCCGCAGGCGCGGGTCGAAAGCGTCGCGCACCACATCGGAAAACAGGTTGGCGGACAGCACCAGGGTCAGCATGAACACGAACGCCGCCGCCAGCGGCCACCACACGATGGGATCGCGCGCCAGCTCCAGGCGCGCGCTGTTGATCATGTTGCCCCAGCTGTTCATGCTCGGATCGACGCCCACACCGATGTACGACAGCACCGCCTCGGCCAGCACCAGACCGCTGAAGTCGAGCACCACCTGAATCAGCACGATATGCATCACGTTGGGCAACACGTGGCGGCGCAGAATGCGGAAATGGCCGACGCCCAGCGTGACCGCGGCCTGCACGTACTCCATCTCGCTCAGCTTGAGCGTCTCCGCGCGCAGCAGCCGGCACAGGCTGGTCCAGCTGGTGATGCCGAGGATGAGGCACAGGAACAGCAGCCGCAGATCCGCGCGCGCCGCGTTGGTGTCGAACAGGGCAGCGTGGTTTTCCATGTACACCTGCAGCATGAGGATGGCGGCGGCAATCAGCAGCACGCCGGGAATGGAGCTGAGCGTGGTGTACACATACTGGATGGCATCGTCGACCCAGCCGCGAAAGTAACCCGCCATCGGCCCCAGCAACAGGGCGAACGGCAGCATCACCAGCGTGGTCAGGGTGCCGATGAGCACGCCGGTGCGAATGCTCTTGAGCGCCTTGTAGAGCACGTCCTGACCGATCTTGTCGGTGCCGAAAATGTGGTACCCGCGCGCGAGCATGACCGCCGCGCCGGTCAGGCATAGCAGTCCGCCGGCAGTCAGCAGCGCGGTGCGCCAGCAGACCAGCGTGCGTCCGCTCATGATCTCGGCCGCGACGTCACGCGGCGGGCGCCGTACGACCGCCGCGCGGACCAGAACCAGCAGTACCGTCATGACCACGCTGGCCAGCAGGCCCCACCCGAGCCCCGCGAACAGCCGCCATGTGATGTCGCCGGCGCGCTGCCGCTGGGGATCGCTGAGCTGCGCGCCGCCGTACTCCAGGCGCAGATAAACCTGCGCCTCGCTGCCGTCCGGCCGCACCACCACCTCCTTGCCGTAAAGATGCGTAGCGAATGGCGCCGAATAGGTTTTTTCGGAATGTTGCGCCAGCGGCGCGGCGATAACGTCGAAAACGCTGACGACCGCGGGCGAATAACGCACCACCTGGCCGGACTCGTCGCGGACCGGCGGATGGAAATGCACCGAATCCAGCACCGCAATGGTCAGGTAAGCGCACACGATCACCAGGGAGGCCATCCCCATCGGGCGCGAAAATACCCGTCGCCACGGCGCACGCACATGCGGCGTGACGGCCGCATACACGATGAACCCCGCCAGTGCCGCCAGCAGCAGGTAGAGAAGCGCGTCGGTCCAGAGAATGGCGGGCATATCAGGGCCCTAACTCAGCCGCACACGCGGATCGACCAGCGTGTAGGAGATGTCGGTGAGCAGCAGGCCGACGATGTAGAGCACCGAACCGAGAAATACCATTGCACGCACGATGGCGAAATCCTGCGAGTTGATGGCGTCGATCGTATAGGCGCCCAGCCCCGGAATACCGAAAAACGACTCCATGATCAGGCTGCCCATGAACAGCAGCGGAAGAACCACCACCGCCCCGGTCAGGATCGGCAGCAGGCCGTTGGGCAGGACGTGGCGAAACAGTACCCCCAATTCGGACATGCCCTTGGCGCGCGCCGTACGCACATAATCCTTGCCGAACTCCTCCAGAAAGATGGTGCGGTACCATCGCGTGCCGGCGCCGATACCGCTGACGACACCGATAACCACCGGCAACACGAGAAACTTCGCGGCGCTCAGCCCGCCATGGTAGCCGGAGACCGGCACCAGACGCATCACGATCGCGACCAGATACTGGCCGCCGATGATGTAGAACAGGGCCGAAATCGACATCAGCACCACGCAGGCGACCACGCCCCACGTGTCCAGATAGCTGGCCCTGAACATCACCAGCAGCAGCGCAAACGTGATGTTGACCAGAATACCGACGATGAAGGTTGGCACCGCCAGCGCCAGACTCGGACCCATGCGCTGTACGATGTCCGCGCTGATATCACGCCCGGCATCGGAACGTCCGAACTGGAATGCCATCACCTTGAGCGATTTCTGAAAGAAAATGGTATCGGTGAACTGCGCCAGGCCACTGTCTTCGGCGTTGTAGAACATCGGCTTGTCGTAGCCGTGGGTCGCGATCCAGCGCTGAATCTCGACTGGCGTCACGCGCTTGGCACCCAGGTGCATGCGCGCGATGTCGGCAGGCGAGTTGACCACGAAAAACAGCGCGAAAGTGATGAGGTTGACGCCGATCAGCACCGGAATGGCGTAGAGCGTGCGCCGGATAATGTAACCGAACATGGCGCTACCGCTCCCTGCCGCGTGCGTTGCGCCGCTCACGCTGGCGCCAGGCCCACGCCGCCGGCGCGATGGCGAGCAGCACAAACGCGCCCACCAGCGGCAACGGCCAGAGCGTGGGGTCGTTCCATTCGGCCCGCTTTTGCGCCCGCAATTGCGGATCGAGGCGCAGATATTTCAGTGTATTGTTCGCCATGGTGTTGGGTTTGGCGTTGTACACCCAGCCCTGGCGCAGACCGAAGCTCTTGGGATAGAAACCCCATACCCAGGGCGCATCGCGGCGCGCGATATCGACCATGCGGCGGATCACCGCAGCGCGCTCCGGTCCGTCCTTCATGTCGCGCATGCGCTCGAACAGACGGTCGAACTCGGGATTGGCGTAGTTGGCCGAATTGGCCCCGTGATGCCTGGCTGCCCCGTTGGGGCCGTAGAGCAGAAACAGAAAGTTTTCCGGATCCGGATAATCGGCGATCCAGCCGCTGCCGCCGAAGATCTGGACATTGCCGCTGGCGAGCTTTTCCTGAAAGCGGCTCCACGTGGTACTGCGGATGACCAGCTGGATATTGAGCTTCTCGAATTGCTTGCGAAACCAGTTCAGCCGCGCCGCATTGCCGGCGCCGGCCGCGGGCATGTCCAGGTACAGCAGCAGCGGATCGCCGGTCGCGCGGTCGATGCCGTTGGGGTAACCCGCCTCCGCCAGCAGGCGGCGCGCCTCCGCGAGCGAGCGCCGCTCCGCGCGACCGTGCTCCCATTCGAACAGGTATTTATTGAGTCCGTCCCGGCCGCTCAGATGGCCGAAGATATCCGGCGGAATCGGGCCCTGGGCCACGATGCCGCGCCCATTGAGAAAGATGGAGATGAATTCCTTGTAGTCGACCGCAATGGAAATGGCGCGGCGCAGCTTGCGCGCGCTGGGGGTTTCGCCGCCCACCACCGGGTCGAGCATATTGAAGCCCATGTAGTAGAGGCCGGGGATAACCGCAGTCATGAGCTTGAACCCGCGCTCTTTCATGCTTGCGGTCAGATGCGCCTCGCCGCCGGCGCCGATCTGGATGACCTGATCGAAGCTGTCCGAGCTGATGCCGGACTCATCATAATAGCCCTGCAGAAACTTGTTCCAATAGGGAATGCTCTCGCTTTCCAGACTGAACACGATGCGCTGGATGAAGGGCAGCGGCTTGCCGGCGTCGGCCAGCAAACCGGCCGCCCGGTCGCCGGGTTCACCGCGCGCGGGATAGGTTTCGCCATGAAAATTGGGGTTTTTCTCCAGCACCATGCGCCGGTTGGGGACATTGGTGGTGAGCATGTAGGGACCGGTGCCGACCGGAAACTGATCCAGCGTCATGTTGTGGGCAGCCAGCACCGGCTGCGCATAGAAGCGGTCCACCTCGTGCGCCATGGGCGCGAAGAACGGCATCGCCAGCCAGTAGCGAAACTGCGGATAGCGGCCACGGATCCTGACCTGGAACGTATACCGGTCGATCGCCTGCACACCGGCCATGGGAACGTCACGGAGGTCGAGAAACGTGCCGGTTTCGTCCTGGGCCTGGCGCTCCTTCATCAGGGCGCGCACGCGATCGGCGAAATCGGAAAAGCCCTCGATGTGATCGGCCATCACGCTGAAGATGGGGGAGTTCACGCGCGGATCGGCGAGACGCTTGATCTCGTAGACGTAGTCCGCCGCCACCAGCTCCCGGGTGCCCTGTACGGGGAATTCGGACGGGCTGTGAATACCGCTGAGGTCGTCGGCGTCCAGATGCATGTACAGGGGCTTGCCGTCGGCGTCACGCGCGAAGGCCGGATGCGGCTGATAACGGATGCCGGGGCGGATGTGGATCGTCCACACGCTGTACGCCGTCGAGCCCGGTGGCGGATTCTCCCCCAGTCGCGTGCCATCGGCGGCGAACAGGGCCGGCCTGGGGATTTCCGTCGCCGTCAACGGAACCAGCGTGTATGGTCGCAGCAGGTAATGGTACTGCAGTGGCGGTTCGTAGATCTGGGCGGTAAATACCGCCTCGTCGGTGGTATAGGAGCGCGCCGGATCGAGATGGCGAGGGCTCTCGCTGAAGGCGCGATACATGGTGTTGCTGACGGGATCGGCGTCCGGGTAAGGGTTGTTCCATGCCCGGGAGCAACTCGCCAACAGTACCAGCGCCACCGCCCCCACCAGCACCGCCACAACGCGGGCGGTTGTCCCCATTGCCCTGCTCATCCTCAGTCTGTCGCCCAGGCTGTCATTGTCGTGCCGGATGATCGTAACAGATGCGGCAGAGACAGCGGATGCCCGCGCGCGCAGCGAACGACGGCACACCCGGACCTATCGGCCAAAGCGGCGCTTGCGCTCCTGGTAATTGCGAAGCGCCCGCAAAAAGTCGATACGGCGGAAGGCCGGCCACAGAGCATCGCAGAAGTAATATTCACTGTATGCCGATTGCCAGAGACAAAAGCCCGACAGGCGCAGCTCGCCGCTGGTGCGAATGATGAAATCCGGGTCGGGCACGCCGGCCGTGTACAGATGCTGGCCGATTTGCGCCGCCGACATGCTGTCGGCCAGCTCCGTCAACGACCGGTTCTCCGCCGCGGCCTGGCGCAGCAGCGCACGCACGGCGTCGACGATCTCCTCGCGCCCCCCGTAGCCGAGCGCCACATTCAGGCGCAGTCTGCACTGCGCGGCGGGCGCGGCTTCCAGCTCCCGCACCGCCCGCAGCACCGGTTCCGGAAACCGGCTGCGCTGGCCGATGATGCGAATACCGACGCCATGGTTCAGAAGCTCGCGGCAACGCTGCGCGAACAGGTTGAGCAGGTAATCCACCTCTTCCGGCGCGCGCTGGAAATTCTCGGTGCTGAAGACGAAGATGGTCACGTGCGGGATGCCCAGATTCAGGCACCAGCCCAGCACATCATGTACCTTGTGGACGCCGTATTCGTGACCAAGGCGCACATCCATGCCGCGGGCGCGGGCAAAACGGCGGTTGCCGTCCAGAATCAGCCCCAGGTGTTGTGGCATGATATCGCGAGCGACCTGCTGATAAAGCCGTTTTTCGTACAGCCAGTAGGCCGGTCGCACCAGAGTGCGCACCGTGTAACGCGCACGCCTCGCCAGGGTGCGCCAGCGCCAGCCGCGGCCCGCCAGCGACGTACTTTCATTATCGGTGACGGACGTTTTCATCCGCCCATGGCTTCGAACATGCGAGTACTCCCGACGGAAAACAGCCGGCGCAAAAAGTGTTTATCTTACCGCATGTCGGGCAGCGGCGGAGCAACCGCACCGCATCGACCCCTGCGCAGTGGCAGGATCAGGCCTGGCGCCGCCGACCGCCAGCAAACACCATGACTCACGAGCCCGCTCACCCTCACCATCATCACCATGATCACGGCATCGGCCGCGATGCCGACCGGCGCTACCTCGTCATCGCACTGGTGCTGCTGCTGGCGTTCATGGTGGTGGAGGTGGCCATCGGCATCATCGCGTCGTCACTGGCACTGATCTCCGATGCCGGGCACATGCTGACCGATGCCGGCGCCATCGGCCTGGCGCTGTTCACCATGCGGCTGGCCGACAGGCCGCCCTCGGGCCAGCTCACCTTCGGCCTCAAGCGCGCGGAGATCCTGAGCGCGCAGGCCAACGGACTCACCCTTCTGCTGCTGGCGGTATGGTTCGTCTACGAGGCAATCTGGCGCCTGATCGAGCCACCGGAGGTCGCCGGCGCACTGGTGCTGTGGGTGGCGTTGGCGGGCATTGTGGTCAATCTGCTTGCAGCCTGGGCCATCAGCAAGGCCAACCGTCGCAGCCTCAACATCGAAGGCAGCTTTCAGCATATCCTGACGGATCTGTACGCGTTCATCGCGACCGCGATTGCCGGTGCGCTGGTGATGACTACCGGTATCAACCGCATCGACTCCATTGCCGCCCTGATCGTCGCCGGGCTGATGTTTCACGCCGGCTACGGTCTGGTCCGGGCCTCCGGCCGCATTTTTCTGGAGGCCGCGCCGATCCACCTGGACCCCGCCGAAATCGGCCGCGCGCTCGCTGCGGAGCCGGACGTGGTGGAAGTGCACGATCTGCACGTCTGGGAGGTAACGTCAGAGTTTCCGGCGCTTTCCGCGCACGTACTGGTACGCGGCGGCGAAGGCACCTGCCACGGCGACTGTCATGCCATTCGGCTGCGTCTGGCGCAGATGCTCAGCCGGCGCTTCCATATCCATCACACCACCCTGCAGGTCGATCACCATTATCCGACCGCCCGCTTCTCACCCGAAGAACTGCGCAAGACCCTGCCGACACACCG
>CAZYIP010000129.1:5798-10236 GCA_964646895.1 uncultured Salinisphaerales bacterium | reverse complement strand
TCTTAGACGTCGAGTGTGCGCCTCCGCCTGGGGGGCGGAGTTGCGCCGCCATTCACCATCTACTTCCAGATACTCTAGCCAATATACCGGGACGTAGGGGTTGGCGTCCGGATCCGGCCAATGCAGGTCCAACCCGCTCGGGCTGGTTTCGATCCTCTCCAGATCGGCGGGCGCAGCACCGGTCGGTCCCTCAGCGAGCTGTGGTGAAACGTGACCTCCGCACCGGGAGTGAGACTGAGGAGCACACGGGCGCGCCGATGGTCGCAGCGTGCCGCAATGGTATGGCCGCGTTGTCGTAGCATCTCGATTGGTTGCCTGGCTTGCGGAAACTCGACTTCAGTAACTGCCTGCATTCATCATTCGGGGTGGTTTGACGAGGACTGGCCAACGGCGGGCCTGCACACGAATCTATAGAAGATAACGGACGATCAGCAGCGCGGCCTCATCGACCAGGGAGTCGAAGCCGCGGTCGGAGAAAACCTCTGCGTGATGCAGGACGGCGTTGTGTGAGATTGCCTCGATCGATGTCACGCAAACGTAGGCCGCAAGCTCCGGATCGACGGGGCGGATTTCGTCGCGGTGCGCGGTCAGATAGGCACGGAACAGGTCGTAAAGCGTGCGATTGAAGATTTCCACGTTCTCCAGCCGCCCGGAGCGCGGCAACTGCTCTGCAAGCACGCGGTGCAACTTCGGGTCGATCCGATGCGCCTCGATGGCGACTTCCACCAGCCGGCGCACGCTGATTTCGAGCGGCTGCGCCGCGACATCCGCGAGCGCCCGCATCGCGAGCTTCATGACCTTCTCGTTGTGGCGATCGATGACGGCGGCGACCAGTGCCTCCTTGGATGGAAAGTACTGGTAGAGCGATCCGATGCTCACTCCGGCCCGCTCTGCGATGCGGTTGGTGCTGGCCTTGTCGAAGCCTTCGCTGACCAGAATGCGAGCGGTTGCTTCGATCAGGGCGGCAACCGTCGCGCGTGAGCGTCGCTGAGCCGCGTGCTTTCGGGGATTCGTTTGCGGTCTGCGGTACATGCCGGATGCGAGTATGAAAGATGAGCAATTACTCATATCCTCTCCGGACGCATGATGCAACCTCAGCGAGAATCGGAGAGATGCGATGATCGAGAAACCTTTCAAGCTGACAGACGGCCTGCTCGCGCTTGACGGCGATCAGCGCGCTGCCTGGGTCGAGAAGTCGCACACGGCCGTCCGTGCGGCAGGGGCTGTTCGCGTCCTGGGCATGACAGCCTTTTGCGATGACGATTCGGTGCACGCAGATTACTGGGAGATCCATCCGGCAGGCGACGAGATTCTGTATGTGATGGAGGGGCGCCTGCTTGCCTTCGTGGCGTCTGGCGATGCCGTTCTGGAGGCGGTGGTCGAGCCCGGTCACGCGTTGGTGGTGCCACAAGCACATTGGCACCGGCTGCGCGTACTCGAACCCGGGCGGCTCCTGTTTCTGACGCCCACGGCCGGAACCGGGTTGCGTGCTGCAACGCCGGACGGAGCACTGCCCGATGACGCCGCCGACCTGCCGCCCACCGCGGAGGTGCGCGTCTGAGGTGCAGCCGCAGCTAACGGAGGGCATGCCGGCGCCGGCAACAGCCTCTCCAGGAATGGCCGGACAGCGGCGATGCCGTGCCACTGGCATGGCATTCGCTGCTAACATAGTGTCCCTGATGGACGCATGTCAGATTTTTCCGTGATCACCTCCGCACTGGTTCTGTTTCTGTTCGCGGCCACGCTTGGCATTGGCCTGGCCGTGCATGCGTATCGCCGCGGTCGCGGCTCATCGCTGGGTTACCTGCATGGAGCGGCCGGCCTGGCGGCGCTGGCGTTCCTGTTTGCGCGGGTGTTCGACGGGCCGCGCGATCTCGGCCTCAATTCGGCTGCCTTTCTGTTTTCGCTGGCCGCGGTCGGCGGCCTGCTGCTGCTCGTGTTTGCCCTGCGCAAGGAAGCGCCGCCGCTTCCTTTCGTGGTCATTCACGGCGCCATGGCGGTGGTCGCGTTACTGGTGTTCGTCCTCAACTATGCGGGGGCGTGACGATGCCGATATGCAAGGCGCTGGTCGTGTTGTCCGGCGGGCAGGATTCGACCACGTGCCTGTTCTGGGCGGTACGGGAATTCGGCCGCGAGCGGGTGTCCAGCCTGGCGTTCGACTATGGTCAGCGCCATCGTGTGGAACTGGACTGCGCGCGCAAGGTCGCCGCCCTTGCCGGGGTGGCGCACGCGGTGCTGCCCATCGACACTTTCGCCGCGCTCGGCGGCAACGCGCTGACCGCCTCCAGTGTGGCCGTGCCGGCCCATGAGGCCGCTGACGGCGAGCTGCCTTCGACTTTCGTACCCGGCCGCAACCTCATCTTTCTGACTTTCGCCGCGGCTTATGCCTACCCGCGCGGCATTACCGACCTCATCACCGGCACGAGCGAGACCGACTACAGCGGCTATCCGGATTGCCGGGAAAACACGCTGGAAGCGCTGATGCGGGCGATCAGCCTCGGCATGGAGCGCGAATTCGCGCTGCACACCCCGCTCATGGCGCTGTCCAAGCGAGGAGTCGTGGAACTGGCCCGCGAGGTGGGCGCGCTGGAAGCGATGGCGTGGACGCATACCTGCTACAACGGCGCGCAGCCGCCCTGCGGCGAGTGCGCGGCCTGCCGTCTGCGCGCCCGGGGTTTTCGCGAAGCCGGCATTGCGGATCCGCTGGTCGAGCGGTTTCGCGCCGGGCCATGACGATGCGTCTGTACCCGATCGCGGCGGGCGGCTTCGAGGCCGCTCGCCGCCTGTCGGCGGACGGTGCGTTGCACGGGCACAGTTTCCACGTGCGCGCCGCCGGGGCGCCGGGTTCGGCGGTCGACGCGCTGGCGGACAGCCTGCGGCAGAGTCTCGCGCCGCTGGATTACGGCTTTCTCAACGACCATGTTTCGTCCCCCACCGATACCGCGCTGGTACGGTGGCTGCACGCTGCGATGGGCGCGCTGGCGCCGGCGGGGCTGAGCCTGCGCAGCGCGCCGGATCGGGGAGCGGATATGGATGCCGATGGCGCAGTCCATGAATGGCGGCGGTTCCGCTTCGAGGCCGCCCACCGGCTGCCCAACGTGCCGCCGGGTCACAAGTGTGGTCGCCTGCACGGGCATGGCTTCGAGGTGACGTTGCACCGGCAGGCGCGCGATGCGGCGGCGGAGGCCATGGCACACGCGCAGGCGTCCGTGCTCGCGCAGCTCGATGGCGTCTGTCTCAATGATCTGCCCGGCCTGGACAATCCCACCAGCGAACTGGTCGCGCACTGGATCTGGCAGCGGATTGGTGGCGATGTCCCCGGCCTCAGCCGGGTGAGCGTCTGCGAGACGCGTACTTCGGGCTGCCATTTCGACGGCACTGCCTATCGCATCTGGAAATCGAAGCGCTTCGAGAGCGCGGTGCCCGCGAGGCCTGGCGACACCCGCATGGCCGGCCACAGCTACTGGCTGCGTCTGCACCTGAGCGGCGGCATCGACGACGTGCTCGGCTGGGTGCGCGACTTTGGCGACATCAAGGAGCGCCTGCAACCGGTATATCGCCAGCTCGATCATCACCGGCTCGACCGCCTCGATGGCCGCCCGGCGACGGACGTGGCCAGCCTGCTTGCCTGGCTGGAGGCGCGCCTGGCGCCGCAGCTTCCCGAACTGGCGCGTATCGATCTGTTCGAGACTCCGTCGCGCGGCGCCGCCCTGTGCCGTGGCGGCGGGCAGCCGCAATTTCCGCTGTGACCTACTCCGTCAAGGAAATCTTCTATACCCTGCAGGGCGAGGGCGCCCAGGCCGGCCGGCCGGCGGTGTTCTGCCGCTTCGCCGGCTGTAACCTGTGGAGTGGACGCGAGCAGCACCGCGCCGCGGCGGTCTGCACGTTCTGCGATACCGATTTCGTCGGCACCGACGGCCCCGGTGGCGGCAAGTTCGCGAGCGCCGCCGAACTGGCTGCTGCGGTCGCTGCGCGCTGGCCGGCGGAGGCGTCCGGGCGTGCCAGGCCGTATGTGGTCTGTACCGGTGGCGAGCCGCTGCTGCAGCTCAACGCGCCGCTGGTCGAAGCGTTCCATCGCGCCGGTTTCGAGATTGCGATCGAAACCAATGGCACCTGCCGGCCACCGGCGGGTATCGACTGGATTTGCGTCAGCCCCAAGGCCACCGCGCCGGTGGTGCTGACCGCCGGCGACGAGCTGAAGCTGGTTTATCCGCAGGCGGACGCACCGCCGGAGCGGTTCGTCAGCCTCGACTTCCGCTACTTCTTTCTGCAGCCGATGGACGGCCCGGATGTGCAGGCCAACACCGCGGCGGCTTTGCGATATTGCCTTGCTCACCCGCAGTGGCGGCTCAGCCTGCAAACCCACAAGCTGATCGGTATCCCGTAACGGCGCACAACTGCAACGCTGCTCCCGATTCCGGTAACCGACGGCCGGCGG
>CAZYIP010000129.1:0-5698 GCA_964646895.1 uncultured Salinisphaerales bacterium | reverse complement strand
GTAACGGCGCACAACTGCAACGCTGCTCCCGATTCCGGTAACCGACGGCCGGCGGGACTGGCGGATAAGGGGTACCTGGATATGAGGTTTTAACAGCGGCTTGCGGATGCGGGCAGTCGCAAAAGCTTGCCTTTTACAAGGCGCTTCGGCTCGATTATATTAAACGCTGCGTTTACCAAGAGCTGATTATCGGTCCATGGTAAACGGAGCGTTTAAATAATATCCCCTGCGTCGGCAGACCGCGTGGCGCGCCTGAACTCTGGGGAACCGCGGACCAGCCAGAACTGGATCGGCCCAACTGGCTGTACCCTCCACGAGGTCGCCCGTCCCCGTCCCCTCGCACGAAGTGCCCCAGGCGTTGCGGACAATAATGGACGACGATGGCGATCTCATTGCCCAACAACCGGTCGAAAGTTCCGCTATTTTTTCTGCGGCCCATGACGGTGCCGACGTGGAAGCCAACACGCGGGCTGCGTTGCAGTATTGCCTTGCCCATCCGCAGTGGCGACTGAATTCGTTACATGTAACGAACCTGAGGCAGGAAGAGATGATGCCATGTCAATGTCAGTCAAGGAGCGGGTTCAAAAGCATCGCGCGGAGTTACGGGCTGCGGGCCTTCGGCCGTTGCAAATCTGGGTACCTGATACGCGACGACCGGGCTTTGCGCAGGAGTGCCGCCGCCAGTCGATGCAGGTAGCGCAAGCAGATGCGGGCGACCAGGATTTGCAGGCTTTCATGGACGCAGCGTTGGCCGATCTGGACGACTTGGCCGAATGAGGCGCGGCGATCTGGTAACAGTTGCCATATCCGGTGATT
Organism: uncultured Salinisphaerales bacterium; assembly: GCA_964646895.1. GTDB lineage: Bacteria > Pseudomonadota > Gammaproteobacteria > Nevskiales > CAZYIP01 > CAZYIP01. The sequence goes on along the minus strand of CAZYIP010000129.1, from coordinate 4,882 downwards.
TCGGCAAACCCCGGCCTGCTCTGATCGTTCAATCGGATCGATTTGACGTGACCGCCACCGTTACGGTTCTGTTGCTTTCCGGCACGCTGGTTGATGCGCCATTGATCCGGCTGACCGTTGATCCCACGACGGATAACGGGCTCAGTAAACGGTCGCAGATCATGATAGACAAGGCGATGACCGTCAAGCGCGGGCGCGTGGGCGCATCTTTTGGGCATCTCGATGACGAAACGCTGATGACCGTCAATCGTTTATTGGCGCTTTTTCTCGGTTTCGCCTGAAGCTCTCCGGCGGGAAAACTATTCTGCGTCCATCTTCTTCCGCCGCGCGTGTACCTCGGACGGTGACAGGGATTGCTTGCGCTGCTCGGCCACCATCTCCGGCGTGACTGGCTGCATCTGCGATGCCCTGGAGGCGTTGCCCCAGGCGCCGCGGATGAAGTTGACGACGGCGGCGATCTCGGCGTCCGACAGATGATCGAAGGGCGGCATGCTGCCGTTGTATGACTCGCCCTCGACGCTGATCGGGCCGCTGATGCCGTTGAGTACCACCAGCACCGGGAAGTCCCGGTCCCCGAACAGGTCGGGGTTGCCGTCCAGCGGCGGGAAATAGCCCGGCGTGCCCTTGCCTTCGCTGCCGTGGCACGCCGCGCAACTCTGCTGAAACACGCTGCTGCCGTCGACTTTGGACGCCTGTGCCTCGGGCTGCTTTTTCGCGGGCGGCGGGTTGGGGCCCAGGTACGTGGTCAGGTACTCCAGGACCTTGCTCTTCTCCTGGTCGCTGATTTCCAGCCCGTAATCCTGCATGCTGGCGAGTACCGCTTTCCACTGCGCCGGCAGCAGGCCCTTCGCATCCACCACGTACTGCAGGTCGTGGCAGGTCTGGCACCTGGCGTAGACCAGGTTCGCTCCGGGCCCTTCGGGTATCTGAATGCCGGCGGCCGGTGCCGCGGTAATGCTGGCGAAAAACAGCAGTGCTGCCGTCAGCAGGCCGGACTTGACGGGTGTCACTCTCACGCTACCTTGAAGCGCACCCGGTCGACGCCATGCCAGTCCCAGCCGCCCGGATTCCAGGTGCTGAGCCCGTCCAGCGGCTGTGTGCGTCCCCAGGCGTCGGTCGCACGCACCCAGACCTCGTGGGTGCCGGAATCGAGCTTCACCCGCTTTTGCCAGTGGTGCCAGGCATAGGGGCCGTCGGCGTCGTCCACTTCCGTTTGCTGCCAGGATTTGCCCTGATCCAGTGACACCCTGACCTCGGTGATCGGCACCACGCCGTCGTTCCAGGCCACGCCCTTCAACTCCACGTCGCCCGCTTTCAGCGTCTGTTCGAGGCGCGGTGTGAAAACCACGCTCATGATGGCGAAGCCGTAGGTGGGCGTGCTGTTCTCGCGGGTCAGATCCTGGGTCGTGAACTTGCCCGGCTCCACCGGCATGATCGGCATGCGGTAGGTTTTCTGCATGATGGCGCTCGGCGTGGGCTCGTCCATCAGCAGCAGATCGGTGACCCACTTGACGTTCATGTTGCCGTAGTAGCCGGGGATGATCAGGCGTACCGGCCCGCCGTGAATCGTCGGAATCGGCTTGCCGTTCATGCGTACGGCGAGGATGGCGTCGTCGAGCTGCGGCGCCTCCAGATGCACGCTCTTGATCATGTCGGAGCCGCCCTTCACCGGCGGTACGTCCTTGCCGTTGGCGGTGAGGAATTTCACGCTGTCGGCGGGGCCGAGTTCCAGGCTTTTCAGCAATGCCTTCAGCGGCACGCCTTCCCAGGTGAGATTGCCCATGCCGCCGTGCTTCCAGCCCGAGCCGGGCGTCTTGGCCTTGGCCCAGTAATACGAGCGGCCATTGCCCGCGCACTGCATGACCGAGTTTCGCTTCACGTGGTCCATCTGCTCCAGATCGCTGACCTTGATGGTTTTCGGGCGACGCACCAGGCCGGACACCAGAATCGTCCAGTTCTGGACCATCTCGCGGTCCGCCGGTGCGGTGGTGGCCATCCACTTGCCGGCGCCGTCGACGGGGAAATGGGTGCGGTTGTAGAGAATGTTTTCCGGCGTGAAGTGGTGCTCGCGCAGCATGTCCAGCGGCGTTTCCATGACCCCGAGCTTGGCGTTGTGCACGATCATTTTCGGGCTCTTGCCGTGGATGATGCTGGCTGCATCCGGTTTGTCCGCCGCGCTGGCGAAGGGTATCACGCCGGGCACGCGGACAAGCCCGGCGGCCGCACCCGTCATGCCGGCCAGCTTCAGAAACCTGCGGCGGTCGATGTATCCGTAGTTTTCGTTATTCATGGCTCTCCTCCGGCACGCGAAAAAATCTTTACCCCTTGATGAAATGTAGACGGTGATGCCAGCGGCGGCAACGTTGTCGATGCGTTGTGGGCGGCATGTGCGCAGGAGGGCTTGGCACCAACCCTCACATACCGTAGGCGTTGTCCGTATAGCGTGGCGGTTGGCCGTACCTGAGGATTGATTACATGGGGTCGATGTGTACCGCTGCGTGGCGGTGCCGCGTCGACCGTTCGACCCATCGCAACGCAATGCAAGGAGGGACGCCATGGCCCTGAGACCCATGGAAGAGAAAGGGGTGCCGCTGGAAAAGCAGCGTTTCACCCTGCGCGAACTCTCCCCCCAGCCGATGAGCAAGCTGGATGACGACGCCATGACCCGGGTGCGCATCATCCTCATGAACGGCATAGAGCAGGGAGCGGACCGCTTCCAGCACATTGCCGCGTTGTGCAATGAATCGCTGCGCGAACCGCTGTCGCGCATCAGTCGCATCGAGCACTCCCAGCAGGTCATGGTCAACTGGCTGCTGGCGCCGGACGATTCGCCGCTAGAGATCACCATCGGCTATGAGCAGGTGGCGATCGAGGTCACGGCAGCGTTGGCGCAGCACGAGCCGGACGACTACCTGGCGCAGGTCTATCGGTTCGGTCTGCTCGAGGACTTCGATCACCTCTACCGCTACTCGGCGCTGCTCGACCGGCTCGAAGGCAAGGACGCCAACAACATCCTGCAGACCTATACCGACATCATGCCGGGGCGACCGACGCACTTCCAGCATCGCGATCCCGGCGATGATCTGCGCGACCATTACGACCGCAAGAGCGCGCAGCCGCTGACCAAGCTGAACGTGTGCACCCTGTTCAATTCGGAGTACCAGACTCGCAACTACTACATGAATATCGGGCCGAGCTATCCGGATCCGGTTGCACGCGGGTTGTATGCCGAGATTTCGCTGATCGAGGAGCAGCACATCACCCAGTACGGCTCGCTGATGGATCCGGACGAGAGCTGGCTGGAGAAGTGGCTGATATTCGAGGCCGCCGAGGTCTACAACTACTACAGCTGCATGCAGTACGAGGGAAATCCGCGCATCAAGAAGATCTGGGAGCGCTGCCTGGATTACGAACTGGGCCATCTGCAGGAGGTGATGAGGTTGTTCAAGGACGTCGAGCGCCGCGATCCGGCGGAGATTCTGCCGGCCGAGATTCCGGATCCGATCAACTACGAGAGTCATCGCGAATTCGTGCGCCAGACCCTGGCACAGGAAGTGGACTACACCGCCGATGGCCACCGTATCGTGCCCAAGGATCAGGTGCCGTCCGGCAACCGCTCCGACCAATACCGGGATCATCTCAACAAGGACGGTTCGTTCACCGACATCGTCGCCCAGGACTACACCTGGCGTCCCGGCACCGAAGTCGCCAACCGCCAGACCTTCAGGCAGGCTTCATAGGAGGACGACCATCATGGCTGCGCCATCGACCCATACCGGCCCCAATCGCACCGGTATTCAGACCTCGCCCTTCGCTGCCAACAAGTTGGAGGAAGTGACCTCGAAAGAGCCTGCGGTCAGCACGGAACAGCTCAAGATCAGCGCCATCCGCAAGCAGTTCGACAAGGAAATGGACGGACTCGGCTCGGTGCCGCCCCCCGGATCCCTGAAGGGGATGCTCACCACCGGGCTGGAGATGATCCAGGGCCACAAGCCGACCGTGTTCATCGACAAGCTAGGCGAGCGGATGGCCTTCGAGCGTACCGGCACGCGGCTTTACGAGGCGCTGCTGGCCAAGTTCGACGCGCTCGGTACCTGGGACGGCGGACCGAGCCGCGAGGAGATCGAGGAGCACTGCAACGACGAACTGGGCCATTTCCACCTTATCAAGGAGACGATCGAGCGCCTGGGCGCAGATCCCACGACGATGACGCCTTCAGCGGACGTAGCCGGGGTGGAGGTTGCCGGTGCGCTGAAGATCATCACCGACCCGCGCACGACGCTGCCGCAGGCATTGCACTCGGTACTCATCCTCGAAGACACCGACGTCGAGGGCTGGAACGTGTTGATCGCGCTCGCCGACAGTATCGGCCAGAAAAGCCTGGCGGAAGAGTTCCGCAAGGCCGAGGCGACTGAACAGACGCATCAGCAGAGAGTACGCGCCTGGTTCTCGGAGGCGGTGCGTGCCGACGCTCACCGCGAACTCGGCGAGCAGGGTACGGCCTAGGAATGGCCACCCGGGGTGCTGGCCTGGGCCGGGCCCTCGTGGGAGAGACTCCATGTTCCAGATCAAGGGTTGCCTGTCCTGCTTCCACAAAACTGACGGTCAGCACTGCACCGGTGAGAAATTCTGCGTTTGGAATCAAGCCCCCGATGCCTCTCTCGGCGCCGCTTGTGGCCCCTTTTCCGCGTGCGGGAGAGGGGAAGATAGTTGCAGGAGATTCTACGTTGCAGGGCAGGCGCCCTTGAAAGGTTCGGGTTGGTAACGCGTGTCTCTTGGTTCAGAGGGGCGCGCTGGTGAGAAACGGCCAGCGTCCGTAGACCGGGTTCCGTTCCTTTGCTACCGCAAGGTGTACAGGTAGGCCGCGATATCGCGGGCCTCG
>CAZYIP010000128.1:0-10413 GCA_964646895.1 uncultured Salinisphaerales bacterium | reverse complement strand
TAGCGGCGGAGCACGGTCGCACAGTTACACCCTCCGGCTGGGTAAGCCATTGTGTCTGTAATGGTTCTTCCGGGGTCGCCAGAGCAGGCGGCAACGATGCCGGACAATTCATGTGGCCACCAATCCAGGAGGCCGAATGAGCATTCCGCTGGTACAGCAATATCGCGTGGCGCGTTACATCCTTTCGAAAAAACTGCGGGGCGAGAAGCGCTATCCGCTGGTCCTCATGCTGGAGCCGCTGTTCCAGTGCAATCTCGCCTGCGCCGGCTGCGGCAAGATCGACCATAGCAAGGACATTCTGCAGCGGCGCATGAGCGTGGAAGATGCGCTGGGTGCAGTCGACGAGTGCGGGGCGCCGATGGTGTCCATTCCCGGGGGCGAACCCCTGATCCACAAGGACATGCCGCAAATCGTCGCCGGCATCGTGGCGCGCAGAAAGTTTGTGTATCTGTGCACCAACGCGATTCTCCTCAGGAAAAAACTCGACGATTACAGCCCTTCGCCCTATCTCACCTTCTCCGTGCATCTGGATGGCCTGCGCGAGCGGCATGACGCATCCGTGTGCCAGAGTGGGGTGTTCGACAAGGCGGTGGATGCCATCGAGACGGCGCGCGACCGTGGTTTTCGCGTCAATATCAACTGCACGCTGTTCCAGGGCGAAAATCCCGACGAAGTGGCCGATTTTTTCGATTATGTCGCCGGACTGGGGGTCGAGGGCATCACCATCTCGCCCGGCTACAGCTATGAGCATGCCCCGCGCCAGGATGTATTTTTGCCGCGTTCCCAGAGCAAGACGCTTTTTCGCAATATTTTCAGGAATGAGAAAAAACGCGGATCACGCTGGCCGATCAGTCAATCGACCTTGTTCAAGGACTTTCTGGCGGGCAACCAGGCTTATCAGTGCACGCCGTGGAGCAACCCCACCTACAACATCTTCGGCTGGCAGAAACCGTGCTATCTCCTCGTGGGCGAAGGGTACGCACCCAGCTTCAGGGCGCTCATGGAAGAGACGGAGTGGGAGCGGTACGGCACCGGCCGCAACCCCAAGTGCGACAACTGCATGGCACACTGCGGTTACGAGGGAACCGCAGTCAACGATACCTTCGCCCACCCGCTGAAGGCGCTGCGGGCATGGTGGCGTGGTCCGCGCACCGAGGGGCCGATGGCGCCGGAACTGCCGGTTCTCTACGATCGCGAGACGGCCGAGGCGGCACGCATGCCGTCGCAGGTTCGTCTGTCGACCGACATTCCGGTTCGCAATCGGGAGGCAGAGCGGCGCTCCGCCTGAGCAGGGCGCGCGCCTTCTGCGGAAGTTGCCCGATGAGTGTCCGTCACCGCCATCGGATGTTGCTGGTGCTGATGTGCGCGCTGGTCGTGTTTGCCGCGCAACCGGCGTTTGCGGCCCAGCCAGCGGACAATCCCCGGCAGTCGCCGCGCGCGCTGATCTCGAAGCTGCACGATACGCTGCTGGATGTGATGAAGCGCGCATCCGCGCTCGGCTATCAGGGCCGCTATGAGGCGCTGGCTCCCGTCCTGTCGCGGGACTATGATTTTTCCGCCATCGCACCGGTATTGCTGGCCAGCCACTGGACGCAGCTGAACGACAGGCAGCAGCAGCGCTTCATCGCGACCTTTCGCAAGCTGACCATCGCCACCTACGCCGCGCGCTTCGATCGGTATTCCGGCGAGCGCTTCGAGATTACCGGCGTGAGCGACGCCGTGCGCGGGCGCAAGATGGTCAGCAGTCGACTCATCGGCGGCGGCGAGACGCACCAGTTCAACTATCTGTTGCATCAGCGCGACGGGGACTGGCGCATCATGAACGTGATCGTGGACGGGATCAGCGATCTGGCGCTGAAGCGGTCGCAGTACAGCAGCGTGATCGGGAAGCAGGGCTTCGATGCGCTGATACAGGCGCTCGACGAGCAGATTGCCCGCGCCGGCAAGCCGGGATAAAAAGGACTGTTTGCGCCTCCGGTGCCGTTCTGGATCGACAGGCTCCTACTCGTCGCCGGATTCGCGCTGCCGGCGCCCGCGCTCGGCCATCGCCAGAAGCACGGCGACAATGGCGCTGAGTCCCAGCAGCGCAGCGCTGACGGCGGTGATCAGCCGCGCCTCCCAGGTGTCGTCGCCAACGTTGCGGAGGAAGCCGACGAGACCGACGGTAACCACGATCGCGACCCCCAGCCAGAACGTCGCGGAGCGTCGCGGCGAGATCGTTCGGTGCGGGGACTTGTGCCCGCCCGGCTTGCTGCCGGCATGACCTTCGCGCCGGGTCTCGCGAACCGGCACGGGTTCCAGGGCCTGTTGACGTTTCATGCGACACCGCGCCATGCGCGCTGTTGCCCGAAGCGGTCCAGTGATTCCATGCTTCCCCCAATAAGCCGATTTTTTATTTTTGGCGCAGCCGTCGACCCGGGCCGCGGCACGATTCACCGCCTGCCGATCGACGCCGGAATGCGAATGCTGTTATCCCCTTGTCGTTATCGGCGGTTGATTCCGTTCCTTTAGCTGTTCGCTGCCTTGACTCCGGAAATGACAGTCCAAAGCTGAATATCTCGTTCGCAGGGCAAAAACTCACGGGAGCGGTGCGTTACTGCGCCTTGCTGCCAGTATAGATCACCCGCCAGATGCGCCCATCCCGGTCGTCGGAAATATAGAGCGCGCCCCTCGGACCCTGCGCCACGCCGGTGGGGCGATGGCGGGCAGCGCCGGATGAGGCGATGTCCCTGTTGCCCGCGAATCCGGTCGCGAAATTCTCGTACTTGCCGGCGGGCCGGGCGCCATCGAATGGCACGAATACGACCCGATAGCCCTCCTGTGGCAGCGGCGAGCGATTCCATGATCCGTGGAAGGCAATGAATGCGCCGCCGTGGTAACGGGCCGGAAACAGTCTGCCCGTGTAGAACAGCAGTCCGTTCGGTGCCCAATGGGCGGGAAACGCCATGATCGGGCCCTGAAACTGTTCGCAGCGGCCGGTCTTGTGGCCGTCGCCGCCGTACTCCGGCATCAGTACCAGCTTTTCCTGCTGCTGATCGTAATAGCAGTAGGGCCAGCCGAAGTTGTCGCCGTCACCGACCCGCAAAAACTCCTCTGCCGGCAGTTCGGCGCCCTGACGGGCCGTATAGCGCTTTGGCCAGTTCTGATGCAACTGGTCGCGACCATGCTGTACCGCGTACAGGTGTTTTGCGAGCGGATTCCAGGCGAGGGCTACCGCATTGCGTATGCCGGTGGCATAGCGCTGGTCCGGAGCGTATTTCTGTCCGGTTTCGTCGGCGTGAAAGCGCCAGATGCCGCCATGCAGCTCGAGCAGCGGGCACGGATCGATCCCTGGCGATCGCGGCGTGCGGTCGTGTTCCTGACAGGAGTTGGACGGAGCGCCCGAGTTCATGTAGAGCCAGCCATCGTCGCCGAAGGCGATGGAGCGCGCGTCGTGCTCGCTCTGCTGTGGAATGCCGCTTACGACCGTCTGTGCATCGCCTTGCGGCACCAGCCCGTCCCGCGGCAGCCGGTATCGTACGATTTCGGTCGTGTGCGCGAGATACAGATAGCCATCGTGAATGCCGATGCCGGTCCCGCCGCTGTCGCCGAAGTACCTGATCTCGTCGGCATGGCCGTCGCCGTCGCGATCGCGCAGGGCCACCACCGCCCCATCGCTTCCGGCGGTAGCCAGGATTGCGTACACCACGCCATCGTCGCGTATCGCCATGTGCCGAACCGGGCCCAGATCGCTGGCGAAGACGGTTGCGCAGAAGCCATCGGGCAGGTGAATTCCGCCATTATCCCTGTCGCAGGCGGTCGTATTGGCGGCCAATGCCTGCGTGACGCCGCCCAGCAGCAGTGTCGCCATCAGCGCGACGAGGCGGCCGGCCGTGATCGCCGTATGTCGAACTCGTATCGCCCGTGCGGTGCGACGCCGTATCGGAGCCATGTCGCGGGTCTCCCATGCCGCGCTGAGTCGGAATCTGGAGAAAATCAGCGCACGTCGTCCCGGCGCAGGTGCGAACCCGTCAGGCAGTGCCCAGCGCGGCATGAGCCCTGCCTGCGCGGGAACGGCGAGCGGAACGCGCCATTCGAGACTTCCTGAAGTGTAGAACCCCGCACCACATTTTGCCTTGCAGGTGGCGAATCATGCACCGGGCGATGAGTTGCCCAGCCCAGCCTCGATGGCGGCCGCGATGGCAAGGATGCGGCGATCGGCGCCGCTGCGTCCCATGATCATCAGTCCCACCGGGATCTCGCCGGGACGCTGGCAGGGCACCGTCGCGGCGCACAGATCGAGCATGTTGCCGACCGTGGTGTTGCGCAATATCAGTCGATTGAGCCGGGCGTACTGCTCATCGCTTTCGTCGCAGGCGGACACCAGCGGTGCCACGATCGCCGTGGTGGGTAGGATCAGGGCGTCGTACGGTGCCATGCGGGCGTCCATCTCTGCGATGCGGATGCGACGTTCAACAATTAGGTCGAGATAATCCGCTGCGCTGATCGCGATGCCGCTTTCGGCGCGCACGCGCACGCGCGGATCGTAAGCGTCGCCATGAGCCGCCAGCAGCGCCCGGTGCCACTGGTAGGCTTCGGCAGCGGTAATGCCGCCATTGCGCTGCAGGTCGGGAACCCGTTCCAGATTTTCGAAAGGGGCGTCCTGCACCGCGGCGCCCAGCGCCGCGAGCCGTTCCACGGTGCGCGCGAAGGTATCCGCCGTTGTCGTGTCCAGGTCATCGAGGACATAGCGCTGCGGTACCGCCAGGCGCAGGCCGCGCAGGCCTGGCTCGGGCATGGGGGCAGTCGTTTCGTTTGCCAGAATACCGTCCAGCAGTGCGCAGCAGGCGACGGTGCGGGCGATCGGGCCGATGGAGTCGAGGGTTCGGGAAAGCGGGACACCGCCGGTCGTATCGACCCGGCGCTGGGTGGGTTTGAACCCGACCAGGCCGCACAGCGCGGCAGGAATGCGCACCGAGCCTCCGGTGTCGGTCGCGAGGGCGGCGCAAGCCATGCCCTCGGCAACGGAAACCGCAGCGCCGGAAGATGAGCCGCCGGGGATGCGCCCTGGCGCCCGCGGATTGTCCGGCGTGCCGTAATGCGGATTGAGCCCGAGGCCGGAATAGGCGAATTCCGTCATGTTGGTATGCCCGACCAGGATCGCCCCGGCGGCGCGCAGGCGGGCCACGGCCGTTGCGTCGACGGCAGCCGGGCCGCTGCCGGCGAGCACGCGGGAGCCGGCACGGGTCTCGTGTCCGGCCACGTCGAACAGGTCCTTGATCGAGACAGGCAGCCCCGCCAGCGGGCCCATGGGGGCGCCGGCGGCGCGCAGAAGATCGCTGGCTTCAGCCTGGGCCCGCGCCTGGGTCGTGAATACGCTGGTGAAGGTGAGGCGTCCCTGCTCGCTGTCGATGCGCGCCAGGGCCTGCGCCGTGAGTGCCGCCGCGCTCGTTTCGTGGTTGTCGAGCTGGCGGCTCAGTTCCGCCAGCGGGCGGTTATCGGCGATCGGGGCGTGGGTACCTGTTTTCATAGTCTGTCGATCCGGAGAAATTGTGTATAAACAATCCGCCATCGCGGGAGTTTTGAGCTTTCCGGCTGCACTGCCAGGCCCGGTTCGGAAAGCCGTCAAATCACAGTCATGGGTCTTGGGGGCGGTGCGAACCGCCTCCGCAGATGCCATTCAATCCCGGATCGGTGCTGCTGTTCAAGGGCGGCTGCGCTGGACCGCTCAGTTGGCACTGTAGGCGCGGCCGCGCCACCGCGAGCGGGTGCCGCGCCAGTAGCGGATTGCCGATGTCCAGGTCATGGCGAGATAAAGCGCGCCGATGGCCGGCAATGCAAGCGCCCACAATGGGTTGCGCCGGTAGTAGCGCAGGGTCGGCAGGTAGCTGGCCATCATGGCCACGAGAGCGCCGGCGGCGATCAACCGGGCCGCGGGGAGGGGTGCGAACAACCCCGCGACCGGCGCGCAGAACGCCAGCAGCATCAGTACGGTACACGCGGCCAGGCGCAGCGGGGAGTAGCGCAGCTCGGTGTATGCGCAGCGCGCGACCAGATCCCAGATCGAGGCGAGCGACGGATACGGGCGGCGGCTGTGCGCCGCGCGCGTAAGACCGATCCATGTGCGGCCGCCGCCCGCCTTGATGCGCTGTGCCAGGGTGCAGTCGTCGATCAGTGCATCGCGAAAGGCGGCAAAACCGCCCAACTGGCGCAGCGCCTGCGTTTTCACCAGGACGCAGCCGCCGGCCGCGGCGGCAACCCGGCTGCCGGGTGCATTGCTGCGCCGGAACGGATACAGCAGCCGAAAGAAATAACCGAAAGCCGGCACCATCAGCCGTTCCCAGATGCTTCGCATGCGCAGCTCCACGAACAGCGAGGCCAGGGTCAGTTCCTGTTGCCGGCGGTGGCGGTGCAGTTGCGCGAGGATTCCGGGGGCGAGCGCGATATCGGCATCGAGCAGCAGGGTCAGCGGCGTTTCCACCAGGGCCAGTCCCTGTTCCAGCGCCCAGAGCTTGCCGCTCCAGCCGGGCGGCGACGGCGGTACCGAGATCACCCGCACCCTGGGATCTCCGACGCTGCGAGCCTCGTCGGCGGTGCCGTCGCTGGAGTCATCGTCGATGACTATGGCGTGCAGCCCCGCGCCCTGGCTCATGGCCGCGCGCAGGGTCGCCGCGATGAGTTCGGCCTCGTCGCGCGCCGGTATCAGTACGGTAACGTCGTCAAGCGGATCGCTCGCGTCCCCGGCCGATGCTTCCAGGTGCGGACGGGTGCTCCATGGCCGCCACGGCAACAGGCAGACGGCAAGCCACATCAGCAGGCCCGGCACGGTGAGCGCGATCCACAAGAGTGTGCTCATGGTCATCGGCCCGATGCCAAACTTGTGTGCGGGTTCGCGGTCGAAACGGCTGCGGGCGTGGACTTGCACCGCTGTTGAAGCACTGGCTGGCTGGTTCGCATTGTATTACCGGTATCCGGACATGGCTGTGCAGCGGCTGTTATAATGAGAGTCAGTTCCTGCGCGCTGCGGCAGACTTTAAAGAGCGCCCGAACCCAAGTCTTTACAAGTGGATGCAGGAAGTTGACACTCGTAATGTAGAACCCGTTCCCGGCAACCCGCAACCTGGCGCCGCATCTTCGTCAATACCACTACATGGGCGTGAGCGCGGCGCATGTGAGGGGGCTATACCATGGATCAGTCGGTTTCCCATCCGTTACTTCAGCATATCGACAGCCCGGCGGACCTGAAAACACTGTCCGAGTCGGAGCTGGTACAGCTGGCGCAGGAGTTGCGCAGCTATCTCCTGCATACGATAGCAGGCAGTGGCGGTCATCTCGGCGCGGGCCTGGGTGTGGTCGAACTGACGGTCGCGCTGCATTATCTGTACAACACGCCCGACGATCGCATCGTCTGGGATGTGGGCCACCAGAGTTATCCGCACAAGATCCTGACCGGCCGGCGCGAGCGTCTTGGCACGATCCGCAAGCACAACGGCCTGGCACCCTTTCCAAGCCGTGACGAAAGCGGGTTCGACACCTTCGGGGTCGGCCATGCCGGTACCTCCATCAGTGCTGCCATCGGCATGGCGCTCGCCGCCAGACAGCAGGGGCTCGATCGCAAATGCGTGGCCGTGATCGGCGACGGCGCAATGACCGCCGGGCTCGCCTATGAAGCGCTGGACCACGGCGGCGACCTCGACGTCGACCTGCTGGTGATCCTGAACGACAACGAGATGTCCATTTCGCCCAACGTGGGCGCGCTGACCAATTACCTGGCCCGCTGCGTTTCCGGTGGCGCCTTTCAGCGCCTGCGCGAGGGTGGCAAGCGCGTGCTCAACCTGATGCCGCCGATGCGCGAGTTCGCGCGCCGGGCCGAGGACGGGGTGAAGAATTTCGTCACGCCTGGCGGCCTGTTCACCTCGCTGGGTTTCGATTACTACGGGCCTGTCAATGGCCACGATCTGCCGGCGCTGATTCACACCATCCGCAATCTGCGCGCCTTGTCGGGGCCGCGCCTGCTGCATGTGGTCACCACGAAGGGCAAGGGCTACGCCCGCGCCGAGGCCGACCGGGTGGCGTATCACGGTGTGCCCAAGTTCGATCTCGACGAGGGCATTGCGCCGTCGGCAAAGGGACGGCCGACCTACAGCAAGATCTTCGGCGACTGGCTGTGCGACATGGCGGCGCGTGACGAGCGCCTGGTCGGTATCACGCCGGCCATGCGCGAAGGCTCGGGGCTGACCGCCTTCGCAAAGCGCTATCCGAAGCGCTATTTCGATGTCGCCATCGCCGAGCAGCACAGCGTGACCCTGGCGGCGGGCATGGCCTGCGACGGACTCAAGCCGGTGGTCGCCATCTATTCGACGTTTCTGCAACGCGCCTACGATCAGGTGATCCACGACGTGGCACTGCAAAACCTGCCGGTGCTGTTCGCGGTCGACCGCGGCGGCGTGGTGGGCGCCGACGGCGCCACCCACCAGGGCGCGTTCGACTACAGTTATCTGCGCTGCGTGCCCAACATGATCGTCATGGCGCCGGCGGACGAAAACGAATGCCGGCAGATGCTGTTCACCGGGTTCATCACGGACCAGCCCTGCAGTGTGCGCTACCCGCGCGGTACCGGTCCCGGCGTACCGGTCGAGGAGCAGATGCACGCGCTGGAAATCGGCCGCGCCGAAGTGCGCCGCGAGGGTCGCGACATTGCGTTGCTGGCTTTCGGCGCCACCGTGGCGGCCGCCGAGGAGGCGGGACGCGAGCTCAACGCGACCGTGGTCAACATGCGTTTCGTCAAGCCGCTGGACGAGGCACTGCTGATGGATATGGCGCGCCGGCACCCGTTGCTGGTGACGATCGAGGATCAGGTGATCGCCGGTGGCGCGGGCAGCGCCGTGAGCGAATGCTTCGCACATCATGGCGTGCAGGCGACGGTTCGTCATCTGGGATTGCCCGATGCCTTCGTCGAGCATGGATCCCGCGATGAGCAACTGAGCCTGGCGGGCCTGGACGCGGCGGGCATCCTGCGCTCGGTACGGGCGTTGAGGGCGGCGTCTTCACCGACCTCCGGCCGCGCCGAAGCAAAGGCGCGGAAGGGCAATGGCGTGGCGCATCGGCCGCGCGACCGGGAGGCGGACGTACACTCGCGCCCGCGTCCGTAATGAACATCCGCTGCTCCGCAGCGGTCAAACTTTCGGGTTTCGAGCCAGATAGCCTTCGGCGCGGTACCACTCGATCGCGTCGCTGATGGCGAGTCGTGCCGGGCGCGAGCGGTAGCCGAGTTCCCGTTGCGCCCGCTCGCTGCTGAAGAACATGTGCTTGCGTGCCAGGCGCAGGCCGTCGACGGTGAGCAGCGGTTCGCGATCTCTCAGGCGGGCCCAGAATTCGCTGGCGTAGGCGACCGGCTCCAGCACGCGATGCGGCAGACGCCAGCGCGGTGCGCGGCCTCCCGTGAGCTCTGCGATACAGGCGAGGATCTGGCGCAGGGTCATGTCCTCGCCGCCGAGGATGTAGCGCTCGCCGATGGTTCCATGACGGTAGGCGTCGAGGTGGCCGGCCGCGACATCGTCCACGTGTACCACGTTGAGTCCGGTGTCCACATAGGCTGGCATGCGTCCGGCGGCGGCATCGAGGATCATGCGCCCGGTCGGCGTGGGGCGGCGGTCGCGCGGACCCACCGGCGCTGACGGGTTGACAATGATGGCGGGTACGCCCTGTTCGCTCACCAGACGGCGCACCGCGGCTTCGGCCAGAAACTTGGATTTCTTGTAGTGACCGATCATGTCCTCGAAGGTGGATGCGGTGTGTTCATCGGCGGGAGTGCCGTCCCCGTGCGTGCCCAGGGTGGCGACGCTGCTGGTATAGACGATGCGCTCCACGCCGGCTTCCGCGGCGGCCAGCAGCAGTTCGCGGGTACCGTCGACGTTGACGGCGTACATGGCATCGGGGTCGCGCGTCCACAGCCGGTAATCGGCGGCGACGTGAAACAGCCCGCGGCATCCGCGCACCGCGGCCTTCAGGCTGGCCGGATCCGACAGATCGCCCCGCACCGGTTCCACCGGCACACCGGCGATATTGCCGGTGCTGGCCGTGGCGCGCATCAGCGCCTTCACCGTGAAGCCCGCCTCGACCAGATGCCGCGCCACGGCGGAGCCGACGAATCCGGTCGCGCCGGTCACCAGTACGGGTATCGCTTCACTCATGTGGCCTCGCAACGGGCTCTGCACGGAATCATCCGATAATGCCTCACAAGGTATTGTTTGCGGTCCACGACTGGGGCCTTGGCCATGCGACGCGGGATCTGGTCGTCATCCGCGCCCTGCTGGATGCCGGCCACCAGGTGGGCATCGTATCGTGCGGACGGGCGCTGGCCCTGATGCGGTCGATTTTCGGAGAACGCTGCGAATTCCATGAACTGACTGATATTCCCAAGCCGGTGGGACG
>CAZYIP010000127.1:0-10496 GCA_964646895.1 uncultured Salinisphaerales bacterium | reverse complement strand
CAGCGAACTGGGCGCGGAGCGGGAGCGGGTACGCTTCGAGGGTGGAGCGCCTTAGAGGTCGAGCTCAAACGTGCAGAGGTCAAAACATGCTGGGGTCAAGTCTAGCAATATAAGGTTTAATCCGGGTGGTTGTTTCGGATCCGGAAAATCCGTTTTCGCTTTATGCACATCCCACGTTTAAAACCTTATATTGCTAGACTTGACCCCGGGGCTAGCCGGGGTTCCCCCCGACTCTGAGCCAGGCTGACCCGGGGTGTCGCGGCCAGATCGCGTTCGGTTGCGATGTTTTCGAAGCCCGCGGCGCGCAGCATGGTCGTGACTGCGTCCGCCTGGTCGTGGCCATGTTCCACCATCAGCCAGCCACGGGGGCGCAGGTGCGCGGTGGCGGTGCCGATGATCGTGTGCAGCGCTGCAAGCCCGTCGTTCTCGGCCTCCAGCGCTGCACGCGGCTCGAAGCGCAGGTCGCCCCGTTCCAGGTGCGGGTCTCGCAGCGCGACGTAGGGCGGGTTGGAGACGATCAGGTCAAATGCGTCGCTGGCGAATGCCGTCAGCCAGTGCGCCGCCAGAAACCTTATGTTGATCAGCCGGTGGTTGCGGGCGTTGGCGCGAGCGATTTGCAGCGCGCGCCAGCTCGTATCGGTGGCAATGATTCGTGCCAGGGGGCGTTCACTGGCGATCGCCAGCGCGATGGCGCCGCTGCCGGTGCCCAGATCGGCCACGCTCAGCGGCATGTCCGCCGGCATCCGCGCCAGTGCCGCCTCCACCAGGTGTTCCGTTTCCGGACGCGGAATCAGTACGTCTGGCGTCACTACGAGTGATAGCGACCAGAATTCACGCTGCCCGAGAAGATAGGCCATCGGCTCTCCGTTGATCCGGCGCGCGAGAAGGGCGTCGAACCGGGCTCGTGCGGGTGGGAGCAGCGGCTTGTCCGGCCAGGTCAGCAGCTGGCTGCGGGAAATGCCCAGAATATGCGCCAGCAGTAGTTCCGCTTCCAGGCGCGGGTTGTCGACCCGGTCGCGCAGGCTGGTGGTGGCATCTGCGAGGGCGTCCGTGCGTCTGGCGGTCACGACCCGGCCAGGGCGGCGAGCTGATCGGCCTGATACTCCTCGCCCAGCGGTTCGATGATCGGATCGAGCTCGCCCGCCATGATGCTGTCGAGCTTGTACAGCGTCAGGTTGATGCGGTGGTCGGTGACGCGCCCCTGGGGAAAGTTGTAGGTACGGATTCGCTCGGAGCGGTCGCCGCTGCCGACCAGGCGCCGCCGCGTTTCGGAGCGCTCGCTCTGCTGTTTCGCGCGCTCCTGCTCGTTGATGCGGGCCTGCAGCAGCGCCATGGCGCGGGCCCGGTTCTTGTGCTGCGAGCGCTCATCCTGGCATTCCACGACGATACCCGTGGGCAGGTGGGTGATACGCACGGCAGAGTCGGTCTTGTTGACGTGCTGCCCGCCGGCACCGGATGCGCGATAGGTGTCGATGCGCAAATCCGCCGCGTCGATCTGGACAGCCTCGATCTCGGCCAGCTCCGGCAGCACTGCCACGGTACAGGCGGAGGTGTGAATGCGGCCCTGGGATTCCGTCTGTGGCACGCGCTGCACGCGATGCGCGCCGGACTCGAACTTCAGGTGCGAGTAAGCGCCCTGGCCGGCGATGCGTGCGATGACTTCCTTGTAGCCGCCGTGTTCGCCGTGGCTTGCACTCAGGATTTCGATTTGCCAGCCCATGTGCTCCGCGTAATGGGCATACATGCGAAACAGATCGCCGGCGAACAGCGCCGCCTCGTCGCCGCCGGTACCGGCGCGGATCTCCAGAAAGATGTTGGCGTCGTCATGGGGATCGCGCGGGGCCAGAAACTTCTTCAGCTTGCGCTCCAGGGCTTCCAGCCGTTCCCGCGTCGCGGGCAACTCCTCCTCGGCCATGGCGCGCATGTCCGGGTCCTGATCCTCGGTCAGGGCTTCCAGGCTTTCTATTTCCGGCTCCAGCGCACGATAGCGGCCGAACAGTTCGGTCAACTCCTGCAGCCGCGAGTATTCCTGCGACAGCTTGCGGAAATTTGCGTGATCGGCAATGACGGCGGGATCGGACAGCTCCAGGCCGAGTTCTTCGAAACGCTCGACCAGCGCTTCGAGCTTGGCCCGCAGGGTAGCTTGCATACTCATTCCGGGTGCTGGTCCGGCGGTGACTCCAGGTCGAACAGGAGGCGGGCGTGATCGAGCAGCAACTGCTGGCGCTCCCGATCGGCGTTGCGCAGGCAGGCGCTCGGCGCATGCAACAGGCGGTTGGTGAGGGTGTGGGCGAGAAACTGCATCACTTCTTCCGCCGGTTTGCCACTGGCGAGTTGGCGGCGCGCCTTTTCCAGTACATCCTCGCGGTCGGCATCCGCCTGGCGCCGCAGAGCCTTGATGGTGGCAGCGGCGTCGCGCGACTGCAACCATCGCATGAAGTCGTCGGTACGCGCGCTGATGATTTCCTCGGCGCCGCTCGCGGCCTGTTCGCGCGAGTGCATGTTTTGCCGGATCACTTCGTGCAGGTCATCGATGGTGTACAGATATACGTCCTGCAGCTTGCCCACCGCTGCCTCGATGTCGCGCGGGACGGCGAGATCGAGCATGAAAATCGGCTTGCGCCGGCGCCGGCGTATCGCCGCGCGCGCCATGGCGCGTGTGACCAGGGGCTCCGGGCTTGCCGTGCTGGAGACCACGATATCCGCGTCCGCCAAATGCGTCGGCACGTCTTCCAGCGGAATGGCATAGCCGTGGAACACGCTGGCCAGCCGCTGCGCACGGTCGATGCTGCGGTT
Source organism: uncultured Salinisphaerales bacterium (assembly GCA_964646895.1). Classification (GTDB taxonomy): domain Bacteria; phylum Pseudomonadota; class Gammaproteobacteria; order Nevskiales; family CAZYIP01; genus CAZYIP01. The sequence goes on along the minus strand of CAZYIP010000127.1, from coordinate 7,700 downwards.
GGCGACCACCATGCGTCCAACGCCGTGTTCGTGCAGGTGGCGCGCCGCCAGCTCGATGGTTTCGCCGGCGCCGATCAGCAGCGCCGTCTGGTCGTTGAAGTCCGCGAATATGCGGTGCGCCAGGGTAACGGCGGAGAAGGCGACGGAGACCGGGTGCGCGCCGATCCGGGTTTCCGTGCGCACCAGCTTGGCGACCGAAAACGCATGCTGAAACAGGCGCGAGAGCAGCGGGCCGATGCTGTGCTCCTTGCCCGCCACGCGAAATGCCTGCTTCATCTGGCCGAGTATCTGCGGCTCGCCCAGCACCATCGAGTCGAGGCCGGAAGCGACGCGCAGCACATGCTGTACCGCGTCGCGGCCGCCGAGCGTGTACGTGTGCCCGTTGAGCGCGCCGCGCTTGATGCCGTGCCATTCGCACAGCCACTCGTCGAGGCGGATGTTGTCGGCCTGCGGATGTGCGACCGCATGCAGCTCGGTGCGGTTGCAGGTGGAGACGATCACCCCCTCGCGGACACCGTCGATGTGGGTCAGCGCGGCCAGTGCCTCCGGCAACCGGCCGTCGGCGAAAGCCACCCGCTCACGGATCGACAGCGGTGCGGTGCGGTGATTGAGTCCTAGTGTTTGCACGCGCATGGCAGACGATTGCCGGACGCCCGGCAGAATCCCTGCCAGGCGCCAGCGGAACGAGGGCGAGGCCGCGAAAAACCGGCGGCGGTTGTTTTTCCCATCGAAGTGCCGGACGAGTTATAGTTTTGGCGTTCAGTTCAAACTCAAATGCTATCACAAGGGAGCCAGAATTCATGCTGGCCAGATTCAGCAGTTGGAAAAGGCCATACACGAGGCTGGGGTTGTCCGCGATAATGGCCGTTTTCATGCTTGCCGGTTGCGCGCACCAGAACATGTTACCGGGCAGTCCCGGCACGGTTACCGCAGTGCCCGAACCGCCATCCGATCCCGAGGCGCGCCTGCAGTTTCACATCCTTGCGGGGGAGCTGGCGGTACAGCGCGGGCTCGCGCGGCAGGCCGCGGAGCACTATTTCAAGGCGATGCAGGTCAGCGATGACCCCGCCGTGGCCGAGCGCGCCACGCGGATGGCGCTGCTAGCCAACGACATGACGAGTGCGCGCCAGGCGGCCATGCGCTGGGCGCAACTGGACACGCACAGCCTGCGTGCGCGCAAGGTGGCGGCGCGGCTTGCGCTGACGGATGGCGACGTCGCCGCGGCAACCGCCAATGCGCGTGCCGTCATCCGGCTCGATCCGGACGGCAAGGAGGCCGCTTTCAAGAGCCTGGCGACGCTGTTCAGCAGCGAGAAAGCGCATTCCGGTACCGCACTCCAGGTCATGAAGCAGCTGGTCAGGGACGACCCGGATCTGGCCGCGGCGCACTACGCCGAGGGCGTACTGGCGATGCATTTCGAGCAGTACGGAACCGCGAGCGCCAGCGCGAACCGTGCGCTCGCCCTGGACCCGAACCTGACCGATGCCTATCTGCTGAAGGCTGGCGCGCTGCTGGAGCAAGACGATACCGCACAGGCCGCCCGGCTGATGAACGAGGCCTTTCGTCGCGCGCCACGCGACCTGGATCTGCGCCTGGGTTACGCCCGTCTGCTCCTGAAGGCGGAGCATGAGAGCGCCGCAAAAAAACAGTTCGAAGCGGTGCTGATGCGGCAGCGGGACAACCCGGAGGCGCTGTACGCGCTGGGCCTGCTGGCGATCGATGGCCGTCAGAATGAGCAGGCACGCAAGTATTTCATGCGCCTGCGCCGGGCCGGTGCGCGACCCAATTCCAGCGCCTACTACCTGGGACGAATCGAAGAGCTGGAAGGCCATTACGCCGATGCCCTCACCTGGTACGAAAAGGTAACGTCCGGGCCGCAGGCGCTCAACGCCGTCCTGCGCAAGGCATTCGTCATGGCCAAGCTGGGCCGTCTGGACGATGCTCGCGACTTTCTGCAAGAGGTGCGCAAGAACAATCCGGCACTGGCGCGGCGCCTGTATCAGGCCGAGGGCCAGTTGCTGTACGGGGCGCATCGCTATCAGGATGCCATCGGCGTGTACGACAAGGCGCTGGTGGATTTCGGCGATGACGCCGATTTGCTGTACGGCCGTGCCATGGCCGAGACCGAGGCCGGCCGCATCGAGGACGCCGTTGCGGATCTGCGCCGCATCATCGATGCCAACGGCAAGGACGCGCGCGCCCTGAATGCACTGGGCTATATCCTCAGCAACCATTCCACCGATTACCAGAAAGCGCTGGGCTATGTCGAGCGGGCCTTTCAACTGACGCCGGATGATGCCGCGGTGATCGACAGCATGGGGTGGATCCAGTATCGCCTCGGCAATTCGCAGAAGGCCCTGTCCTACCTGCGCAGCGCGTATGCCAAGTCTCCGGACGCGGAAATTGCGGCGCATCTGGGCGAGGTGCTGTGGGTCCTGGGGCAGCGCGACGAGGCGCAGCGGGTGTGGCAGGATGGCCTCAAGGCCGATCCGGGCAATGCTGCCATCCGTGAGGCCGAAAAGCGCCTGACCCAATGAGACGGGCCCTGGCACTTGGTTGCCTGCTCGTATTCCTGGGCGGATGCGCGACCACGCCACGACCGCCGACGGAGGCGGGAGATCGCGCCGCCTGGCAGGCGCGCCGCGCGAACCTGCTGGCGCTCAGCGGCTGGACCATGCAGGCTCGCGCCGGCTCGGGCGGGCTGTTCGGCTGGAGTGGCAACCTGCGCTGGGTGCAGCTTGGCGACCGCTTCGACATCAGCGTTTCCGGGCCGCTGGGTGCCGGGGCCATGCGTATCGCGGGCACGCCGGAACGCCTGCGCATTCGCAAGGATGGCAAGACTTATGTCACGTCGCAGCCGGACGCGTTCTTTCGCCAGCAGCTGAAGCTGACGTTTCCGGTAGCGGGCCTGCGTTACTGGGCACTCGGCGTGCCCGAGCCCGGGGTACCGGCGAGCGTGGCGGTGGATGCGCAGGGACGGGTGACGCAACTTTCGCAGTCCGGCTGGACGCTGACCTACGACGACTACCGCCAGGTCGGCGAATACCAGCTGCCGGGGCGTTTGTCCGGCGTCAAGGATGACACCCGCATCAAGCTGGTGGTACACGAGTGGACGAACGTGCATTGATGCTTCCATGACAAGCCCGATGCAGAGTGGCTTGGGTACCGAGCCGCGCTGGCCCGCGCCGGCCAAGCTCAACCTTTTCCTGCATGTCACTGGCCGGCGCAGCGACGGTTACCACGAGTTGCAGACGGTGTTCCAGTTTCTCGACTACGGCGACGAACTGGCGTTTTCACCGCGCGATGACGCTCGTATCGAACGTCACGGCGACGTCGCGGGGGTTGCACCGGAGAACGACCTGTGCACGCGCGCGGCGCATGCCCTGCAAGCGAGTGCCGGCATGGAACGCGGCGTCGATATCCGGCTGGTCAAGCGTCTGCCGATCGGTGCCGGGCTCGGCGGTGGCAGCAGCGATGCCGCCACCACGCTGGTGGCGCTGAATCGTCTCTGGGGCCTGGACTGGCCGGTCGAACGTCTGGCGGCTCTTGCGCTGACCCTGGGTGCCGACGTGCCGGTGTTCGTGCGTGGCCGCGCGGCCTGGGCGGAGGGCGTCGGAGAGCGTCTCGCCCCGGTGGAATTGCCCGAACCCTGGTTTCTGGTGGTCGTACCGGATTGCGTCGTCAGCACCGCCGCCGTGTTTGCGGACACTCAATTGACAAGAAACACGCCGCGAATCACAATGACCGACTTTATTGAGGGTCGCACCGGCAATGATTGCGAGCCGGTCGTCACACGCCGCCATCCACCCGTGGCGGCCGCACTGCGATGGCTGCAAGGCCATTGCGAGCGCGGTACCGCGCGCATGAGCGGCACGGGTAGCGCCGTGTTCGCGGCATACGAAACACGGGCGCGGGCATTTGCGGTGCGGGCGGAAGTTCCGAGGCAGTGGCGCGCGTTCGTCGCGCGTGGGCTCAATCGATCGCCGTTGCAGGCGCATGTTGCCGATCACTTTCAAGATAACTCGCGCATTGGGGTGTAGCCAAGTGGTAAGGCACGGGGTTTTGATCCCCGCATGCGCAGGTTCGAATCCTGCCACCCCAGCCATATTCCGGGCCGGGAACGACTCGCCTGCATTGTTGTGCGCGTGAATGAAGTGTTAAAACGACCTGAAAGCATAGCTGAACCCCGTCTTGCCGTATTTACCGGCAACGCCAACCCGGTGCTGGCCCAGGATATCGCCAGTTATCTGAAAATACCGCTGGGCAAGGCGGTGGTGGGGCGCTTCAGCGACGGCGAGGTACAGGTGGAGATCAACGAAAACGTGCGCGGTCGCGACGTATTCGTGATTCAGCCGCTGTGCTGGCCGACCAACGACAACATCATGGAACTGATGCTGATGGTGGACGCGCTCAGCCGGGCCTCCGCAGGCCGCGTGACCGCCGTCATTCCGTACTTCGGCTACGCCCGGCAGGATCGGCGCCCGCGTTCGGTGCGTGTACCGATCTCCGCCAAGGTGGTGGCGCGCATGCTGAGCGACGTGGGCACGACGCGCGTGCTCACGGTAGACCTGCACGCCGACCAGATCGTCGGGTTTTTCGATATACCGGTCGACAATGCGTATGCCTCGCCGGTGCTGCTCGGCGACATCTGGCGGCAAAAGCACGAAGGGCTGACAGTCGTCTCGCCGGATGTCGGCGGTGTGGTCCGGGCCCGCGCCATCGCCAAGCGTCTGGACGACGCGGAGCTGGCGATTATCGACAAGCGCCGACCAAAGCCCAATGAAGCCAAGGTCATGCACATCATCGGTAACGTGCGCAACAAGTGCTGTGTGCTGATCGATGACATGGTCGACACCGCCGGTACCCTGTGTCAGGCCGCCGAAGCCATCAAGGAAAAGGGCGGCCTCCGGGTCACAGCGTATGTCACGCATCCGGTGCTGTCCGGGCCGGCGGTGCAGAATATCTCCGAATCGGTGCTCGACGAGGTGGTGGTAACCGACTCCATTCCGCTGAGTCCGGAAGCGTCGGCCTGCCCCAAGATTCGCCAGCTCAGCATCGCCGCCATGCTGGCGGAAACCATCCGCCGGGTGAGCAACGAGGAATCGGTCAGTTCGATGTATGTGGATTGATGTAATTCGTTGATCTTTGAAAAACGTGCTTTGCGGGGATGACGGACTTCGGGATGCCCGCAGGAGCGATGGTGGTAACGTTTGAAGTCCCGATCAACAAGTGTGCTGCCGTGCCTGGTCGCGGGCCGGCGGCAATTTTTTAACCATGGAGAAGCAACATGAGCACAGACTTCGTGATTAATGCGAAGGTTCGCGAGGGGCAGGGCAAGGGTGCGAGCCGCCGCCTGCGCCGCGAGGGCTTCGTGCCCGGTATCCTTTACGGAGGCGGCGGAGAACCGATTCGGTTCGCCGTGCCGGGCAGCGAGCTGGACAGCAGTCTCGAATACGAATCTTTCTATTCCCGTATCCTGACGCTGCGGCTCGACGGGCGCGACGAACAGGTCATTCTCAAGGACCTGCAGCGTCACCCGGCAAAGGCCGCGATCTGGCATCTGGACCTGCAGCGAGTGGTTGCCGACGAGAAGATTTACGTCAATGTGCCGCTGCACTTTATCGGCGGCGATGTCTGCCCCGGCGTCAAGGAGCATGACGGGGTCGTTGATCGTCACCGCATCGAGATAGAGGTGGTATGCCTGCCCGGCAACCTGCCCGAGTACATCCAGCTCGATATCTCGGCCATGAACCTGAACGACTCCCTGTATCTGTCCGATCTCAAGCTGCCGGAAGGCGTGGAGGCGGTGGATGTGCTGCACGAGCGGGACGACTACCCGCTGGTGTCCATCCGCGTGCCGCGCGTGGCCGCGGAGGTCGAAGAGGAAGAAGTCGCCGAGGAGGCGGGCGAGCAGGCCGAACCCGCGGCGGGCGAGGCGTCCGAAGGCGAGCAGGAGTAGCCCGGCGAATGGCGCCGGCGCACACGGTCGGAGCGGTCATTGGCGGCGAGCAAGCCAACCCGGGCGCCGGTGCGCGCCATCATCGGTCTCGGCAATCCGGGAGCGGAGTATGCGGCGACGCTGCATAACGCCGGCTTCTGGGTGCTGGATGCGCTGGCGCGGGAGTTCCGCGGTGAATTTCGGCAGGAGCGCAAGTTTCATGGCGCACTTGCCCGTCTCGCGATAGCGGGCGTGGAGGTGTTCGCGCTCAAGCCCGACACCTACATGAATCGCAGCGGCCAGGCGGTGCAGGCGCTGGCCGCCTACTTCAAGCTGGCGCCGAGCGAGTTGCTGGTGGTGCACGATGATCTCGATCTGCCGCCGGGCACATTGCGTTTCAAGGTCGGCGGCGGTCATGGCGGGCACAACGGGCTGCGTGACACCATCCTGTGCATCGGGCCCGATTTCCGGCGCCTGCGCGTCGGTATCGGCCATCCGGGCCACCGCGACGCGGTATTGCCGTACGTGCTCAATCGGCCCGGCCCGGGGCAGGCAGAACTTCTGGAAGATGCTGTCGAGCGCAGCATCGCAATCATGCCGGTGCTGTTGCGCGATGGCTGGGACAAGGCCGCGCAACTGACCAACACCCGGCAGCGGGGACAGCGCAGTGACGGGCATTAAGTGCGGCATCGTGGGGCTGCCCAATGTGGGCAAGTCCACCCTGTTCAATGCGCTGACGGCGGCGGAAGTCGCCGCCGAGAATTACCCGTTCTGTACCATCGATCCCAATGTTGGCGTGGTGCCGGTGCCGGACGCGCGGCTGGCCCAACTGGCGGCGATCGTCAAACCGCAAAAGCAGATTCCGACCACGATCGAGTTCGTCGATATCGCCGGTCTGGTCGCCGGCGCCTCCAGCGGAGAGGGGCTGGGCAACCGGTTTCTCGCTCACATTCGTGAAACGGACGCCATCGTCCACGTGGTGCGCTGCTTCGAAAACGACGATGTGGCGCATGTAACGGGCCGTGTCGATCCGGTGGCCGATATCGAGGTCATCAACACCGAACTGGCGCTGGCGGACCTGGAGACGGTCGCGCGCAACCTGGACAAGACGCGCAAGGTCGCCAAGAGTGGTGACAAGACGGCGCAGGCGCGTGCCGGTGTACTGGAGCGGGTGCAGGAGCAACTCGATCAGGGTCGGCCGGCGCGGGCAGCAGCACTGAGCGAAGATGATCATGCCATGCTGCGCGATCTGCACCTGATCACGCTGAAGCGCACCCTGTACATTGCCAACGTCAACGATGACGGCTTCACCGACAATCCTTTGCTGGATCAGGTGCGCGCCCATGCCGAGACCGAAGGGGCCGAAATCGTGCCGGTCTGCGCCGGGCTGGAGGCGGAGATAGCGCAACTGGATGCGGCCGGGAAAGCCGAGTTTCTCGCCGATCTGGGCCTTGAAGAGCCCGGGCTCGACCGGGTGATTCGTGCCGCATATCGCTTGCTGGGCCTGCAAACCTACTTCACCGCCGGTCCCAAGGAGGTACGTGCGTGGACGGTGCCGGTGGGAGCCACGGCACCCCAGGCTGCGGCGGTGATTCACACGGATTTCGAGAAGGGCTTCATCCGCGCAGAAGTGATCGGTTTCGACGATTTTGTCGCCCATCAAGGTGAACAGGGTGCCAAAGAGGCGGGCAGATGGCGTCTGGAAGGCAAGGATTATGTGGTACAGGAAGGCGACGTCATGCACTTTCGATTCAACGTCTGA
>CAZYIP010000126.1:7984-10588 GCA_964646895.1 uncultured Salinisphaerales bacterium | reverse complement strand
GCAAGCAGCGTGAGAATGAACGACGCGATGGAAAGATAGAACAGCCACTTGGCGATACCGGCCACGGTTGCGGTGACGCCGGTAAAGCCGATCAGCGCGGTCACTATGGCCACTACCAGAAAAAAAATCGCCGAACCCAGCATCGTGCAACCATCTTCAGTTTGTCTGATCCAAAGGACCACACTGGCGCGCGCGGGTTCCACGCCGGGAGCCTGGGCCGTGAAAACAACGGGAGCGAAGCGTTCCCGGTTCGAGGCGGAATCCGTGTTCGTTTGAGGAGCATAGTGGTGACTGTGTGACGAAAAGGAACTCGGATTCCGGCCGAAGTGGGGGCGCTGCAGCCATTTCGTTTCTACGGCCCAGGCTCCCGGGACCGCCCGCCGTCTCCGTTACCCTCCACGACAACGGCAGGCGGCCAGCCGGCGGGCGGGATCACCTGCCCGGCCAGTTCGATGCGAGTCACGCGCCGGCCCGTCAACTCGACGCGACCGGGAAAGCGGACATCGCCTTCGAGGCAAAACTCGAAACCGTACAGCCGCCACAGGTGCCAGCGACCGCGCGCGTCCCGGCGCAGGCGCAGACGGATCAGCCCGAGCTCATCCAGAAAGCGCACCGTGGCACGCGCACAAGCGCGGCGTGCGGCCTTGCGCGCCTGGCGCTTGGCACCGATCGTCTCCCACCAGGCGTAGGCGATCATGACCAGAAAGAGGATCAGCGGCATAACATCCATGGCAGCGCCTTCGTCAAAATGGCAGCGCGCCCCATACGGTGCCCGCCGGACGACCGCCGGGGTCTGCTGACGCTGCATACGATGCCGCGCGGTGACCATTGCGGGCAAGACAGGGCATCGTGAGCGCCGGGTAGTTACACTACATAAGCGAACGGCAACATCCGATTGCGCCAGAATGGCCATCCGGTGTTGCGGGCCCTGGCCCCTAAACGGCCCGGGCAGGCGCCCGCGCCTCGTCTGGCGCGGTGTCGGGCTGTGCGATGCGGTAACGCGTCGAGCGCCAACAGCCCCTCAATTCGATGATACAACAGTCGCCGCCGCGGAGCGCCGGCGCAACCCCAGAGGAAACCATGCTGGAACGGGTTATCGGCGTCATTGCCGCCGGCGTCATCGCGGTCATCAGCACCGGCGGCTATGCAGGCATCGCACTTCTGATGGCCATCGAAAGCGCGTGCATACCACTGCCCTCGGAAGTCATCATGCCGTTTTCCGGCTATCTCGTCGCCACCGGCGAGATGAATCTGTGGCTGGTCGCCACCGCCGGCGCAATCGGCTGCGTCCTGGGTTCTCTCGTGGCCTACTGGGTGGGCGTGCGCGGCGGCCGTCCTTTCGTACGGCGCTACGGCCGTTTCGTGCTGGTATCCATGCGCGACCTGGACCTCGCCGAGCGCTGGTTCGAACGCTACGGCGACATCATCATTCTGGTCGCACGCATGCTGCCCGTGGTTCGTACCTTCATCGCCCTGCCCGCGGGCATCGCGCGCATGCCACTCGCTCGCTTCAACCTCTACACCTTCATCGGATCCTTCATATGGTGCCTCGGCCTGGCGTGGCTGGGGAAAACGCTGGGCGAGCACTGGGATGAGCTCGGCGCCTGGTTTCACCGGTTCGATGCCGTCATCGTGGTAGTGGCGGTTCTGGCACTGATCTGGCATGTACGCCGTCACTTGAGGGCACCACAAGACGCTCCCGGCAGCGGCGACGGAAGTCGCGACTGACACGACTGCCGGCGCGTGGAAATCCGTTATCGCCGCTCCAGCCGGAGCGAAATCCATCAGCCCTGAATCCCCGCACAGCGCTACCGTTCGTCATGCAAAAACATCCGTTTGTCGTTTATTTGAGCCAATTTGGGTTGAGCCGTCCCTACCCTCGGCCGCTCCCCTCAATACTAAAGGGGTCAAGGCACGACCATACTGCCGGGGGAAGAGAATTACCCATGCCTGCGGAGTTACCGCTTTTCGCACTACCTGAAATCGCATTTCCGGGCGGAGTGCTGTCGCTGCGCATCTTCGAAGCCCGCTATATCGATATGGTTACGCGCAGCCTCAAGCGGGACGAAGGGCACTTCGGCAATTGTCTGCGACAAAGCGCCGATAACGATGAACCGTTCGACGTGGGCGTACGCGTCAGGGTGGTGGATTTCAACCGGCTCGAAGGCGGATTTCTCGGTATAACGGTACGCGGCGAGCAGCGCTTCCGCGTCATCGAGCGCTGGCAGCAACCCGACCGGCTGTGGGTGGGGCGGGTGGAACCTGTCCCGAATGAACCGGCCGTGGTCATCCCGGACGATCTGGCCGAGCTGGGGGACCTGGTACGCGCGCTCTACAGCGTGACCGGCGAGCCGCACGCCAGCCAGACCCAGTATCCGGAGGATGCCGGCTGGGTCGGCAGCCGCCTCGCGGAACTGCTGCCGCTGGACACCCGTCTGCGCCAGGAATTGCTGGAAATGACGGATCCGGTGCAGCGCCTGCGCCGTCTGGCGCCACTGATTCGCATCCGGCGCAAGCAGTAGCCGTTCTGGCAGTCATCAAGGCACTGCCCCGCCATCGCGGCTGAAGCCGCCCCCACAACCCGGGCAGCCGGTGCTGCTTTTG
>CAZYIP010000126.1:5634-7884 GCA_964646895.1 uncultured Salinisphaerales bacterium | reverse complement strand
CCCGGCCGATCGAGCATCGCCGCCAGGGGTTGCGGCTTGCCCAGCATATTGCCCTGGCCGTAATCGACGCCGAGGACGCGCAGCTTCTGCAGCGTGCTGTCCCGCTCCACAAATTCGGCGATCGTTTTCTTGCCCATGACGTGCCCGATCTCGTTGAGGGACTTGACCATGGCAAAATCGACCGGATCCCGATCGATGTCTCTCACGAACAGGCCGTCGATCTTGAGGAAATCGACCGGCAGCGTCTTCAGGTAGGCGAACGAGGAAAAACCGCTGCCAAAATCATCGAGCGCAAACAGGCAGCCCTGGCGCTTGAGCGCCGACATGAACTGGATCGCACTGCCGATATTGGAAATGGCCGCGGTTTCGGTGAGTTCGAAGCAGATCTTCTCCGCCGGCACCGGCCCCTCGCCGAGCCGGCGCAGAACAAAGCCGAGAAAATCCGGGTCGCCCAGACTCTGGCCGGAGAGGTTGATGGAACACCAGCGCAGACGATCGACCTGCTCCGGATGCATGTCGAACCAGCACAGCGCGGTGTCGATGACATTGCGGTCCAGCCGGCGGGCCAGGTCGTAGCGCTCCACGGTCGGCAGAAACTTCTCGGCCACTGTCTCCCTGCCGTGCCGGTCATCGATCCGCACCAGTATCTCGTAGCACGTCTCATCCCGCTGCGGGCCGGTCAAAGGCACGATCGGCTGGTACGACAGATGCAGGCTACCGGATTGCAGTGCGTCCGAGATCGTCGTTACCCACTGCGCCTCGCTCTCACGCCGGGCCAGATTGCAGTCGTTGTCGCGATAGACGTAGACCCGGTTACGCCCCAGCAATTTCGCGGAGTAGCAGGCGCTGTCAGCTCCGCTCAGCACATCCGCCACGTGCCGAAAATCCGGCGTGATGGCAACGACCCCGATGCTGACGCCGATGGTGAAGGTCTTTTCATCCCAGCGAAAGCGGAAATCCTGCACCGCTTCCTGGCACGCGCGCGCCACCCGCTCACCCTGGGCGAGCCCGCAGTGCTCCATCAGCACGCCGAACTCGTCTCCGCCCAGGCGGGCGACGGTATCGCGCGTGCGCACGTGCCCGCGCAGCACCTCGCCGATGCGGCGCAGAAGCTCGTCGCCGGCCAAATGTCCACAGGTATCGTTGATGATCTTGAATTGATCCAGATCCATGTAACACAGAACATTTTCCGTGTGCTCTTCCTGAATCGTCTGCAGCACCCGGGCCAGCCGCTGCTCGAACTCGCGTCGATTTTCCAGCCGGGTGAGCGAGTCGTGGGTAGCGTAATAGCTGACCTTGCGCATCAGCTTGCGGGCTTCCGTGATGTCCTCGCACACGATGAGGACATTGCGCATCCCGTTCTTTCGCACGACCACGCGGGCAGACTCGCGCACCCATAACAACACGCGATTGCTGCACTCGATACGAATGTCCCAATGCCACACCTCGCCCGGTTTTGCCAGGCATTTCTCGAAGTTTTCCGTTGCGCTGGCCATATCCTCACGGTGCAGATCGAAGAAAGATCTGCCGTCCAGCTCGTCGGCACGGTAGCCCAGGCGATCGGCACCGAAGCGGTTGACCGAACGTATCGTGCCATTTTCGTCGACGCTGAAATAAATCGCGGGGTTGTCGTGGTAGAGGTCGTGATAGCTGTAATCGCCGGCCGCCTGCGCAGTGAGGTCGTCGAAGGTGAGCAGGATCGCTGGCTGCGCGCCGGGAAAGCTGTGGGCGTTGACCGACATCGTTCTCGATCCGATGCGCGGAAAATTGTGCTCGACGCGATAATTCCACACGGTGGCGCCAGCCGGCAGGATTTTTTCCAGCAACTCGCGCAGCGGGGCGATGTTCCACCGGCCATCGTCGAGCTCATAGATGAGCCGGCCTTCGGTGTTGGATGCGCTCGCCAGGAAGGTTCTGTAAAACGCACTGTTGGCCGCCGTGACACGCAGATCGCGGTCGAGCACGATCAGCGGCTCGTGTAGCGTCGCGAGTATCTGTTCGGCACGCATGCCCGTAAACTGGCTGGCGGATCCTGTGGATTGTCCTTCCATCGTCCCCTTCTCCGGGGCTTCGTTTCCGAGTGGCTCGCCAGGACAGATTGACAAAACAGCATCCTCCCTAATGCCGACTCCACTCGCTATGGATCAAGGCGTGACGGCGTTTTCATAGCGGGACATGCAATTGTGAAGATAGCCACAAGCATCCCACCGCTGCCGCCGCGCTCCGATACGATTAAAGATAGCACAATGC
>CAZYIP010000126.1:0-5534 GCA_964646895.1 uncultured Salinisphaerales bacterium | reverse complement strand
TCAGCCGGTTCGCTGGTACCGTTGGGCAAGCCGTGAATCATGATCTGCCCGCCCGGGTCCACCACGCCCCGTTCCCTCGCGCGGGCCAGATCATTCGCGTTCGGATAGGAGATGTGCAGGGAGAGAAAATAACGGCTGTAGGGGTTTTTCCAGTCGATGATGTAGCTGCCCTCGGGGGTGCGTTCATCACCTTCGTGCGTCTTCGCGCCGACCGGCTCGCCACCCAGGGAGATGGTGAAATCATCGAGAATGCGGTCGTTGCGAACAAGAAACAGTTTGCGCGCCGATTTCTTGATCAGAATGCGATCCACCTGCATGCCGCTGTTCGCTTGCGCCGGACCTGCCATCACGGCGAGGGCCAGCATGCATGCCAATATCCACCCCCCAACGTACCGTGTGCCACCAGGATTATTTTTTATCTTCATCTAATTGGAAACCATCCCCCGATGAGGCAGCCACCGGTTGCAGCCGCATTTGCGTTAGAATAGCGTCGAAGTTCCGGTCCCAAGCCACGAACCTCCAAGATAATTTGTATAGGAAGGAGAGGTCATCATGCAAGTGACTCGCGGGCTGATCGCGGTGATCGCCCTGATTCTGCTCAGTGCGTGCGCCGCAAAACCGGAGCATATTCTCATCGAGCCCAACCTGACGCCACCCACCGCGGCACAGGGACACGAGGCACCGGTGAAGGTCGAGGTGATCGACCAGCGCACGCAAAATACCATCATCGGCTACCGCGCCGAAGGCGAGAGCGACCTGGGCCGGGCGGTGCTGGCAAGCAATGACGTGGCGACGGCCGTCCGCAACTCGCTGGTCGACGCTCTCGGCAAACTCGGCTTCGCACCGCAACCCGCCGATGACATGGGCATGGACTCCGCTGCCACACTCACGGTATGGATAAACACCTTGCAATATCACCAGCGCGGCGGAGGGGTGAACCGGGTCGGCATGGCGGATGTCGTAGTCACCGGCGAGGCCCGCGATGGGGGCACTGCCTTCAAAGCCCAGTACAAGGTCCACAAGGAAGATCCGCTGGGGATCCTGCCAACGGATACCGAAAAAACCCGCAGCCTGATCAACCGGGCGCTGGGTACGGCTCTGGACAATCTGCTGCAGGACGAGCGTGTGATCGCGGTGCTGCGGGGGTGATACTGCCGTGACGGAAACAGACGACTCCGAACGCAGCGACGCACGCGCGCTGCTCGATTACATCGACGCCAGCCCCAGCCCGTGGCACGCGGTGGATCAGGCAGCATCGATGCTCGAACAGGGCGGCTTCAAGCGGCTGCGGGAAAACGAGGCGTGGCATCTGACCCCCGGCGGCTGCTATTACGTCGTGCGCGATGACTCCTCCCTGATCGCCGTGCGACTCGGGGACGGTGACCCGGCCACACACGGCTGGCGTCTGGTGGGCGCCCACACAGACTCGCCCGGGCTGCGGGTCAAGCCGCGCGCGGCCCATGCGCGCGGGGCGATGACCGGACTCGGAGTCGAAGTTTACGGCGGCCCGATCCTGGCGACGTTTGCCGATCGTGACCTGACCCTCGCCGGGCGCGTATTCGTACGCGCCGGCAATACGCTGGTGGCGCGCCGGGTTCACTTCAAGCGCCCCCTGCTGCGTTTGCCCAACGCCGCAATCCACCTGAATCGCTCCGTCAACGAGGACGGACTCAAATTCGACCGCCAGGAAGAACTGCCGCTACTGCTCTCGACACTGGACGAGGAATTGCCCCCGGACGACCAGTTCCGCGCACTGCTGGCACGGGAACTGGACGAGGATGCCGGAGCCATCGCCGCCTGGGGACTGGCCGTGGCCGACACCCAGCCGGGCGCACTGTTTGGCGCGCAGCAGGAATTCATCGCCGACAGTCAGCTCGACAATCTCGCTTCCTGTCACGCGGCGCTGATCGCTCTGCTGCGCGAGCCGCCGTGCCGGGGCGGTCAGCTGTGCGCGCTGTTCGATCACGAGGAAATCGGCAGCCTGAGCTACAAGGGCGCGGCCGGCGACTTTCTCGAAGCCACTCTGGCGCGCATCGCCGGCGCGCTTGGTCTGGATACGGATGCCGGCCGCCGCGCCGCCTCGCGCAGCTGGCTGCTGAGTGCCGACATGGCGCACGCGTGGCATCCGAACTACGCACGCTTTTACGATCAGCAACACCAGGTGCTGATCAACGGCGGGCCGGTCATCAAGATCAACGCCAATCAGCGCTACGCCACCGACGAAATGGGAGAAGCATACTTTGCATCGTTATGCGCCCGCGCCGGGGTTCCGTGCCAACGTTATGTCCACCGCAGCAACCTCCCCTGCGGCAGCACCATCGGCCCGATTCTGGCGGCGCGCCTGGGCATCCGCACCATCGACGTGGGCAACCCCATGTGGTCCATGCACAGTCTTCGCGAGAGCGCCGGCGCGCTGGACCATGGCCGCATGATCCGGGTGCTGGAGGCGTTTTATGGAGACTGGGGGAATTGATCGCGGCTGAAGCCGCTCCCACAAACATATGGCTCTCACTATAGGAAGCCTGGTTGGTAGGAGCGGCTTCAGCCGCGATAAAGCGCGAAATTCACATCCCCCGCATGCACTTCCCCCTCCCGCCAGCGGGAGAAGGGAAAACTCTGCTACCGCAACAGCGGCAACGGCACGACCCTCGCACCCATGTCTGGCGGAATACCCAGCCGCGAGCCTTCGAGCAGACTGCTCACACGCCCGGCGACACGGCGCACGGCCTGCTCGCCGCCGTGGATGAACAGCATCAGGCTGCCTTGCGGAGCGTGGTCGATCACGTCACTTGATCGGGTGATCAGGCTGACCTGATCGCCCACACGCTGATTGAGGCCGGCCACGCCACGCGGCCCCAGGGCCGCCTCGATCTCGGCCGGCGTGTCGATTTCCACCACCAGGATGCGGATGCCTTCGTCGTCCGGTTCACGGGCTTCGGACAGATCCAGGTCGTCCACGACATCCCGCAGCGCGGACGGCGCCGTTTGTGGGGCATCCACAATGCCACGCCGGCCCCAGTTTTCGGCGGACAGATGAGCGATGTGGTCTTCAAGCGAACGCGTCAGCTCGCCGAGTTCGTTCAAATCGCCCTCGCTGAAGTGGCGCGTACGGCGGTCCATGAGCACCAGCGCGCCGGTCGCGTTGCCGCTGTCATTGCGGATCGGATAGCCGGCAAAGCAGTGAATCCGGTGTCCTTCCAGCATCCACAGGCACTGGGAGGACGAAGCCGCGCGGGTGGTATCCGCAATGGCCACGGGGCGGTTATCGTCGATGATCCGTGCGCACAATTGCGGGCCCTGCCGGGTTTCCACGGGTGACATCGACCCGGCACGGGCGGCCACGCGGTCTCCGGAAGACTCTCGCAGGACGATCAGGGCGATGGGTACCTGGAAGGTTTCGATGGCCCAACGGGCGGTTCGGTCGAAAACGGTCTCTTCAGCGGGAAGGAAACACCGGTCATTTGGCGCCGGCGCCGGATGGATGCGTATAACCATTGGCGGTTCGTGGTCCATTAGAGGTTGCCCCCCTTCACAGTCACAGGCAGCTACTGCTGCATGACGCCTGCCCCAGGCCGTGTTCACAATCATTTGTACGTGCGAATGACCGTGAACACGGCCTGGCGTATGTTGCCATTCATGTCTTTTGTGATGAAACTCCTGTTTATTGGATGCTTTACTACAAAACGGCGAATAATTCAACTCAGGGCCTGTCCGCGCATGATACACGCCCACGACGGCGCAGGCATAAGCTGATAGACGGTCCACTCGCAGCCCCGGTTCCCTCCGCTCGTCGGTTTCCCGCGGGATTACGCGAACCGCAAGCGTAACTTCTCGCTTGAAAGGAACCCAGTCGCAGAAAAGGAAGCCGCGAATGATGGATGCTGGATCGACGCCGGGAATCCCCGATCCCGGCAACCGGTCTGATCGCCGATGCGCGCGGGGATCGCGCCGGATGCGAGGCATAGACGATGGCCTTTGAGCTGCTCATTACCTTCGGGACCTATTTCATCATCATGATGGCCATCGGGCTGGCCGCCTACTCGGTGACCAGAAACCTTTCCGACTACGTGCTCGGCGGGCGCCAGCTCAGCGCCACGGTAGTCGGCGCCAGTGCCGGCGCGGCGAGCATGAGCGCATGGCTGTTCATGGGCCTGCCCGGCCATGTGTACGCCAGCGGCCTGAACCAGGTGTGGATCGCGATCGGGCTCATCGTCGGCGCCTGGCTCGACTGGCAGCTCGTCGCCCGCCGCCTGCGCGTCTATACCGAGGTGGCCAGCAACGCGATCACGCTGCCGGATTACTTCGAGAAGCGGTTCCACGACGGCACGCACCTGCTGCGGCTGATTTCGGCCATCGTCATTCTGCTCTTTTTCACGTTCTACGTTTCCGCCGGCCTCACCGGCGCGGCGCGCCTGTTCCACAACTCTTTTCGCGTCGACTACAGCACCGGCCTGCTGGTCGCCGGGGTATTCGTCATCGCCTATACGCTGTTCGGCGGCTTTCTCGCGGCATGCTGGACCCACCTGCTGCAGGCCACGCTGATGTTTCTCGCTCTGGTACTGGTGCCGGGCGTCGCGGTATATCAGCTCGGCGGCTGGAGCGCGATGATCGACAGGGTGGCTTCCATCGACCCGACGCGGCTGGACACATTCCATGGCATGACCTGGATCCTCATCATATCGCAACTGGCATGGGGGTTGGGATACTTCGGTCAACCACATATCTTCATGCGCTTCATGGGCATACGCTCGCCCAACGAAATGCCGCGTGCGATGGTGACATGCATGGTCTGGAAGGTTTTCGTATTCGCCGGGGCGGTGATCACCGGTCTCGCGGGCAGCGCCTATTTCGCCCGGGCGCCACTCGCCAGCCCGGAGTATGTCTACGAAACCCTGGCCCAGTTCCTGTTCAACCCGTGGATCGCGGGCGTTCTGCTGGCCGCCATTCTGGCCGCCATACTCAGCACCATCGACAGCCAGCTTCTGACTTCCTCCAGCGCACTGGCCGAGGACCTGTACCGCTCCATATTCCGCCGCGGCGGAAGCAGCGCCGAATACATCTGGATCGGCCGCCTCACCGTCATCATCATCATGCTGGTCGCGATGCTGCTGGCCTACAAGCAGAAAGAAACCGTATTCGGTCTGGTCGCCTACGCCTGGGCCGGCTTCGGAGCCACGTTCGGGCCGATCATGCTGCTGTCGCTCTGGTGGCGGCGCATGACCCGCACTGCCGCCGTGGCCGGGATGGTCGTCGGCGCAGTGACCGTGGTAGTGTGGAAGAACCTGCCGGGCGGCGGCATCTTCGATCTGTACGAGATGGTGCCGGGTTTCGTACTGTCGTGGCTGGTGATCGTGGTGGTCAGCCTGCTGAGCCCCGCGCCGGCGCCGAAGATCCTCCAGGAGTTCGATACGGTGCGCGCGTCCGGCCCGGTCGCGACCGACGCCCTCACCGAGATCCCCGATTAGGATTAAGAGCCTGTCCGTGAATAATACGCGCCCGCGACGGCGACCGTTTTTGTGCAGCGCAAGGAAGGC
>CAZYIP010000125.1:0-10687 GCA_964646895.1 uncultured Salinisphaerales bacterium | reverse complement strand
AGCGGCTTCAGCCGCGATTGTTCAACGAGCGCCGCTTTCGGGACGCAGGCGGCAGCCGCATCACCTCCACATTCCACCCCTCCTCGCTCGCATCGAGCACGATGCAGGAGGGGCCGCCATAAGTGCGCACACGACCCGCGGCGCCCGGGTTGAGAACCCAGGGAACCATCGACGTATCGCAGGCCAGTCGATGGCTGTGCCCATAGATGATGGCACGCGCCTCGGGAAACGCATGACGCAGGCGTTGGTGGCGATCCCGCGCCGGCCAGCGATGCCCATGGACCACCACCAGCCGGCCACCTGGCAGGTCAAGCGTCGCCTCCCAGGGCAAATCCGCCAGAACGCGCTGCTCGTCCGGCGGCCATTTGCGGGGCACGTCATTGTTGCCGCGCACCGCGACAACCACTCCGCCGCTCGGCGCCAGCGCATCGAGCACGGCGGCATTGCCCACATCGCCCGCATGCGCGCAGGCATCGCAACCGCGTACCAGCGCCGCCACGCGAGGATCGAGAAAACCATGCGTGTCCGCGAGCAAGGCAACGCGCCGCGGCATGCCCGAGAGGCGTTGTGAGCGTCCTGATTCCAATATACTGACCATTATGAAGCGTCGACAGGCCCAGGCCTTCCGTTACCTGCTCACCCTGCTTGCCGGATTGATCGGCGGCCTGGCAACTTTCATCGTACACGATGGACTGCTTGGCGCGCGCCCGCTGTCGGCCATGCCCGTGGCCTCTGCGCCGCAACCCGACCAACTGCAGTCGCCTGGCGGCGTGGCCGCGGAAATCGCCGCGCCCAGTCTCGCCAGCTACATTCTGCAGTCGCGCGACCAGGCGATTGCCGCGGGCGTGCGCCCCATCCCGCCCGGTCTGCGCGCGAAGCTCGCTCGCTACTTCGACGCGGATCTGCTGGACCGGGTGCGTTATCGCATCGGCAGGGCGACCGCAAGCTCTCTCGCGAGCTTCGCCTTCAGCCTGCGCGAAAAGGACGCCATCACGCTGGACAACGTGATCGTGTTCCGCACCGCGGACAAGGCGGTCGACGACGTGCTGTGGGCACACGAGCTGACGCACGTGCGCCAGTACGAGCGCTGGGGAGTCGGCGAATTCGCGCGCCGCTACCTGCTCGACCGCCAGAGCGTCGAGTGGCCGGCCTACAAGGCCCAGTTCGACTACCGGCGTGCCACTCGCTCCGCCGATCGCTCCGAGTAACCACCCGCGGCGACCAACGCCAGCGGAATTGTTCCCGCTATCGCGAGTCAGAGTTAACACAGTTCAGTGCGCCAGAGCCCGGGAGGAAGCCTCGATGCCACAAACCTACATCAAACGAGCCAAACTGATCGCCGCCGTCGCGGTCACTGCGGGGCTGATGAGCAGCTGCAGCCTGATCACCGCAACCACCGACGCCACCGTGGACGGCATCCATTCCACCACCAACACGACCAGCTCGACCAGTCACTCGTTCGGCGACAGTGCACGCAGCCAGGCAGTGCGCTTCGTACGCACCGATATCGACGCGATCCGGGTGGACGCAGCACGCGGCCACGGTGAGGAAATCGATTCCCTCGCCTATTTGCTGAACGAACCGGATTCGGCGGCGTTTGCCCGCTGGATGCAAGCGCACTACGTGGAACTGTTCACCGGTCTCGACGACCCGGCGCAGTTGCTGGACCGGATCGATCAGTATCGTCAACCCGTGCGCACCGCCAGCGCCGCTGACGGCTGAGCATCGCGCCAGCCGCGGGAGCGCGCAGGCGTCGATCGAGCCGGACCGAGTATCGCTTTCACCCCACTCGCGGCCTGCGCAACCCCGCCGCGAAGGGCCACCTGCGGCTTCCGCCGCCAACGCGACAACTGATTGTCAGTCAATCCGGGTGGCGATATATTCGGATTGAACCGGAAACCTTTGTGCGACCCCGCACGCGGGTGGAGGCCATATAGGCACTACCGTGACCGAGACACTGCTTATCCTGGCAGGCTACGTCGCCCTGCTGCTGTGGGGCATGCACATGGTCCGCACCGGTATCGTGCGGGGTTATGGTGCCAGCCTGCGCCGGGTGCTCGCCGCGGGAATGCGCAATCGCTTCGTCGGTTGGCTGGGCGGGCTGGGCGTCACCACGCTGCTGCAAAGCAGCACCGCCACCGCTCTGCTCATGGCCTCGTTCGCCGGCGCGGGCCTGCTGGAGCTGGCACCGGCGCTCGCGATCATGCTCGGTGCCAACGTGGGCTCGTCGCTGGTGGTGCAGTTCGTCTCCATCGGGCTCGACTGGCTGCCCCCGCTGCTGATCCTGATCGGGGGCGCGACGTTTCTGTGGGGCCGCGGCTCACGCGCGCGCGACATTGGCCAGGCGGGCATCGGCCTTGGGCTGATGCTGCTGTCGCTGCACCTGATCGGCGCGGCTTCGGCGCCGGTACGCGATGCGCCGTTGCTGCAAATGATCCTGCAATCGCTGGGCGACGCGCCGGTGCTGAGTGTGCTGATCGGTGCCGCGCTCACCGCGTTTACCCATTCCAGCCTGGCGGTGCTGCTGCTCATCATGTCCCTGGCCCATCACGTGCTGCCGCTGCCGGTCGCACTGGCGCTGGTACTGGGCGCGAATCTGGGCAGCGGCATTCCACCGGTTCTGGACACCCTGCAATCCAGCCCCGCCGCGCGCCGGGTGCCACTTGGCAACCTGGCTTTCAGGCTTGGCGGCGTCATCATCGCGGTGCCGCTGCTGCCACTGGCCGCGGCTCTGGTAACGCACATGGAAGGCGACGCGGCGCGACGCATCGCCGACTACCACACCCTCTTCAATCTCGGTGTCAGCGTGCTGTTCATCTTTTTCACCGGGCCGACGGCGCGCCTGCTGCAAAAGCTGCTGCCACCCCGGCAGGCGGAACAGGATCCGGGCGAACCACGCTATCTGGGCGAAGCCGATGCGGGGATTCCCGCGACCGCGCTCGCCAGCGCCGAACGCGAAGCCCTGCGGCTGGCCGATGCGGTGGAACAGATGCTGACGCGATCGCTGGATGTCTTTCGCCGCAACGACCGCCAGTTGCGCGAAGAGATCGTGCACAAGGACGACGTGGTGGACCGGCTCTACGCGGCCATCAAGTTCTACCTTACGCGGCTGGATCCGGACAGTCTCAGCACTCAGGAGCAGGAGCGTTTCGACGATATCATCGGTTTTATCACCAACCTGGAGCACATCGGGGACATCATCGAGAAAAACCTGATGCAGACGGCGCGCACGAAGATCGACAAGCAGCAGCAATTCTCGCGTGCAGGCTGGAACGAGATCGTCGCCCTGCATGAAAAGCTGCTGCGCGATTTCAGGCACTCCGTCAATGCCTTCATCTCTCAGGACATCGGCATTGCCCGCCATCTGGTGGAGGAAAAGCACGAATTCCGGTCGCTCGAACACGACGCCTCCCAGAGCCACATCGAACGCCTGCAACACCACCAGATGGAGAGTATCGAGACCAGCGCCCTGCATCTGGACATATTGCGCGACCTCAAGCGCATCAATTCGCACATCACGGCCGTGGCCTATCCGATTCTCGAGCGCTCGCGGCGCGCACCACCGCAGGAGACGCACGCGCCGCGCCGGCATGAGGAGAGCGCGGACAGCGATCACCGCTGAAGCGGCGGCAGATGCCTGAGAGTGTCGCCCGACGCGCCTGTACCTGGCGAGGTTTTCTGATGCTTTCGGACAATCGCGTGCGAGTGTGGCTTCATGACGGCTGGCGCCGCGGCCGGGGGCCGGGCAGCCGTTCCCCCGCCTGGAGAAGCGGTACGGTCGTCCTGCTCACGATCCTGCTGGGCGGTTGCGCCTGGCTCCAGGCGCGTTCGCTGTCTCCGGTGCCGCCAGAGCGCACGCACATCATCGTGCGCCTGTCGGCGCCGCTGGCCATCGCCGGCGGCGAGCGCTACGAGGGCCCGGATCAACGGCAGGACTACCTGCTGATGCGCGGTGCCGCCGGGCAGGCCGAGCTGATCTACGTCGACGCACTCGGCTACCGCGCCGCGCTCAGATATCGCGGCGGGCGCCTGCGCCAGCTCAGCGAAGGCTGGAACATCAACGCCGGCGGCATTCGCGACTGGGGTACGGCGCACACGCTGGATACCCCTCTGGCACGGTTTCACTACGTGCCTTATACGACCCGGAGTCGCGAATGCGCGGCGTTTCAGGCGCTGTGGGCGGTGCCTCCGGGGGATGTCGAGCGTCGTCCCGGCAAGCTGATTTTCGGCTATTACTGCGCCGCGCCGCACACCCCGCTCGACGAAATCACCCTGGACCGGTTTCTCGCCGCCCTGCGGCTGGGGTTTTATCCGGCTTCGAGCCACCCGGCACCGATTCCGCGCCTGCACGCGCAGACCGACAAAGCGGACACCGGCTACCACCCCTTTCCCCGGCTGCTGTCGGTCTTCCTGCCGCCCATGACCAACGGGCAGGGCTCGAGTTCCTACATGCCGTGACTGCTAATTCGCCGCCAGACTGGGGAAGTACTGGCTGAAGAACAGTGTCGCGCCATCGGTCATGCGACTCCACCAGCCGCCCTCGGGTACCGCGTCCAGCGCGTGCAACGGCACCTGGGCCAATAGCTGATCGCCGAGGGAAACCTCGAGCGTGCCCAGTGTCTGGCCCTTCGTCACCGGCGCGACGACCTGCGCCTGCAACCGGTCCCGGGCCTGGAGTTCTTTCTCGTGCCCCTGCGGAACCGTCACGTACAAGGGTGCCGACAGGCCCAGTTCGACGGCATCCTGCCCGCCTTCCCACACGCGAATCCGGGTCACCGGATCGTTGGCGGCATACAGGCGACGGGTGGTGTAGAAGCGAAAGCCGTAGTTCAGCAGCGCTTCGCAATGGGCCTCGCGCGCGTGGCTGGAGTCGGCCCCGATCACCACGGCGATCATGCGATCGCCATCGCGCTTTGCCGAGACAATGAGATTGTAGCCGGCTTCCTCGGTGTGGCCGGTCTTGAGGCCATCAACACTTTTGTCGCTCCACAGCAGCCCGTTGCGATTGCGCTGGCTGATCTTGTTGAAGGTCAGGGTGCGCTCGCTGAAGAACCGGTAGTAGCTCGGAAAATCGCGGATCAGCGCACGGCTCAACCGCGCCAGGTCCGCCGCCGTGGTGTAGTGGTCGGGATCGGGCAGGCCGGTGGCGTTGACGAAGTGCGTGCCATCCATCCCCAGGCGATGCGCGTATTCGTTCATGGCCGTGGCGAACGTTTCCGTGCTGCCGCCGATATAGTTGGCCAGCGCCACGGCGGCGTCGTTGCCGGAATCGACGATGATCCCGCGAATCAGCGTCTTGACGGTCACCTCGGCGTTGAGCGGCAGAAACATGCGCGAGCCGCCGGTGGACCAGGCCTGCTTGCCGATATGCACCTTGTCGTCCAGGTGAATGCGCTCCTGCGCCAGGCTGGAAAAGGCCACGTACAATGTCATCAGTTTGGTAAGACTGGCCGGGGCGATGCGCTTGTCGGCACTGGAGGAGGCAATCACGCGTCCGCTGTAGAAGTCCTGCAGCACATAGCTCTTTACCGCTAAATCCGGCGCCGCCGGGACGGGTATCGCGGGCAACGCCGGAGCCGCGCTGGCCGCGAAAGAGGTCGCTGCAAGCAACAGCGCGAGCAGTGAAACGAGTCTGAACGAACGCATGGGCAACTGACCTCTGGTCGACAAGAACTTCTACCCGGCATGCTCTGACGCTATCCTGTAGGTCTCGACTGGCGACCCGGACAAAAGCCAATGCAAGCTCCCAACCTTCTTGACAGCCGGCTGTGGACGCGCTTCAGCAAGCCCTCCATGACCACGACCCTGGTGATGCTCGGCGGAACCGTCGCTGCGGTCTCGATAGTCGTGGTCACATGCGGGATGGCGATAGCCGGCGCATTATTCTAACGGAAGTACCGGAAAACCACTTTCGCCTGTCAGGTTTCCCGGCACTTCGCCGCATTTTCAAGCCAACAGCGAGAACGGCATGACTGAGGCTCTTTTTCGCGAGGATGCTTACCTGCGACGCTGCGAAGCACGCGTGGTGGCAATCGACGCCGACGGCATCCGCCTGGACCGCACGGTATTCTACCCCCTCGGCGGCGGTCAACCCGGCGACAGCGGGCATCTGCTGACCAGCGACGGACGCCGCATCGAGATCGCGGACACGCGCAAGGGGCCGGACGGCATTCTGCACCTGCCGGCCCAGGCCAACCCGGCCCTTTTCGCGGGCGCCACCGTGATCGCCGAAATCGACTGGGCGCGACGCTACCGCCACATGCGCATGCACACCTGCCTGCACCTGCTGTGCGCGGTGGTGCAGGCCGGCGTCACCGGCGGATCGATCGCCGCCAGCAAGGGGCGGCTGGACTTCGACCTGCCGGAGTCGACGCTGGACAAGGAAGCCGTCACAGAAGCGCTCAACGCGCTGATTCGCGAGGATCATGCGGTTGGCGCGCGCTGGATCAGCGAAGACGAACTGGACGCCCACCCGGAACTGGTGCGCACGATGTCGGTCGCGCCGCCCCGCGGCACCGGGCAGGTTCGCCTGCTGGAAGTCAAGGACGTGGACCTGCAGCCCTGCGGCGGCACCCACGTTGCGGGGACGGCGGAAATCGGGCCCGTCATGGTGCGCAAGATCGAAAAGAAAAGCCGCCATAATCGGCGGGTGATCATCAACTTCGCCGATTGAGGCAACGGAACCGCCGCCCTGGGCCTGTTGACAGGCCCTAATCCTCATCCTCCCAGCGGCGGATCTTGCTGTAGTCGATCTGGCTTTGCTGGATGCGCGACTTGCGCAACAGCGAACGCATCCACAGCCCGCCGCCGATACCCATGATGACGGCGAAGACGATGATGGCCCAGATCGCGGCACTCATGCGGCGGCGACCCTGTATTCAGACGGCACAGTGGGCCCGGCCGTGCTTTTGCAGGTAACGCTGGTGGTAATCCTCGGCCGGATAAAACGGACCGGCTGCCGTGATCTCGGTCACGACTGCCGTGCGAAACCGCCCGTCCCGGTTCACCCGGTCGCGCGAAGCCTCGGCGGCGGCTTTCTGGGCCGCATCGAAATAGAAGATCGCGGAACGGTACTGCTCTCCGATATCCGGACCCTGCCGGTTGCGCGTGGTGGGGTCATGGCTGGCCCAGAACACGTCCAGCAACTGCTCGTAACCGACCCGTGCCGGATCGAACTCGATCAGCACCACCTCGGCATGCCCGGTCGTACCGGAACAGACTTCCCGATACGTCGGGTTCTCGGTGTGACCGCCGCTGTAGCCGGAGGTTACCTCGACCACACCCGGCACCTGGCGGAACCGCTCCTCGACACCCCAGAAACATCCTTCTGCGAACATGGCTTTCTGCATGACTGACTCCTGCAAAGGCAAGGCAAACCTGTGACCGTGGCAGCGGCGCAAGCCGCTTTCAGCCGGACCCCGCCAATCGTGCCAAAGGGGCGCCACCATCGGCGAGCACGGCATCGCGAAGCGCGATCAGACGGCGATCGCGGATACCCAGATCCTCCAGTACGCGGACGGTATTGAGCAGATAGTCGAGATTGCTGCCGCCCCGTCCGTGCCCATGCGCGATCACCCGCGCGGCGCGCTCCACGTCGAGCAAACAATAGCCCTCGTGTCGGCGATCGACAATGAAAGCATACGCCCGCACCGTGCGCCCCGGCAGGTGCAGCGGCACCCAGCGCGGCTGGTACACATGGTGGATCATCTCGCGCTCATGCAGATAGTCGAGCACCACCGCGCGCGCGCCCACCGCAACCCGGAAAGCCATGCCCCGGCAGGAACCGCCACGATCCAGCCCCAGCACAAGCCCCGGCCGCTCCGGGGTACCGCGATGGACGACGGACGTAACGCAGAACGCACGATGGTAGCCGTACAACAGGGCCGCACATCGTTCCAGATACTCGAACCCCGGGTTCCACATCAGCGACCCGTAGCCGAATACCCAGAAATCGTCCGTCATTCCCATCCCCGTCAGCACGCCCGTTTCAGCACCATTGTAGCGGCATGCCGAGGATCCGGTGCAAGCGGCCGGATTTGCCACGGGGGTCGCGTTTGGCAACAATGGCGCGGGCATAAAATCACAAAATCCGACGGAGTCCCCCATCATGGCAAGCACATTTCTGCAACGCATGATCGGCGCCGCCAAGCTGGACGCGTCGATCTATGAAGAGGTGGAAGCGGACCGGAGCGCTACGCCACAGGCAGCGCTGGTAGTCGTGCTGGCCAGCGTCGCCGCTGGCATCGGCGTCATCTACTATACCGGCGGTTACGGCTTCATCATGGCTGCTATCGGCGCGCTGGTGGGCTGGGTCATCTGGGCCGCCCTCACCTATCTGATCGGCACGAAGCTGCTGCCGGAACCGCAGACAAAATCGGATATCGGCGAGCTGCTTCGGACCATCGGCTTTTCCAGCTCTCCCGGCCTCATTCGGATCGGGGGCATCATTCCCGGCATCGGATTCATCTTCATGCTGATCGGAAACATCTGGATGCTGATCGCCATGGTCGTCGCCGTGCGCCAGGCGCTGGACTACAACAGCACCGCGCGCGCCGTCGGCGTGTGCATCATCGGCTGGCTGATCCAGCTCGCGGTCATTTTCGTGCTCTACACTCTCGCCGGCGGTGGTACCGCTCCGCAACCGGTGATGTAGCAGCCCGGAACTGCCGGGCACCGGGAAGAAGGGCGGCGCAAACCCTGCGCCACTCGTCTATCGTAGAAGTGATCCGCCTTCGCACGACGCGAGTCCGCAGCATGCCGATCAAGCATCCATTTCCTGGCGTCAAGGGACGGTTGGAGAAGCGTTTGGGTGAGCTGGGCCTGGGTCTGTACACTTTCATCGGTTGCCTGGTGGCGACCGGCCTTGTCGGTCTGGCGGCACTGTTCAGTCGCGAGCCGATGCTGTTTCCAAGCCTGGCGCCGACCGTGCTGATGTTCTTCGAACGCGCTCAGCAACCGTCGGCCTGTCCCCGCAACACGCTCATCGGGCACGGTATCGCCATCATCGCCGGCTGGATCAGCCTGGCGATCTTCGGCCTGCTGGCGGCGCCCTCGGTGCTGATCGCGGGTGTCACCTGGGCGCGGGTGGGCGCGGCGGCACTGTCGGTGGCAGCGACCGGATTCACCAAGCACCTTCTCCGCGTGCCGCACCCGCCGGCCGGCGCCAGCGCACTGATCGTCAGCCTCGGATTTCTCACCACCTGGCCGCAGCTTTTGTCCATGGCGGCGGGAATCGTGCTGTTGACGATCGTCTCCTGGTGCGCCAATTATCTGCTCGGCGTCCCCATGCCGTTGTGGGGACCGTTTCCGCAGGAGGAGAAAAAATGAACCGGCAGATCGACAGGGCGGCCGGATGGCGCCTCCTGTGCTGTGCGCTGCTGTTGTGGGGTGTGACGGCCACGCCGGCCGCGGCCGGGTATCATTCGATGATCGTCACCGTAACCGCCTATAATTCGACGCCTGACCAGACGTCCGGCGATCCCAACGAGGGCGCCTGGGGCGATCGCCTGGAGCCGGGCATGCGCGTGGTTGCCGTGTCGCCGGACCTGGTGCGCATGGGGCTGCGACATGGCACCCACATCGCCATCGCAGGCTTCAAGAAGGAATTCGTGGTGATGGATAAAACATCGAGTGCGTTGCGCCGCCGCGTCGATATCTACATGGGCCTCGACGTGAAACGCGCGCTGGAGTTCGGTCGCCAGCGCCTGCGCATCTGGTGGCATACGCCGGACTGAGGCCTGACCATGCGAAAACTCTACCCGCCGATCGAGCCCCGGCGTAGCGGCCGTCTCGTGGTATCGCCGATTCATTCGATCTACTGGGAGGAGTCAGGCCGCGCCGACGGTGTGCCCGTGGTGTTCGTACACGGCGGACCGGGCGCCGGCACGTACCCGGCCAACCGCCGGTACTTCGACCCCGATGCTTACCGCATCGTGCTTTTCGACCAGCGCGGCGCCGGCCGCAGCACACCGCACGCCAGCCTTGAGGACAACACCACCTGGCACCTCGTTGCCGACATGGAGCAGCTGCGCGAGCACCTCGGTATCGAGCAATGGGTCGTATTCGGCGGCTCGTGGGGCAGCACCCTGTCGCTGGCATACGCCCAGCACCACCCGGCGCGGACCCGCGCGCTGATACTGCGCGGTATCTTTCTGCTGCGCCCGGAGGAAATTCACTGGTTCTACCAGGACGGAGCCAACCGCCTGTTTCCGGATGCGTGGGAAGCGTTTCTGGAGCCGATCCCGCCGCGGGAGCGGGACGATCTGCTGCACGCCTATCACCGCCGGCTCACCGGCAGCGATCGCGATGTGCGCCGGCGGGCGGCCCAGGCCTGGAGCATCTGGGAGGCGAGTACCAGCAAGCTTGCCCATGACGCCAACCTGGTACAGCAATTCGGCGAGGAGGATTTCGCCGATGCGTTCGCCCGCATCGAGACGCACTATTTCGTCAATGGCGGCTTTTTCCACCACCCGAACCAGCTGCTCGACGGCACCGAGAGGCTGCGCGACATTCCCGCGGTCATCGTACAGGGCCGCTATGACGTGGTCTGCCCGATGGCAACCGCCTGGGAACTGCACCGGCGCTGGCCGCAGGCTTCATTGCAGATCATCGCCGACGCCGGCCACTCGGCCACCGAGCCGGGCATCATCGACGCGCTGGTGCGCGCAACCGATCGATTCAGGGAGGC
>CAZYIP010000124.1:0-10925 GCA_964646895.1 uncultured Salinisphaerales bacterium | reverse complement strand
CCTAGGCCGCGTCCGGGCTGGCCGGTCCGGATGCTGCCGCCTCGCTGCGGCCGGCGGCACGTTCGCGATTCTCGGCCTTGGCCCGCTTGCGCACGTTGGCGGCCTCCTCCGCTGGCTGGCCCGGCGCATAGTAGACAATGGTATCGCCGCTCTTGGGCTTGACCGGATTCTGCGCGGCGTAGAACACCAGCTTCCGTTCCTCGCTCACCACGGCCACCAGGATCGCGTCCGGCGGCCGTTCGCGCTGGAAGTGCTCATAGGTGTAGCTGTCGGTGATGCGAGTCTTGAAAAACCGCCAGCCCTGGAAGTGACGCCGCCACAGGTCGCCGTACTGGGCACTGTCACCAAAGGCCACCGTGCCGCGCACGGGGCGCGCCAGGGCCTTGCTGAAGTGATCCTCCGGCTGCGACATCGGCAACTGGAATACCCGGTAGTGTTCCAGATCCGACGCGAAGTGATGGCAGGCCAGCGAATTGTAAGCGTCGTTACTGGTGGCCGCGAGCAGGCACGAGATCTCGTTCAGCTCCAGCGACTGCTGAAACCGCTCCGACAGCAACTCGCCGTAGAGAACGCGCACGCCCGCCAGCCGCGCCTGACGCAGCCGGTGCCAGGAGGAGTCGATCAGCAGCACCTTGACCTTCAGCTCGTCCGTCAGCATCCGCCCCAGTTCGGTCGTCCAGGGCGAGGCGCCCACCAGCAGCACGCCATTCGGGTCGATGGACAGGCCAAGGCGTCGCGCCAGTGGTCCGAGGGTGAAGCCGTGTGCCAGCACCGTCGCGAACACCACGGCGAAGATCAGCGGCAACAACAATTCGGCATCGGCATAACCCGCCCCTGCCATGGCGGGCCCGAAAACGCCGGCAACCGCGGAGGCCACCACCCCTCGCGGCGCGATCCAGGAGATCAGCGCCCGGTCGCGCCAGCTCACGCCGGAGCCGATGGTCGCCAGCCAGCCGACGGCCGGACGCACCAGGAACAGCATCGCGAGCACCAGCAGTACCGTCGGCCAGTCGAAAAAGTGGCCCAGCACATCCGGCTTGAGATCGGCCGTCAGCAGCACGAATACCGATGACACCAGCAGCACCGAGAGATACTCCTTGAAGCGGCGCATTTCCTCCATGCTCGGCAACGCCATGTTGCCCATCACCAGCCCCATGGTGGTGACCGCGAGCAGGCCGGCCTCGGCGGCGACCATGTCCGCCAGCGCGAACACCACCAGTACCAGTCCGAACAGCACCGGCGCCTTGAGAAACTCGGGCACACCGTTATAGCGGAACGAGAGCCCCAGCAGATAGCCGGCGCCACCGCCGATACCGATGCCGCCGAGCACGCCGCCGGCGAGGCTGAGCATGGCGGCGCCCGCGGCAACGTTTTCCGATGCGTTGGCGGTGATCAGGAAATACTGCAAGACGATGGTGCCGAGCAGCGCGCCAATGGGGTCGTTGATGATGGCTTCCCACTTGAGGTACGCGCCGGTGCGCCGGTTCAGGTTGGCCTGGCGCAGCAGCGGCATGATGACGGTCGGCCCGGTGACCACCATCACCGCGCCGAACACGAGCGCGACCGGAAATGCCAGTTGTCCGATGTAATAGGCCGCCAGTGTGCCGCCCAGCCAGCTCAGCGGCACCCCGAAGATCACCATGCGCTTGACGCCGCTGGCCGCTTCCTTGAGCTCGTGCAGATGCAGGTTGAGGCCGCCGACGAACAGAATGATGGCGACTGCAAGCTTGACGATAGGCTGGTAGAGCGGCTCGAAATCCTCGCCCGGATGAACCCAGCCAAACACCGGCCCCGCAAGCACGCCGACCGCGAGAAACAGCACGATCGCCGGGAACCGGAAGCGCCACGAAAGCCATTGGGCGGCGACGCCCAGCGCCACCACCAGCACAACGGCATTGATCAGTTGATGGTCCATATGGCGGGCCCTGGCCGCTTTACAGCGGCAGGGAAGAACCGTCGATCAGGGACACGATTCCGCGCACATGGCGATAAATCCACCAGATCGCAAGCACGAACAGAATCAGCCAGCCAATCCCCGCCCAGGTGAACGCGAAGCCGATAATCGCCCACAGCGTGCCCCACCAGAAGGTGCGAATCATCCAGTGATGATGCTGCGCGTAGGGTGGCACCGTTTCGTCTCGCTTGATGTAGTTGATCACGACCCCGGCAACCGCAGGAAATACGGTGAACACGACGAACACGGCACACAGGTGCAATACGTACGCCAGCAGTACCAGCTTCCTCTCGGCCGACGATTCCGGGAAAAACCGGTGTCCCGCCGCCCACGACTCACGCATGTGCAGCCTCCCCGAGCGCTTTACGCACTCTCTGCCCGTGCAAGTGCATAAGGCACGCTCCCAACCCCTGGATGATGACCAGCCCGCAACCGGGTGTCCGGCACGGCGAGAAGCCGTCCGGCGCAGCTTTCTTCGACCATTCGTGCGTACGCGCGTTCAGTAACTTTCCCAGGAGGAACGGCGCCGGCGACGAACCCGCAACCGCGGCAGCACCAGCCCCACCAGCACCCCGGCAAACAGGATCAAAGCCCCGATCTTGAGACCCTCGCGCCGGCTCTGCAAAGCCTGGTTCTCGAACTGCAGGCGCATCTGCTCCGTCTTCAGCTGACCCACCTGGGCTCGCAACTGCTTGTTCTCCTGGGCGATCTCTATGCTGTGAGCCGCGGTATGGGTAATCTCGTCCAGCCGGCGCTTGACGCTCGAGTTCTCCTCCGTCAGATGACCCTGCTTTTCCTTCAGCTCCGTATTGGATGCCAGCGCGGCCTGGAGCTTGCCCTCCAGCTCATCATTGTGCTTCTGGACCTTGTCGAGCCGTTGCAGCGTGGCCGCAAGGCGGTCGCGGGCGCTCGGCTTGTCGTTCAGAAAGCGGGACAGGACCCATCCCTGCTTGCCGTCCGGCGCGCGCACGCGCGTGTAGCCGTCGGCGTCCGTGGCCAGTATTTCCACCGGAGTGCCGCTCTGCAGCAGCTCGATGATGGAGTACTGATTGCCCTTGCCGGTGCGCATGTTGATGGTCAGTTCATCCGTGACATAGCGCGTCGCCGCGAATGCTGGCGCGGCGACGGCCACAAAAGCCAGTATCAGGATGAATCTTTTCACGCTTTATACCCCCACCGCGAGCCGGCTCCCGCCGCCGATTGCACAAGGGTGGCGATTCTAGCAGATTGGCGCAAGTCACCATGCCTCTTCCTGGCTCGCCAAACACCCGGGTAGCGGGTAGCATGCGGCTGCATAAAACACCGGCCGCGATCGAAGCGCAAACATCGTGTCCAAAACCCGCGCTCGGGGGATCACGGACGGCGCACACACTGAACCGCATGCGGCATCGAAAATCCATGGATCTCACAGACATCGGCGCCAACCTGGCCCACGACAGCTTCGACGCGGACCGGCCGGCGGTCATCGAACGGGCCTTCGCCGCCGGCGTAAGCCGGATCGTCGTCACCGGCAGCTGCCGCGCCAGCGCCGAAGCGGCGCAGCGGCTCGCCGCCGCGCATCCCGGGCAGCTGTTTGCCACCGCCGGGCTGCACCCGCACCACGCCGAGGATTTCAGCGACGATCTGCTTGCCCGCTTCCGCGCGCTGGCAGGGTATCCCGAGGTGGTTGCCATCGGCGAAACCGGGCTCGACTTCTTTCGCGACTTTTCTCCGCGCCCGCGGCAGGAAGCCGCCTTTCGTGCCCATCTCGAACTGGCGGCAGAACTCGACATGCCGGTCTTCCTGCACCAGCGCGACGCCCATGACCGCTTTTTGCCGATTCTGCGCGAGTACCTCTCCGCCCTGCCCGCGGCGGTGGTGCACTGCTTTACCGGCACGGGCGCGGAACTGGACGCCTACCTGGACGCCGGTTGCCACATCGGCATCACCGGCTGGATCTGCGACGAGCGCCGCGGCAGCCACCTGCTGGAACTGGTCGCACACATCCCCGAAGGCCGCCTGATGATCGAAACCGATGCGCCCTACCTGCTGCCACGCGATCTTGCGCCCAAACCACGCAGCCGCCGCAACGAGCCGCTGTACCTGCCGCACATCGCCGCCACCATCGCCCGCGCGCGCGGCGAGACGCCCGCAAGCCTTGCGCACCACACAAGCGCGGCGGCCGAGACGTTTTTCCGCCTGCCGGCCCGTTCACCCGCCGGTCAGTGATAGCCCTCGCCCTCCTGCACTTTCCCGCGAAAGACGTAATAGGCGTGACCGGTATATATCAGGATGACCGGGATGATGATGAGCGTACCCACCAGCATGAAGATTTGCGTGGCCGGCGCGGCGGCCGCCTGCCACACGGTGACGGAACGGGGCACGATAAACGGCCACAGGCTGATCGCAAGCCCTCCCAGGGTGAGCAGATACAGCGCCACGCAGAGCAGAAACGGCGCATGATCGCTACGCTGGCGAATGGCCACGCCCAAACCCAGGGCGAGCAGCGCGGTCACGAGCGGCACCGGTGACAGATAGGCGAACCGCGGCCAGGTGAACCAGCGCGTCGCGATGGCGTCACTCATCAGCGGCGTCCACACACTCACCAGCACGATGAAAAACACCACCACCCACAACATGCGCACCGCCACGCGGCGCGCCCAGGCCTGCAGCTTCACCTCCGTCTTGATCACCAGCCAGCAAGCGGCCAGCAACGCGTAGGCGCACACCACCGCCACGCCGGTCATGATGCTGAACGCCGACAGCCAGCCGAACGCGCCGCCGACGTAGTGGCCATCGACCACGTCGAAACCCTGCACATAGGCGCCCAGCACCAGACCCTGGCAGAACGCCGCCAGCGCCGAGCCGCCGCTGAACGAGAGGTCCCATACCCAGCGGCGGGTCGCCTTGAAGCGGAACTCGAACGCCACGCCGCGAAATACCAGCGCAATCAGCATGACCATCAGCGGCAGATACAGCGCCGACAGCAGCAGGCTGAACGCCGCCGGAAAGGCCGCGAACAGGCTGGTACCGCCGAGCACCAGCCAGGTCTGATTGCCGTCCCATACCGGTGCGACCGTATTCATCATCAGATCGCGCTCGCTGCCGGGATCGGAAAACGGAAACAGGATGCCGACCCCGAGCGAGAAGCCATCCAGCAGCACGTACATGGTCACGACGAAGGCGATCACGAACGCCCATATGAGGGGGAGATCGAACGACACGTCCATGACCCTACTCCTGGCTGAGAAACGCCGGCCGCGCCTCGCCCTGTTGCGGCAGCGCCGAAGGCGGCTCGGCGGTCGACGGACCGGTACGGATCACGCGCAGCAGATACCACAGGAAGACCGCCAGCAGGATCAGATAGACGATCACGAACAGGCTCAGCGAAAACCAGACCTGCCCGGCGGTAATCGGCGACGCCGCCTGGTCGGTGCGCATCAGCCCGTACACGATCCACGGCTGGCGCCCGACTTCAGTGGTGATCCAGCCCAGGATGACGGCGCAGAAACCGAGCGGCGCGGACCAGGTCAGCAGGCGCAGGTAGCGCGTGCTGCCTTCGAGCCGCCCGCGCCAGAGCTGCCACACGCCAAACCAGGCGAGCGCCACCAGGATGAGTCCGATGGCCACCATGAGGCGAAACGCGAAAAACACCGGCCACACCGGCGGGCGCTGATCCGGCGGCACCTCCAGCAGTCCGTCCACCTGCCCGTGCAGGCTGTGCGTCAGGATCATGCTGCCGAGATAGGGAATCTCGATGCTGAAATGATTGGTGGCCGCCTGCTGGTCCGGGATCGCGAACAGGACGAACGGCGCGCTCTTGCGGGTATGCCAGTGGCCCTCCATCGCCGCCACTTTCATCGGCTGATACTGCTGCGTGTTCAGGCCGTGCACGTCACCGAGCAGCACCTGCCCCGGCGCCAGAATCGCCGCAACCAGCAGGGCGATCTTCAGGGTTCGCAGGGAAAACTCCCGGGCCTGGCCGCGGCGCACATACCACGCGCTCACCCCCGCCACGAAGATGCTGGTGGTCAGGTAGGCCGCATTCACCATATGGCCGAGGCGGAACGGAAAGGACGGATTGAAAATCGCCTGCCACCAGGACTCCACATAGAACACCCCGTCCCTGAGGGTGTAGCCTGCAGGCGTCTGCATCCAGGAGTTGGCGGACAGGATCCAGAACGCCGACAGAAAGGTGCCCAGAGCCACCATGGCGGTGGCGAAAAAGTGCAGCTTCGGGCCCACCCGGCGCCAGCCGAACAGCATGATGCCGAGGAAGCCGGCTTCGAGGAAGAAGGCGGTCAGCACTTCGTAGCTCATCAGCGGCCCGACGATGTTGCCGGTGTCACGCGAGAACTGCCCCCAGTTGGTGCCGATCTCGTACGAGAGCACCACCCCCGTGACCACGCCCATGCCGAAGCTGAGTGCCAGAATCCGGGTCCAGAACTGCGCTGCACGCAGAAAGAAGGCGTCGCGGGTCATCAGCCAGCGCCCTTCGAGCGCGGCGACGAACACCGCCAGCCCCATGGTCAGGGTGGGAAACAGAATATGAACGCCGATGGTAAAACCGAACTGCACACGCGACAGAAATACGGCATCCCACGCCACGGCAAAGACCCCCGTGCCGGATCGGCCGTGCCGCCGGGCGCTGGCATGCCAGCGCCGAAGTCGACACCGTTATCCGGGACGACTGTTGGTGAATGTTATACTGAGCGGCAATCAAGCCAACTGGTTCCGCACCGGAGACGACAACGGTGCGGTAGCGACCATGAATGATGCCGTTCTCGTTGCCTATTGCACCTGTCCCGATACGGAAACCGCGGCGAACGTGAGCCGTGCGCTGGTGGAGCGACGCCTCGCCGCCTGCGTCAACACGGTCGCCGGCGTGCGCTCCTACTACCGCTGGCAAGGCCGGGTCGAGGATGCGGCCGAGGTGCTGCTCATCATCAAGACCGTGCGCTCGCGAATGCCGGCATTGACGCAGACCATCCGCGATCTGCACCCCTACGACGTACCGGAACTCATCGCCGCCCCCATCGAAGCCGGGCTGCCCGCCTACCTGAACTGGGTGCGCACGAGCAGCAGTGCCGGCTGAGGCATCCCCGATCCGCCATTGCGGGTATCATGTGCGCGGAGTTCAACCTCGCTGACAGGAACAGGAGAAGGCAGCCGTGACGCGGGTGGTGGTACTGGTGGCAATCCTGACGACCGCGTTGAGTGCTGTCGGTGCGAGCGCTTACTTCTATCTTTACGCGGGCGCTTACGCCGAGCCACCGGCGCTGACCATGAATGCGACCGCGCCAAAGCGCAGCCAGTCGCCGTCCCCGCCGGAATTCGCGCCCGACTTCCAGTTCACCGACCTGGACGGAAAGACGCACCGGCTTTCGGACTGGACCCGGGGCCGCGGCAAGTACGTGCTGCTCAACTTCTGGGCGCCATGGTGCCCGCCCTGCCGGGAAGAGATCCCCATGCTGCTCGATCTGCAAAAGCGGTACGGCGACGAAGGCCTGCAGATCATCGGACCGGCGGTGGACCAGGGCGATCCGGTGGCCGAGTATGTGGCTAGCATGCGCATCCCCTATCCCGTTTTCTATGGATACGACCGCGTGGTCGCCCTGAGCGAGCGCTACGGCGATACCATGGGCGCCCTGCCCTACAGCGTCCTGATCGCCCCGGACGGACGCATACTTGAATACCACGCAGGGCGCCTCACCGAAGCGATGGCGCGGCGCTGGGTCTCCAACTTCAGCGCAAGCGCGACGGAAGACCACAGCTCCTCGGTCTGGAGCAACCGCTAACTGGCGGGCATTTGCCCCGATCTACGGAGAAAACCGCTGCAACTGTACATCTTTATCCTGTTCGTGCACAATCTGCGTCGAATTTACGACGGCGTCGGAGACACCACCGGGTGAGCGCGAACCGCGAACTCCTGCTACTCAATGGCCCCAACCTGAACCTGCTGGGCACGCGCGAACCGGAGCGGTACGGCCACGACAGCCTGGCCGACATCGAAGCGGCACTCGAAAACCGTGCCACGGCTGCCGGGTACTCGCTCGCCTGCTTCCAGAGCAACAGCGAGGCCGCACTGATCGAGCGGATTCATGCCGCGGGCGCGGCTGGCGTCGCGTACATCCTGTTCAATCCCGCGGCATTCACGCACACCAGCATTGCGCTGCGGGATGCACTGCTCGCGGTCCGGATTCCGTTTATCGAAATACACCTGTCCAACATCCAGGCACGCGAGCCGTTCCGGCACCGGTCCTACTTCTCGGATATCGCGCAAGGCGTGATATCGGGCTTCGGTGCCCAAAGCTATGATCTCGCTCTGCAAGCCGCAATCACCCGACTCGACAGCGCCGGGTAAGGAACGCTGATGGATATCCGCAAAATCAAGAAACTGATCGAACTTCTCGAAAGCTCCGGCATCGCCGAACTGGAAATCAGCGAAGGCGAGGAATCGGTCCGCATCAGCCGCTATCCCAACAGTTCGGGGGCCGCGGCACCGCCGCCGATGTACTACGCAGCGCCGCCGGCAACGGCCGGCGCGGCACCGCCACCCGCCGAGGCACCGGCCCAGCCCGCGCCCAGCGAACCCGCCGGCCACATCGTGCGGGCGCCCATGGTAGGCACGCTCTACCGCGCCCCCGCACCCGAGGCAAAACCGTTCGTGGAAGTAGGCCAGCATGTCCAGGAAGGCCAGACCCTGTGCATCATCGAAGCGATGAAGATGCTCAACCAGATCGAGTCCGACCGGGCGGGGACAATCAAGGAAATCCTGGCCGACAACGCGGAGCCGGTGGAATACGACCAGCCACTGTTCGTGATCGGGTAGCCTCCTGATGCTGGACAAGGTACTCATTGCCAATCGGGGGGAGATCGCGCTGCGCATACTGCGCGCCTGCCGCGAACTGGAGATCAAGGCGGTCGCCGTCTGCTCCACTGCGGATCGCGATCAAAAACATGTGCTGCTGGCGGACGAAACGGTGTGCATCGGCCCGCCGCAGGCTCAGCACAGCTATCTCAACATGGGCGCGATCATCAGCGCCGCCGAAGTCACCGACGCGATTGCCGTGCATCCCGGCTACGGTTTTCTGTCCGAGAACGCGGACTTCGCCGAAAGCGTGGAGCAAAGCGGCTTCATCTTCATCGGCCCGCGCGCCGAGACCATCCGCCTCATGGGCGACAAGGCCTCGGCAATCGCGGAAATGAAGGCCGCCGGCGTGCCCTGCGTGCCGGGTTCCGGCGCCGCCCTGCCGGACGACCCGCAAGTCTGCCTGGACCTGGGCCGGCAGGTCGGCTATCCGGTGCTGATCAAGGCGGTCGGCGGTGGCGGCGGCCGCGGCATGCATGTGGCGCGGGAAGAAACCGAGTTGATGGACGCGGTCGTGCTGGCGCGGCGCGAGGCGGAGGCCGCATTCGGCGATGACCGCGTGTACCTGGAGAAATTCCTGGAAACCCCGCGTCACGTCGAATTCCAGGTACTGGCGGACGGTCAGGGACATGCCATCCATCTGGGCGAGCGCGACTGCTCGATGCAGCGCCGCCACCAGAAGGTGGTCGAGGAATCCCCGGCGCCGGGCATCACGGAGGAGGAGCGCCAGCGCATCGGCGCCCTGTGCGTGGACGCCTGCCTGCGCATCGGCTATCGCGGTGCCGGCACGTTCGAGTTTCTGTACGAGAACGGAAACTTCTACTTCATCGAAATGAATACCCGCATCCAGGTGGAGCACCCGGTCACGGAGATGGTCACCGGCATCGACCTGGTCAAGGAACAGCTCCTGATCGCCGACGGACAGCCCCTGCGCTACACCCAGGACGACATCGTAATGCGCGGCCATGCCGTGGAATGCCGCATCAACGCCGAGCACCACCGCACATTCACGCCATCGCCGGGACGCATCGCCGAATTCCATGCGCCGGGCGGGCCGGGCGTGCGCATGGACACCCACGTGTACACCGGTTACAGCGTACCGCCGTACTACGATTCCATGATCGGCAAGCTGATCACCTATGGCGAAGACCGTCGCTCGGCGATTGCGCGCATGCGCATGGCGCTGTCGGAAATGGTGCTGGAAGGCATTCACACGAACCTGCCGCTGCACCGCCGCATCATGACCGACGAAGCGTTCATTCGTGGCGGCACCAACATCCATTACCTGGAGCTCCTGATTCCCGCGTGGCTGGAAGAACCGGGCGAACAGGGTTGAGCGGTGTCCACTGGCTGAAAGTCACGGTCGAGACCGCACAGAACCATGCCGAGGCGACTGAAGCCGCGCTGATCGCGCTGGGGGCGGGTGCCGTCACGCTCACTGACGCCGGCGACGACCCGGTGCTGGAGCCGGCGCCCGGCGCAACACCACTGTGGCGCCGTGTGCGCATCAGCGGGCTGTTCGACGCAAGCCTCGACTGCGTGCGCCTCGTAGAGTCGCTGCGGGCCGCCCTGCCGGCCGCCACCGCCATCGACGCCGAGCCCGTGCCTGACGAGGACTGGCTGCGCAGCGGCATGCGTGATTATCGCCCGCTGCGATTCGGATCCAGGCTGTGGATCTGTCCCACGGGAACGCGGGCACCCGCCGCCGACGCGATCGTGGTCGAACTCGATCCGGGCATGGCATTTGGCAGCGGCACCCACCCGACCACCGCGCTGTGCCTGGAGTGGCTGGATGGCGCCGATCTGCGCGGCACCCATGTCATCGATTACGGCTGCGGCTCGGGCGTACTGGCGATTGCCGCGCTGCGCCTGGGCGCCGCACGCGCCGAGGCCCTCGACATCGACCCTCAGGCGCTCATCGCCAGCGCCGATAACGCACGCCGCAACAACGTCGCCGGGCAACTTTCCATTGCGACGCCCGATCGCGTTTCCGGCACCCCGGCCGACGTGCTCGTGGCGAACATCCTGGCACGGCCGCTGATCGAGCTTGCCCCGCGGTTCGCCACCCTGGTCCGCCCTGGCGGCAGGCTCGTGCTTTCGGGACTGCTGGACAGCCAGGGC